>JADGEN010000100.1 GCA_016744355.1 Halieaceae bacterium
TACGTATCGCGGTGCACTGACGAAAATTGAGTATGGTTTAAATCGCACCACACCCAATAAGCGATTCAAATTTCCCGCGTGGCGCAAGTCCGGGGTTGCGCCCCTCGATGCCAAAATGACAATGTATGTAAAGGTGCCTGGCAGTACCCGTTATGCCACAGTACGTCTGACTTACAAAGACGGCGAGAAATCGGACATTATGAGGTTCGAGCGTTAGGCGCGCGCCAGCGCTGGTTGTAGGTTGCACACATTCACCACCATGATGGCAGATTTCGGCTTACTTCAGCTCGCTCTGGTGTGGCTGGTGGTTATCTTCGCCGCAGTGATGCGCGCATTCACAGGCTTCGGTTTTGCCCTGGCGGCGGTGCCGGCCTTTACCCTGCTTATGTCTCCCATAGAGTCGGTGGTGCTGAGCATTATGCTCACCCTGGCAGTGAGCCTGTTTAGCCTCAAAACCTTTTGGGGGCAGTTTCCCATCAGGCCTATGCTGCCCATGGTTTCGTTCTCACTGTTGGGAACGCTAATCGGCACGCTGGTGTTGGGCATGCTGGACGCCGCTTCGTTTCAGTTGTGGATTGGACTGGCGGTTATTGCCGCCTGCTTACTGCTCACTTTCTACCGACCGACCTTTGTTGAGCCCCGTGCCGATGTGAGTCGGGCGGTGGGCTTGGCGTCGGGTTTATTGAATGGCGTGTTCGCAGTGCCCGGGCCGCCGGTAGTGGTGTATGCGGTGGCAACCCAGCCAAGTGCCGAAAAGGCGCGCGCTCTGCTGATGACGTTTTTCATGTTTTCGGCAAGCTTTGGTTTTGTGTCTTACGCCGCTGCCGGTTATGTGAGCATACAATCGCTGTGGCTGTTTGCGCTGAGTTTTCCCGCCATGTATCTGGGCGACAAAGTGGGTTATTGGTTGTTTAAGCGCTTTGGCACACGCCTGCACAGGCAGGTGGCACTGGCGGTGTTGTTTGCGGTGGGTTTTGGGATAACAGCCCGCGCGCTAATGGCGGGTTAGACGCGAGATTACTGTTTGACGTTGTCGCGCACAACCCGTTGCTTCTGGCGGTTCCAGTCGCGGTCTTTTTGGGTGTCGCGTTTGTCGTGGGCCTGCTTACCTTCAGCCAGGGCAATTCTGGCTTTGACCAGGTGGCCTTTCCAGTAAAGCTGGGTGCACACGCAGGTATGGCCTTTTTGGGTGATGCCGGCCTTAATTCTTGCCAGCTCTTTTTTGTGCAGCAGCAGTTTGCGGGTGCGAGTGGGGTCGGTCACGAAGTGGGTAGACACGGTGTCCAGGGGTGTAATTCTGGCGCCCAGCAAAAACGCTTCGCCGTCTTTCATCAACACATAGGTGTCGGTGAGCTCGGCTTTACCCATGCGCAGAGCCTTAACTTCCCAGCCAGTCAGGGCTACGCCCGCTTCGAACGTTGTCAGCAGGTGATAGTCAAAGCTCGCCCGTTTGTTCTTGGCGATAACGTTGCTGGGGGTTTTGTGTTTCTTTTTGGCCATGCCGCGCATTATACGGACAAGCCGGGTGGGGGAAAGGTGAATCTTTCCCTTTTACGTCGCTGGAGGCTGCTACACTAGCGCGATGAAAATAAGAAACCAATTCACTCTGTGAGTCTGCTGGCACGAAAAGATTTTGGCGGCTGGCAGTCCCGCACAACCTTTGTGTTGGCGCTGTCTGCCTCCTCGGTTGGTCTGGGTAATATCTGGCGTTTCTCTTATCTCACCGGTGAATATGGTGGCGCGCCGTTTGTTGTCAGCTATCTGTTTTGTCTGTTTTTTATTGCCGTGCCCCTGCTAATTGCCGAGGTGGCTATTGGCACTCACGGGCGGGGCAGCCCCACCATTGCCCTACGCTGGTCCGCCGACCGCTCACTGTTGTCGCGCAACTGGATGGTCATCGGCGTGCTGGCCTGCATCACCGGGCTACTCATATTGTCTTACTATGCCGTGATTGCAGGTTGGGCCTTGGCCTACACGGGGGTGATGGCGTCGGGTGTTTTTGCCGCGGCCAGTGCGTTGACCGTGGGCGAGTATTTTGATCAGTTTTTGTCCAGCCCCAGAGTGCTTATTTACTGGCAGAGTTTGTTTCTGTTGATGACAGTGGCCACCGTGAGTATGGGGGTGCGCCGCGGTATTGGTCTGCTGGCGTGGATTGTCGTGCCAACACTTATTGCGCTACTTGGGGTGCTGGTGATGTTCGGCGTGGAAAACGGCGATCTTAAAGCTGCCCAGGAGTTTTTGTTCTCGGTGAAGATGATCGACTTCACGCCGCAGTCGGTGTTGGTCGCCCTGGGCCATGCCTTCTTCACTCTGGGCGTGGGCGTGGGCGCGGGCATCATCTACGGCGCCTATGCGCCAGATCGTATTCCCGTTGGGCGCTCGGTGGTGGCAGTAGCGCTGTTCGACACGCTAATCTCCCTGGCCATAGGCCTGGCGATTTTCCCCATTGTGTTTGCCAACAACATTGAACCCTCCATGGGGCCGGGACTGATGTTTGTGAGCGTGCCCTATGCCTTTGGCAATATTCTGCAGGGTGAATTATTTGGAGCCCTGTTTTTTGCCCTGGTGGTCATTGCTTCGCTGGGTTCCGCTGTGGCGATGATGGAGCCTATTGTGCGAATGGTAATGCAACACCGGCGCTGGCCTCGTTTTATTGCCGTGCCGGTGGTGGCGGGCATAGTGTGGATGCTGGGGCTGGGCAGCGTGCTGTCTTTTAACGCCTGGCAGGACGACCTCTGGTTTGCCAATTGGAACTTCTTTGAACTTTTGGACGCAATCACTGCCGACTTGTTGCTTCCTCTGGTATCGTTGCTCACCGCTGTGTTTGTGGGTTGGTATATGCGACCTGAAATTTTGCGGATGGAGCTGTACCGCGAGACAGACCTGTTCTTTGCGCTATGGCGTTTTTTACTCAGATATTTTGTACCACTGGCCATCATTGCGGTTTTTGTCTGTGCAATGCTTGGCTTATACTTTTAATTGCACTCATTTTAGTTGTTTAAGGAACCATGACCACAATCAGTCGCAGCGCGCTTTTGCCCCACACCGCCCCGGAAATATTTAAACTGGTGAATGACATCGAGGCCTATCCCAAGTTTATGGATGGCTGTGTTGGCGCCACTATTTTGCATCAAGAGGGGCAGCTGCTGGAGGCTAGGTTAGACCTGTCCAAGGGTGGCATGAGCCAAAGTTTCACCACGCGCAACACACTGGTAGGGGCAGAAACCATCACCCTTGAACTGGTAGAAGGGCCTTTCGAATTCTTTGAGGGTCGCTGGGGTTTTCAGGCTCTGGGCGATTCGGCCTGTAAGGTCAGCCTGCATATCGAGTTTGCGATCAATAATTCGGTGCTGGGCGCAGCTGCAGGCAAGCTATTTGAGCGGGTGAGCAGCAAGCTGGTGGAATCAGTCAGCCAGCGGGCAAAAATTATCTACGGCTAAGCCCGTATGCACACAAGCAGGAAACAGCATGAGTGAAGAGCAAACCATCCACGTAGAAGTTGCCTATGCGCTGCCCGAGAAACAGGCCATTGTGCCTCTGGATGTGCCTCTGGGTACCACGGCTGTGCAAGCGGTCGAGCTTTCGGGTATTGCCGATCGTTTCGAAGGCTTAAGTCTGGAGGGCGTCAAGCTGGGTATATTTGGTAAGGCCGTGCCCAGCAAACAGGTGCTGGCAGAGGGTGAGCGAGTGGAAATATATCGTCCTCTGCTAATCGACCCTAAAGAGGTGCGTAAAGCACGGGCGGCTGAGGCGAAAGAGCGTAAGGCTAAGGGAGCCGCTGAGAGCTAGAGGCCTACTGGAGAGCCGCCTCTAGAGTCCCTTCGGCAGCAGGTTCGGGATTGGTTTCCGGCTCCGGCTCTGGCTCGTCTGGCGTAGGAGTGAAGTCTCCCTCAATACGGCTTAACTTCTCATCTTCAAAATATACGACTAAATTCTCGTTCAGAAGGCTGTTCTTGCCATTGCGAATGGTGTGCGTGTAGTCCCAGCGGTCTGTGTTGAAGCTGTCTTCGAGCATGGGCGTGCCCAGAATAAAGCGCACCTGACGGCGGCTCATGCCAATTTTCAGCTTGTCGACCTTTTCCTGGTCGATGATGTTTCCCTGTTCTACATTAATGCGATAAACGCCGGGGAACCCCACGAAGCCGCAGGCCGAGATGGACGAGAGTGTAATCGCGCAAAATAGAGAGACGAGCAGGGTCCGCATTGGGTTTAAACTTCCACTTCTGTTGATGGGGTGGCATGATACCCCTACTCAACAACTCAGAGAAGCCCTTATCAAGATGGCCGTCGAAAATCAGGAATTACGCAAGGTTGGTTTGAAAGTCACCCTGCCGCGGGTCAAGATCCTGCAAATTCTGGAATCCTCAGACTCCGGACGTCAGCATGTGAGTGCTGAGGACGTCTACGGCGCCCTGCGCGACGCCGGCGAAGAGGTCGGTTTGGCTACTGTGTACCGTGTTCTCACCCAGTTTGAGACTGCAGGTCTGGTCACCCGTCATAATTTCGAAACCGGACACTCTGTGTTTGAACTCGCCCGGGGCGAGCACCATGACCACATGGTTTGTATGGAAACCGGTGATGTTATTGAGTTTCACGATGCGGTTATTGAGCAGCGTCAGCGCGAGATTGCTGAGTCGCACGGGTATACGCTGGAAGATCATGCTTTGGTTTTGTACGTTCGTAAGAAGACTTAGGTCATTTGATTTGGGGTGAGTCGCCGCGAGCAGGTTGCGTATATGTCCGGCAATACCTCCGAACCCTACCGAGGACTCCCGACCATCTCCCGAGCATGCGCCATAGACTGCTCAGTGATCTTCTTACCACCCAACATCCGCGCAATCTCCAGCACCTTATCCTTATCGTCCAACTGACTCATAGTCGTATGAGCCGAGTCCTTGTCGCTGGTTTTACTCACCTGCAGATGCTGATGCCCCTGAGCAGCCACCTGAGGTAGGTGGGTAACACAGAGCACCTGGGCTTTATCGGCCAGAGTGCGCAGTAAGCTGCCCACCGACTCGGCAACAGCGCCACCTATACCCACATCTACCTCATCAAACACCAGACTGGATTGTGTGCCCACGCTGGACGTGACCACCTGAATGGCGAGGCTGATGCGGGACAATTCACCGCCCGACGCGATCTTGCCCAGTGGCTGGGTAGGTGCGCCCGGGTTGGTGCTGATAAGGAATTCGATGTCTTCGCGGCCCTGGGGGTGAGGCTGGTCTGAATCTCTGGTGTGCAGGGCCACTTCAAACTTGCATTGTTCCATCGCCAGTCCACCCAGCTGGGCGCCAATCTTCTTATCCAGCTTTTTAGCAGCCGATTTGCGTTGCTTGCCTAGAGTTGCAGCGTCCTTTTGGTACTGTTGCGCCAGGCTGGTCATGTCTTTTTCGAGTTGTTCTATGTGCTGCCCGCCGTGGTTCAGGCCCTGTAGCTCTTCAGACAGGGTGGCGTGACGCTCGGAAATTTTCTCGGGCATTATTTTGTGCTTGCGTGCGATGTCGTAAAAGCTGGTGAGGCGCTTGTCTACTTCTTCCAGGCGCTGGGGGTCTATTTGCACCTGGTCTATGTAGGCCTGAATCTCGCCCTTGGCCTCGGTGAGTTGTATGGCGGCGGAGTCCAGCAGTTCGCGCGCGGCAGAAACCGCCACCTCACTGTGGGCATCTTCCTGTAATAGCTGCAGCGCTTGCTGTGTGCCGCCTTCCTGGGCTTCACACAAATCCAGGGCCTGATGGGCAGAATGCAGAATGTTCTCGGCGTTGCTCAGGGCTTTTTGCTCGGCTTCCAGTGCGGGCAGTTCGCCTTCTTGCAGCGCCAGTTGGTCAAGTTCTTCTACCTGATAGGCCAGCAGTTGGGCGCGGGCGTTGTGCTCGTCCTGGGCGCTGGTGAGCAGTTCTAATTCGCGCCGGGTGCGCAGCCAGTCGGAGGCTGTTTGCTCTACCTTGCTAGTCAGCGCCTGATGCCCAGCAAAGGCATCCAGAATATGGCGCTGGTTGTCTTTGCGCAGCAGCGATTGGTGGGCGTGCTGGCTGTGGATGTCTATGAGCAGTTCGCCAAAATCACCACAGTCGAGCAGGGTAGAGGCGCTGCCGTTGATGTAGGCGCGACTGCGTCCTTCACCAGTGACAATGCGGCGCAGTAGGCATTCATCGCCCTGCAAGAGGTCGCGCTCTGCCAGCCAGGCCTTGGCTGCAGGAATGTCGCTAATGTCGAACTGAGCGTTGATTTCTGCGCGCTCACAACCGTGACGCACCGCTTTTGGGTCGGCGCGGTCGCCCAGACACAGGCCCAGGGCGTCGAGCATGATGGACTTGCCTGCGCCGGTTTCGCCGGTGATTACCGTCATGCCCGCTTGAAATTCCATCTCCAGTGAACTGACGATGGTGTAATTGGTGATGTTGATGTGTGTGAGCATGAATTCGTATCGTTGTGTGGCGCGTGTTGTAGCGAAGATTGAGCTTACTTATACATTAACTACGCCCGCGCATAAACATCTCTCTCGACCATAATTGCCCGTTGTGTTACAAATTGAGGGGAAGCGACATAACGGGGATGTATGGCAAAGAAAGAGATATCAGATCGGGCGCAGGTGCTGCTGAAGGCATTGGTAGAGCGACATATTCGCGATGGCCAACCTGTCGGCTCCAAAACCCTGATGCGCGAAGCGGGCTTGCCGGTTAGCGCAGCCACTATACGAAATGTGCTGTGCGACCTTGAAGAGCGCGGCTTTCTGCACTCTCCACATACTTCCGCCGGGCGTGTGCCAACTGCGCAGGGTTACCGTCTGTTTGTAGACAGTCTGTTGCAGATGAGCCCTATCGACAATCAGGACGTGTCGGCTCTACAGGCCGAGTTAAACCCCGACAGAACCTCCACCGAACTGGTGCAGTCTGCCAGTTCGCTGCTGTCCAGCATTACCGCACAGGCGGGGGTGGTTACGGTGCCGCGACAAAATGCCAACCAATTGCGGCAGGTAGAGTTTTTGCCCCTGTCTGGCGATCGTGTGCTGGTTATTTTGGTTGTGAACGAGCGCGAAGTGCAAAACAAGATCATTCATACGCAGCGCCCCTATACCGCCACCGAATTGCACGATGCCGCAGTAATGGTTAATCAGCGATTTGCGGGCCGTCCGCTGAATACAGTACTGGAGCAAATTGTGCATGAAATGCATGAGGCGCGCAGTCAGATCGACAGCTATATGCAGGCCACCCTGGATCTTGCCAGCAAAGCGCTGGATCAGGATGCAGGGCAGGAGGAGTACCTGGTTGCCGGCGAGTCGCGCCTGCTGGGTAATGCTACCGCCGAGGAGCTGGGTGGTTTGCGCGATTTATTTGAGGCTTTCGAGCAGAAAAAAGACCTGCTGCACCTGCTGGATCGCTGTTCAACGGCCGATGGTATTCAGATTTTTATCGGTGAAGAATCGGGCTACACCACCTTTGATGAATACAGCGTGGTCACTGCGCCCTACAACGACGGCGTACGTCAATTGGGGGTGTTGGGTGTGATAGGCCCTACCCGAATGTCCTACGAAAGAGTCATTCCCATTGTGGACGTGACGGCCAGAATGTTGAGTTCCGCGCTCTCGCGATAGCCTGCACCCCTAAAATCGAATAAAAACCCGAATATTCGACCCTCCAAGGCTTGATATAGGCCTCTGTCACCCCCATATCCGCTGCTCAAGCAAGACAATAACCTCTGAAAATGGAGTAGCCCAGTGGCTGAGAACGATCAAAAAATATCCGATATTGACGAGAATGAGGCGCAAAGGGCAGCTGACGCTGAAATTAATGCCAGCCTGGAAGAAAGCGCGCAGGCCGCCGATGGCGATTCAGAACCCAGTCTGGAAGATGTGATTGCACAGCTTCAGGTCGATGCGGCAGAGGCAAAGGATGCGTCTTTGCGCGCCCAGGCCGATGCCCAGAACGTGAAACGCCGCGCCGAGCAAGATGTCGAGAAAGCCCGCAAGTTTGCCCTGGAGCAGTTCTCCAAGGAGTTGCTGCCGGTTATGGACAATCTGGAGCGCGCGCTTGAAGCGGCCCCTGCAAACGAGGAGCTGGTGCGTCCTATCGCCGAAGGTGTGGAACTCACGCTCAAGAGCTTCGCGGATGCCATGAAAAAATTCAAAATTGAAGTCGTGGATCCCCTGGGTGAGCCCTTCGATCCGCAGTTTCATCAGGCGATGAGCATGGTGGAAAACCCCGAGGTTGAGCCCAATACCGTCACCTTGGTGATGCAAAAAGGCTACATCCTCAACGACCGCCTGCTGCGCCCGGCCATGGTTATGGTGAGTAAAGCTCCCGGTTGAGGTTTGGGCGCAAAAATTAACGGTCCCCGGCCTTGAAATCGGTCAAATTGGGCCAATATATAGAACAAGCGAAAGACACATACAACAAATTTGAAATGGCCCGCGTAAGCCGGCTCGAAAAACTGGAGAAGCAAAATGGGAAAGATTATAGGAATCGATTTAGGTACTACCAACTCCTGCGTGTCAGTGCTGGATGGCGGCAAACCTAAAGTTATCGAGAACGCCGAAGGCGATCGCACTACACCCTCTATTGTGGGTTACACCGACGATGGTGAGATTCTGGTCGGCCAGAGCGCCAAGCGTCAGGCTGTGACCAACCCGCACAACACCCTGTATGCGGTAAAGCGTCTGGTAGGCCGTAAGTTTAAAGATGATGTTGTGCAAAAAGACATCTCTATGGTGCCTTACAAAATTATTGCAGCCGATAACGGCGACGCCTGGGTTCAGGTAAAAGACGACAAGATGGCGCCGCCACAGGTTTCCGCTGAAATCCTCATGAAAATGAAGAAAACGGCTGAAGAGTACCTGGGTGAGCCAGTGACCGAAGCGGTTGTTACCGTGCCGGCTTACTTCAACGACTCCCAGCGTCAGGCTACTAAAGATGCCGGTAAGATTGCCGGTCTGGACGTAAAGCGCATCATCAACGAGCCAACTGCTGCGGCCTTGGCCTACGGCATGGACAAAGGTAAAGGCGACCAGACTATCGCGGTTTATGACCTCGGTGGTGGTACTTTCGATATCTCTATCATCGAGATTGCCGAAGTCGACGGCGAGCACCAGTTTGAAGTGCTTTCTACCAACGGTGACACCTTCCTCGGTGGTGAAGACTTTGACATGCGCCTGATCGAATATCTGGCAGCAGAATTCAAGAAAGAGAGCGGCATCGACCTGCACAATGACCCTCTGGCTCTGCAGCGCCTGAAAGAAGCGGCAGAAAAAGCCAAAATTGAGCTGTCGACTACGCAGCAAACTGAGGTGAACCTGCCTTACATTACTGCCGACGCTACCGGGCCCAAGCACCTGGTTGTGAAAATGTCTCGCTCCAAGCTGGAGTCACTGGTAGAAGAGCTGGTTACCCAGTCTATGGCGCCTGTGAAAGCGGCTATGAAAGATGCTGGACTTAGCCCCAGCGAAATAGACCACGTTATCCTGGTGGGCGGGCAAACACGTATGCCGCTGGTGCAGAGCGTTGTTGCCGATTATTTTGGCAAAGAGCCACGCAAGGACGTAAACCCTGATGAAGCGGTAGCCATGGGCGCCTCTATTCAAGGTGGTGTTCTGGCCGGCGACGTGAAAGACGTATTGCTGTTAGACGTTACTCCACTGACTCTGGGCATCGAGACTATGGGTGCGGTTGCAACGCCGCTGATTGAGAAAAACACTACGATTCCTACCAAGAAGTCGCAGGTATTCTCAACCGCAGAAGACAACCAGTCTGCAGTAACCATTCACGTGGTACAGGGCGAGCGTAAGCAAGCCGCGCAGAACAAGTCGCTGGGCCGTTTCGACCTGACCGACATTCCGCCTTCACCACGCGGCATGCCACAGATCGAAGTCACCTTCGACCTGGATGCCAACGGCATACTGAACGTGTCTGCTAAGGACAAGGCTACAAGCAAAGAGCAATCTATTCGCATCACTGCTTCTGGCGGCCTGAGCGATGATGATATCGAGAGCATGATTGCAGATGCTGAAGCCAACGCCGAAGCCGATGCCAAGTTCGAAGAGCTGATTAGCGCACGCAACACCTGTGAAGGTTTGATGCACGCCTCGAAGAAAACGCTGGAAGAAGCGGGCGAGCACGCCACTGACGACGAGAAAGCTGCTATCGAAGCGGCAATCTCCGAGGCAGAAGAAGCCCTCAAGGGTGACGACAAGGAAGCTATCGATGCAGCGGCAACCAAGCTGACCGAAGTAACCAGCCCCGTGGCCGAGAAGATGTACGCAGCTCAGGCAGCGTCAGCAGAAGCAGCCGGAGCCGCTGAAGCGGCAGGTGCTGAGCAAGCTGACGATGCAGTTGATGGTGATGTTGTCGACGCTGAGTTCGAGGAAGTAAAAGAAGACGAGAAGAAGTAAACGTCTTTGTTACGGGGCGACCCCGGTCGCCCCACTTTGTGACCACGCGGGCCTCAGTGCCCGCGTAGTCGTTTCAGAAATCTGTAGAATTACGCCAGAATTTGCTATGTCTAAACGAGATTATTACGAAGTACTGGGGGTTAGCAAAAGCGCTGACGCCAAGGAAATTAAAACCGCCTATCGCCGTGTAGCGATGAAGTACCATCCGGATAGAAATCCGGATGCAGCAGATGCGGAAGACAAGTTTAAGGAAGCTTCCGAGGCCTATGAAATTTTGTCGGACAGCGAGAAAAAGGCTGCTTACGACCAGTACGGTCATGCAGGGGTAGACCCCAGCATGGGCGGCGGCGGTG
>JADGEN010000101.1 GCA_016744355.1 Halieaceae bacterium
CCCTAAGGCGACAGCCAGCAAGATTGTTAGCAATGTGCACAAGTCTGGAGATCAATGGTTTAACACCGGCGATCTGGTTCGGCAGATTGATGTGGGTTTTGCTCTGGGCTTGAAGCACTTTCAGTTCGTGGATCGTACCGGGGACACCTTCCGATGGCGGGCAGAAAATGTTTCCACCAACGAGGTGGCTGAGGTTTTGAATGGCCACCCCCAGATTGCCATGGCCAATGTCTACGGCGTGGAAGTGCCAGGCGTAGAGGGTAGAGCCGGCATGGTCGCTTTCTCCCTGGAAGAGGGTGATCCGTTAGACCTGGAGTCACTGCAGCAACTGGTGAATGGCGAACTTCCCGGCTACGCCCAGCCCGTCTTTATTCGTATTCAACGTAGCATGGCCACCACGGTTACCTTCAAATTGTTAAAAGGTGAACTGCGGGAGCAGGCCTACCATTTGGATCAGGTCGGCGACGATGAGATCTATGTGCGCAAGCCACGTAGCGATCACTATGAACGACTGGATGCGCAGTACTATCAACAAATTCTCGATAGCAATTCGGGTTTCTAGGGACGCACAGAACGGGTTCTTCTCGCGCCTCCCATAGTTATGGGTTTGGCGAGCATTGATCCAGAATATGCTAAGTTATGCGCTGTGGCATTTAAGTCATTGATAAGGAACTGTCATTAATGAACAGCGAAGAAGGCTCAATCACCACAGAAGTCCGCGGGCACATCCTGCTCATCGGTCTGAACCGCCCCGAAAAATATAATGGCTATACACCCACCATGGCTAAACAGCTGGTCGCCGCCTATACGCTGTTGGATGAAAATGTGGATCTATGGGTTGGTGTTTTATTTGGTCACGGTGATCATTTTACTGCCGGACTCGACCTTCCAAAATGGACAGGCTTAATGGCGCAGGGCGTGAATGGCGACGACAAGCGCATCGATGTGGTTGGTTTGGGTCGCGCCTGCCGCAAACCCATTGTCACCGCCACTCATGGCATTACCTATACCTTGGGTATCGAACTAGCGCTGGGCGGTGATATCGTCATTGCCGCTGATAACAGCCGCTTCTCGCAGTTAGAACCCAAACGCGGTATTCATGCGACGGGTGGCGCCACTATTCGGTTCGTGGAACGCGGCGGCTGGGGCAATGCGATGTATCACCTGCTCACCTCCGACGAGTTCGATGCAGAGGAGGCCAAGCGTATCGGGCTGGTTCAGGAGATTGTTCCCGTTGGTAGCCAGCTCGAACGTGCGATAGAGATTGCCGAAGTCATCGCTAGCGGCGCGCCACTGGCTGTGCAAGCCACAAAGGCTTCATCACGTCGCTTTGTAGAAGAAGGTTTTGATGCTGCAGTAGCGGCTCTTGGGCCCACGCAAAAAGCACTTTTTGCAACAGAGGATGTTGAGGAGGGCGTACAATCGTTTGTCGAACGTCGCGAGGCGAAATTCAAAGGTCGCTGAAAGCCCGGGGTAGGGTAGTATCGATTTTGCGGATACGAAAAAATCTAGCTGTTGATATCGGATGTGTTGAAAATGACTGAGAAAAAGTCTGAAAGTCAGAATATTTACCTGGATGACCCGGATCCACTAAGTTTGTTGTTGACCCGCCTGGCGTTGAGTGCCGAGGTGTATGTGGACGGAAATTTTTGTGGCACGTGGGCGGTCGATACAGCTGGTAGCCGACGCATCCCTTTTCATCTCATCGGCAGTGGAGAAGCTTGGTTACACTTTGGTAAAGAGGGGCCACAGCGTTTGGTGGAGAAAGATATTGTCTTGTTTCCACGGGACGCTCATCACATCATTTCACAATCCAATGAGCGACCCGAGGAGCATCAGGTCAACACGCCTATGAGTAATGATGGGGCAACGACTCATATGGTGTGCGGTTTCTTTGAGTTTAAAAATGCCCTGGTATATCCACTGCTGGATGCCCTGCCCGAGGTGGTTGTGTTGCGTGCGGACTCTTCCAGGCAGGCCCGGCGCATACAATGGTTGATTGACCTCATGTTGATGGAGCTCAGAGACGCAAAGCCGGGTAGCTATGCGGTAGTAGACCAACTGGCTTATTTACTTTTTGTGGAGATTCTTCGCCAGCAAGTCGAAAGTGGCTCGCTGGCTAAAGGCCTGTTGGTAGCATTGTTTGATGTGCGAGTTGGGCGGGCGTTGAGCGCTATACACCAGAACCCTGAGAGTAGTTGGACGCTGGCTACGCTTGCGGATATATCCGCCATGAGTCGCTCCAATTTTGCAGATCGATTTAGTCGTTTGGTGGGATTAACGCCCATGAAATACCTTACCGTGGCCCGCATGGCGGAGGCGAGTCGCTTGCTGACAACGACCGATATGAGCACAGCGTCGATCGCCGAAATCAGTGGCTATGAATCGGAGGCAGCGTTTCGAAAGGCCTTCAAAAGTACTCAGGGAGTGACACCCGGAGCTATACGTGCCGCGTCCCTGGGTGAATAAGTGTAGGAAAGAAAGCCTCCGCATAGGGGAGGCTTGAGAGGAGCTACAGTTTAGCGGCAGGCGTGTTTTCTACTTTTGGCCATTGAGCACCGGCTTCATTTATGTGCTTGGGAATGTCTTCTGCCCATGCCTTGTAAACGTCCATATTTTTGTTTACATAGAGTTTGCCATCCACGACTTCGAACGCTTTTCCGTCAACCTCAAACTTTTTGCCAAAGGTCATGCCGTAGGCACAGAAGCCACCGTATTGTGGCGCGTAGCGTTGTGGATTGTTGTTAAAGCTGTCCCGATTTTTTGCGGTGCTAAAACGGTAGATAGCGCCATTGTATACGGCCGTATAGTCAGCACTGCCTTCTACTGGTTTTCCCTGAGTGAAGTATGCGACGGCATCGTGACCTGCGAGAATGACGTCATTCCCATCGGTTTCAGTATCAGGCCCCGCATGTGCCATAGCAGAAATGCCTAATACAACAGCACCAAGTATTGTTGAAATTCGTTTAATAAGTGTCATGTGAAGTGTTTCCTCGTTGTAGTTGATGACGGGGACCATATTAGGTCTAGCGGGTAGTTGCCGGTATATCCTATATCGGGGTTTGTGTGTCCGAAAATCCGGAATGTGCTGAAATTAACGACTAAGAGCTGTGGTAATCTGTGCGGCTAGACGCTAACAACACGAGACAATAACAATGGCAGAACCGGTTTGGGACACGTTGATACAAGGCGCCCTGGTTTTTGATGGCACGGGCGGGGCGGCGCAAAATATTGATATCGCGATTAGCGCAGGCAAGGTGGTGGCGCAGGGCTCGCAACTACCTACACAGATGGCCAAAGAAACGGTGGATGCCAGCGGCCAATGGTTAATGCCGGGCTTGCTGGACATACACACCCATTTGGATCTGGAAGTGGACGTAGACCCTAGTTTGACTGAGTGTGTGCGCCACGGTACCACTACCGTGTTGGTTGGAAACTGCAGCCTTGGCACCTGTTTTGGCACGCAGCAAACCGAAGCGGGGCAGAACCCCATTATTGACTGTTTTACCCGTGTCGAGAATATCCCCAAACCGGTGCTAAACAAATGTGCCGACGCGATAACCTGGGACAATACCGGCGCTTATATGGACCACTTTAGCGATATACCGCTGGGGCCGAATATCGCCGCCTTTGTGCCGCATTCTATGCTGCGCATTGAAGCCATGGGTTTGGAGGCCAGCGTTAGTCGTGCGCCTACCGAAACCGAAATGAGAAAGATGTGCGAGCTGCTGGAAGCCGCTCTCGACCAGGGATACATGGGGCTGAGTACCGACGGCCTACCTTTTCATTATTTGTCCAACGACCCCAATACCGACAAGCGCATTCCCACCCAGTTCGCCAGCTTTAAAGAACTAAAGCGGCTGCTGAAAATTGTGCGCGACAAAAACAAAGTGTGGCAGACCACGCCCATTATCGAAAACCGCATAGAGGCCTTTAAATATTTTTCCCTGACCAGTGGCAGACTGTGGGGCAAGACCCTTAAAACCTCGGCGCTTTCGGCCATGGAATTTGCCCTTATGCCCAAGGGCTCCAAAGCCTTCTTGGGCTTTGCCAAATTAATGAACAGCAAATTCTTTAAGGGTAATCTTCACTTTCAGGCACTGGGCACCAACTTCCGTATATGGGCCGATGGCATTGTCAGCCCCATCTACGAAGAAATGGCATCGACTACCCAGTTAATTGCCAAAGAGTATGACGATGTAGAAGGGCGCATGGCTCTGCTCAACGACCCGGAATGGGAACAGCTGTTTCGCGATGAATGGGTGCACGGCCGCGGCGGTTTTAATGTGGCGACCCTGATGGCGAAAATGGGTGCCCCCGACAGTCTGGTGATACGAGACTTTCATCTGCTTAACTGGGACGGAGCGCCGGTAAGCGACTGGGACGGAGAAAACTTCGAACAAACACAGCAGCGCCTGCTGCGGTTTCAGGCAGGTGATGCCTCGGTGGCAAGGTCTGAGGAGGAGCGGGCAGCCTTCGATGCCTTTCCCTCACCGACAGCCACCGAAGCCGATTTCATGCTGCATTTAATGCGCACCTACGACAAGAGTTTTCGCTACTGGGCGGATGTTGGCAATGTTGGCAACCGCGCAACGCTGGATTTTCTGCTGCATGAAAATACCATGCCCGGTTTTAATGACTCGGGTGCGCACATTACAAACATGGCATTTTTTGACGGTAATCTGGGCGCGCTAAAACGAGCGCAGGAACGAGACATTGGCACCGTCAGCCGTATAGTGCAGCGTTTAACCTCAGAGCCGGCAGCGTTCTTTGGTCTCGATGTGGGCACTATCGCCATTGGCGCCCAGGCCGACATTGTATTGATTGACCCTAAGGCCTTGAGTCAGCACGAGTGCGATCCCAATCGGGAGCTGATTTACCGCGACATTTTTGAACACGAGCAAATGGTGAATCGCTCCGACGGTGTGGTGAGTCGCGTGTTCATAAACGGCCGCAGTGTGTGGCAGGGCACGGAGTTTGCCCCAGATTACGGTAGCCAGACTCTGGGTAGAGCCGTAAGAGCGGCTTAAACGTAGCGCACGGCTGCACAGGTCGATTTTTGAGTGAGGCTTATTCCAAGAGAGCTTTATCCACAAGGCCTGCGAGAAACTCAGTGAATGGCTCGATATTCTGATGAACGCTCGCTTGCTCCAGGACTTGCATGTATTCATTGCGGCGCTCGACCGGAATAACTGTCCAGGGGTATCCGCCGCCCGCCAGCATCGTATTCATAAGAAACCTTCCCATCCGTCCATTGCCGTCCATGTAGGGGTGGATATAGACGAATATGAAGTGACCAAGGACGACGCGGACTGCCGGATCGGTCTCTTCCCGTAACAGGTCAAAGAAGACCGGCATACAATCTCTCACGGCCTGTACACCAAGAGGAGTGTGCAATGAATTACGGATATAAACCTGATCCGTTCTGTATCCGCCGAGGGCCGCTGGTTTTAGAATACCGGCGGCAACACTTGGTCCGAACAGTTCCTGATACCAGTCACTGTGATCGGCATCGGTGGCCGCGCCCGGATCTTCTCCCGTGATTATACGGGCTATGGATTCTCTAACTTTTTGATGAGCTTGCCAGTAGCCGCGTGCGGCAAGAGCGTCGGCGCGTTGCCGGTCTTGAGCATCTTTATCCGGGCTCCAGTCACCGCTGCGAACTTGTTCTATCAGTTCCGGGCTTACCCTGTAGCCCTCAATGGATAACGAATGGTAAGCATCCGTGATATACACTTGATCGATATGTTTTAGATAGTGCTCCTTATCGGCTGGAAGCCCCGGCGGTTCTGGAAATTTTCCGGAAATTTGTTCGCGCATTTCCTGCCACATCAAGCGTAGCCGGTTTACGTAGGGAGAGCGTTCGCGAGGAGGAGGCTGGTATGCCGCGACAGTCTCAAACGGATCCTCTTCGCGAATAACGAAATCTGCGGCCCGCATTGTCTTGATGATTTGATCGGCGATCTTTTCCTTACCGATATTGCGAAATGCTCCGGCGAGCCGTCCCGCTACCTTGGAGTGGCCTCCGTCCAGTAACAGGCTGAGTACTTCTGATGCGTCCTGGATTATGGCGAGCGCAACTCGCATATCTGTGGGGTGTTGACGGTATGTGGTCGAATTGGCTGCGATAAGCGCTGCGGGTAGTGAGAATAGACGCAAACCCTGCTTGGTTGTGCTTTGACCGGGGCCGGGCAAGCTAGAGCGAAGGTTAAATAGCGACGTGTTATGAGGCAGGGTGACGGGCTTGTTATCGCCGCGCTTTGCGCGTACCAGGAGTTGCTCTGGAACATTCCAGTTTTCTGCGTGGATGGTAAGTGATTGCTCCGGTGATAAGCTCCAGTTATCGCCGAAGCGCTCTTCCAAATAGGCCGCGCAGAATTCCCAAAATGAGGCGTACCAGGCCGTACTCTCCCCGGCAATCTCATCGGGGCGCGAGAGGATGTACCAACCCTTCATGACTTCCTGAAGGAAACCATTTCTTGTAAGACGCTCACGGTTCGTCCTTGTGAGCTGACGGGATCGGATGGCAACAACGCCTTGCTCCTGCAATTTTTGCAGGGCTTCCAGGGAGGACGCCAGTTTATCTGCAGGAGTAGCCATTATCTTGCCTTTCTATGCTTTTTAGGTTTTATTGATTACCGTATATTAGGTTATTATGTTTTACTACTGACAGGTTATTGTGTCAAATGCATGTTAGGTTATTGTGCTTCTAAGTACAGTTTCTAGTCGGAATACCTAAATCCTAAAGTCTGTGTGCAGGTTCTGCCAATGCTCTGCCAAGCCTGTCTTATGCTCATCATCCATCGGTAAGTCTTTGAGTGCGTCAGGCCACAGCCTGCGAGCTTTATCCATGGTATCCAGCAGTTGCGGTTTGATAGCTCTCCACGGGATACCGGCCTTGCCAGCCCAGTATTCGAATTGTTCCATCGAGGCGTTGTACCAGTTCTTTTCCTTGCCCAGATTGAGGGCGAATTCTCGCTCGTCCCCCATATAAACTCGAGTGGTTACGATGTCATAGGCGGGGGAGAGGGTTGGCGTGACAGTGTCGGGATAGATCACGCTCCAGTTCTTCAAATGGGCATCGCCATTGGCGAGTAGAATATTGACCAGCAGGCGACGTGCGAATTGCTGGGCATTACCCAAACCGTCCTCGGTATAGCTAAAGAGGATTTTGCCGATTTGCTGATAATTGGCGGAGTCGTATTTGTCTCGTGGGTATTTCACCAATATTTGGGCGAAGTCCTCCATATGGATACGCCTGCCTTCCTGGCGGTCGAACCGCCGAATGGCAAAAGCAGCGTGTTCATTTGGTAAGTTGATGGCGGGAAGCCGCTCTAGTTTGTCCATCTCGACCAGGCGGATGTCGGGGATGGTGACGCCCGCCAGTTCAGCCAGCCGCATAGCGGTAAATTCATTAAGGGGCAAGTGCTTGTGTGTCGTGGACGGCGTTTTGATGATCCAGTCACCCAGCGCCCCGGACTCTGCAATTTGATAGCGCCCGTCTTTTTCCCGCATGGAAAATTTCATCTGGACGCCTGCCAGTGAGAAGCGTTTCTGTTCTTCCTGAGCAGGGGACTTGATAGCGCCGGCCTTGGCCGTATCGTCGAGGACGTATTCGGGAATGTCATCGGGGGTGATGGCTGTGGCAATCAGTGCGCCGGGTAAATCTTGGCCCAGGTAGGCGAAGAGTTCGAATTCGTTGTCGGTATGCGTTTTCAGAGCTTGCGCAAGATAGTCCCGTAACGCCCCCTCAGGTAACAGGTTGGAAAGGGCAGGATGGAGCTTTTGCCGTTTGACCCAGGGCTTGGCCATGATCTCTGCCGCCTTGGGAAAATTTGGATGCGTGATCAGGCTAAAGGTTGGACGAGCAGCATTTGACGCGAACTCTGGCGCAAAGGTCAGGATGGTACGCCCGTCTTGATACCCCGCCAGATATCCGACCGTCGCCCTGTGAAGAGTGAGTTTCAGGACGCTGACGGTATCGGCATTAGTCATCGTCACTCTCCAATAGACCATGCCATGGATCGTCCTCGGGTGAAGGCTGCATAGTTGTGCCCTTAGCGGCTATGGTGAACCCGTCGCCCATTTTCTTTATGCCTGCTAGAAAATCCTGCACGTCACGCAGTTTTTCCTGTGGGATGAGCATGACTTCCATCTTCAAACCCTTGGCAATCAGCTCCAGCGTGTCCAGGCGGGGGTTGCCCTTGGATTCCAGGCGCTGATATTGCTGGCGTGACATACCGACACGCAGCATCATGTCTTCCTGTTTCAGGCCTAGTAGCTTGCGCCGCTTTTTTAACTGGTCGTGTATTGTGTTCATTTACTCGCCTGTAAGAAACATATGTGTTTCTATTAGTCACTATAGAGTCATATTAGTTGCTTAAATGAAAATTGCAATGCATTAGTTGCTTTATGAGCTGCAAAGGGAGATTCAAGCGGAGTTTGACATGCTCATAGCAGAAGTCTCTCTTATTAGACGCCACACAGCGTTAGTTCTCCTGGTGTAAGGCATATAACTTTTCCTGGCCACATCTTGTATTGGTGTTCTTCGCTAAAACCACTTTAAAACAAGCATAAAGTAGTTGTCAGAAGGATTCCCTGGCATTAAAATATACTGTATATATAAACAGTGTTAAAGGTTATTGCCATGACCAACCTCGCTCTTCCTCCCCTGCAGAATCACCTCACTTACGATGAAACCCTGGGCCAGAAAATCACTCTACTGGCTGGCCAATTAAACGCGGGTAATCATCGCCTGTTAAAACTCATCGCAGAATTCGATAGGCGTAAGAGTTGGAACAGCGACGGCTCCGTGCGCTCCTGTGCCCACTGGCTCAATTGGAAGTGCGGTATCGCTCTGGGCGCGGCGCGTGAGAAAGTGCGGGTGGCAGGTGCCCTGGCGCAACTCCCGCTGATCGATGCAGCTTTCGCCAGTGGTCACATCAGCTATTCCAAGGTGCGTGCGATGTCTCGGGTAGCCACGCCTGAAAATGAAGACTTCCTGTTAATGATTGCGCAGCACGGTACCGCCAGCCATGTAGAAAAAGTTGTCGCTAAGTACAAGAGCGTACGAACAACCGATGAAGAAAGACAGGAGCGAGAGCGGGAAAATGAACGCAAGCTGGTTTACTTCCAGGACCAGAACGACATGTGGATAATCCACGCCAAGCTGCCACCAGAAGTGGGCGCCCTTGTGGTTAAAGCCATCGAGGCCGTGGCCACACCAGTGCAGATTGATAAGCAGAAGCAATTGCGAGAGCCGCAAAAAAACGTCTCCGCGGAGACGTTTTCCGAGGCCATCGAAGAGGAGGAACCAACACACTTTCAGGACCTGCTACAACACACTCGTGCAGACGCCTTGGTCAACATAGCGGAGCACTTTCTCGCCACCACCAAGCAGAGCCCCAAATTCCAGGGCTTGAAGGGTAGCGAGCGCTGCCAGATCATGCTGCATGTGGATATCAATACCCTACGGCAGCATGGCAAGGAAGCGAGCCATGCACACCAGCATTGCAATATGGATGATAAACACTGGATATCACCCAAAACCGCCAAGCGCCTATCCTGCGATGCCAGCCTGGTAACCGTATTGGAGGACGAGCAGGGCAGGGTGCTCAATATCGGGCGCCGCACCCGCACTGTTCCCGCTGCTATAGGTCGGGCGTTAAGCTTGCGAGACAATACCTGCCGCGTGCCCGGGTGCTGTGAATCACGCTATGTGGATGCCCACCACATAGAGCACTGGGCCGACGGCGGTGAGACCAGTCTGGACAATCTGGTAATCCTGTGTCGCGCGCATCACCGTCAGATGCACTAAGTCACGCCGCCCCCGCCGTTGATGCCAAAACCGCTACCCCATATTGGCATGGTGAAGACTGTGACTACGGGATGGCAATAGAGGCATTGCTTAAACGTAGCGCACGGCCCCACCGTCAATGCGAATATTCTGCCCGTTGATAAAGTCGGCGCGCTCGCTGCAAAGAAACACCACCAGGTCGGCCACTTCTTCCCGACGGGCAATACGCCCGCAGGGATTGGGAAAATCGCTTTCGACAATCTTGCGTTCAATACTCTCCCAGTCCTCGGGCCAGCCCTTGCGCGCGGCCGCGACGCGATAAGCCGCCTCTAACTCGTCGGTGAGTATGAGGCCGGGGGACACCGTATTGACGGTAATACCCGTATTACTCAATTCCTTGGCCAGGCTAACGCCCATGGTTGCCAGTGCGCCCTTGGCGGCGTAGTAGGCCGGAATAACATGATTGGGCTGATGCGAGCCTATGGTGCCCAAATTGACAATGCGGCCCCAGCCGCGCTGGCGATGATTTGGCCGGTACCGCGGTTTGCGCCGGTTACCAGGGCTGTTCTGTTTGATAGTTTTAGGTCCATGGGGGGTAGTTTAGCTTAGGTTCTGGTGATAAATCTTGGGGGTGGGGAATGCGAGTAACCCCTTTTGAATTAAGGCTAATTCTTAATTTCGTTTATACCAATTGATAACACCCGTGCTCTGTCACCCATTACCTGTATGGCTTTAGTTTTCATGGCGTCAGGCATATAACTTCTCCTGACCACATCCTGCATTGAATTTATTTTGTTGGTGATGTCTTCGATTGTTTTTTTGACAAGCTTTTCGGGGATATTTAGACGAACACCAAATTCTATAAAGTCATAGCCAGTGTAGTAGCCGTAGGTTTGGTATTTTTCGCTAAAACCACTTTCCAGTAGATCTATAG
>JADGEN010000102.1 GCA_016744355.1 Halieaceae bacterium
AATTATTCTACCCGAGGAGTACGGGGGGCTAGACTTTGGCTTCCCCGGCATGGGCGTTGTATTGGAAGAGACGGGCAGAACTCTAACTGCATCTCCGTTGTTTGCCTCGGCTGTAGTCGGTGCATCGACACTACTTCTGGCGGGCAACAGCGCACAAAAAGAAACACTGCTACCGGAAATTGCGGCGGGAAAGATGACGTTCGCTTTAGCACTCGAGGAGTCTCACCGGCATTGCCCGACCCACATAGCAACCCGCGCTAAAGCTGAAGGCGCTAACTATCTCCTCAACGGACAGAAAACTTTTGTTGTTGATGGTCACAGTGCCGACAAACTGATTGTTGCCGCGAGGACCGGTGGCGAAGACGAGCGATCCAGCGAAGGTATCACGCTATTTTTTGTAGACCCGCAAACACAAGGTATATCACGACAACGTACACGCATGGTGGACAGTCGCAATAGTGCCAACATCAGCTTCGACAATGTCAGTATCCCCTCCGCCGACGTGATAGGCGAGATTGACAAGGCATGGCCAGTACTTGAAGCCGTTCTTGATCGAGCACGAATCGCCATCGCGGCAGAAATGATGGGTTGCGCAGAGGAGACTTTTGAACGCACAGTTGAATACCTTAAAGAACGTGTACAATTTGACGTCCACATTGGTAGTTTTCAGTCGCTGCAGCATCGCGCAGCCCATATGCAGGCAGAAATAGAACTGTGTCGATCAGTTATGTTTCAGGCATTAGCCACGGTGGATGAGAATCCCGCACAACTGCCATTACTTGCCAGTCTTGCCAAGGCAAAGCTGAACGAGTTGGTCAAGCTGGTCACCAATGAGGCCGTGCAGATGCATGGGGGCATGGGCGTGACCGATGAACTGGAAATCGGATTCTTTCTGAAACGCGCCCGAGTGACGATGCAAATATTCGGAGACACTGGTTTCCATAAAGATCGCTACGCCACTTTGTGTGGCTATTAGAAGCAAAACGTTACAACATTCGGAGATTGAAATGGACGTTAAAGACAAGCTTGAAGTGGTAGACAAATATGTAGAAGCGTTTGATAAAGCTGACATAGCGATTATCAAAGAAATGTTTGCAGCTGACGCTATAGTGGAGGACCCTGTAGGCAGTGACGTTCACAACGGTATTGAAGCGATCTGTACATTCTATGATGGGGCCCTGGCTTCGGGCGCCAAGCTCGTAAAAACAGGGCCTCCGCGCTGCGCCGGGAATTCCGTGGCATTTCCTTTTCAGGTAACGATGCCGGGCATGACCATTGATGTCATCGATGTGTTCGAGTTCAACGAAGCGGGTAAGGTAGTGTCCATGAAGGCCTACTGGGGCCCCGAAAACCTGACAGCTTAGAGCAATAACTTCTGGAGACGGGTCGTGAGTAAACAACGAATATTCAAATGGGTTTTACCCGTTCTGTTACTGGCTTTCGGTGTAATCCAGTTTATTCCCACACCTCCAGTTATTATTCCTGCCGATCTACCCATAGAACAGCGCGACGCACATCGGGTACTGAAATTTGAGGGTGTGGTCAATTTTCGAGATCTGGGCGGCTACAAGACCCAGAACAATCGCAGTGTCAAATGGGGCAAACTCTACCGCTCCGGCACATTCGCCCACACTAGTCGCGCCGACTTGGTGGCACTACAGAAACTCAATTTAACCACCCTCATCGACTTTCGCTCCGCAGCTGAAAAGCAGGAGGAACCCAATGTGCTACCCGATCCGACAGGATTTCGCGTTGTTGAAATCCCCACTTTAGACGACGGAAATAAAGCTATGGTCGGGGAAGTAATGCAGCGCATAGAAAGCGGTAATTTTGACGGCTTCGACCCCAGCCATTTCATGCTCGAAGCCAACATCCAGTTCGCCAGCAAATTCACCCCACAGTTCACAGAGTTCATTCATACAATTTTGAATGCAAAGGGATCGCCCGTGGTTTGGCACTGCAGTGCAGGAAAAGACAGAACCGGATTTTCATCGGCCATCCTGCTGAGAATTCTGGGAGTCCCCCAGCGTACTATCGTCGCCGACTATATGATGAGCAAAGAATACGCCCTGGCCGGGAGAAAGAACGAAATACGCATGCTGCGCTTGTTCAAGGGCGACGAGGCAGCCGACAAACTGACCGTTATGATGGGTGTTGAGGAATCATGGCTGCAAGCAGCCTTCGATGAAATTGACCGGCAGTGGGGCGATTTTGACAACTATGTTCAAAATGGCCTGCAGTTATCAGAGAAAGATGTCGAACAGCTAAAGAGTACACTTCTCGAATAGACAGTAAACCACGCTTCTCTATGGCTCGCAGTTCCTGCTAGACTGCGAATAACATGGACATAATACTACTTACCGAAATTATCGCGGTCACTCTGGTACTGTTCCATCTACTTGGGATAGTTTCTGCTGTGGAAGCAATAATCAAGGTGCGCACAGCTCAAGGCGCAATTGCATGGGCTATTTCTCTGCTCACTTTTCCCTACCTGGCTGTACCCTGCTATTGGGTTTTTGGTCGCAATCGCTTCGATGGCTACCTGGAACAACGCGACCAAATCAGGCAGGAATCTCAAGAGCTAATAGAGCAGACCAGTAATACGGTAGAGCAGCATATTATTCCCCGTTGCAGTGAGAATTCTTTTACCTCTACTTTGTACGAATTGGCGAGAATGCCTGCCACCAGTGGAAACAGTGTCGAGTTGCTCATCAATGGCGAGCAAACCTTTGACAGCATCGCCCAGGGACTGGCGTCCGCCGAAAAATATATTCTGTTCGAATTTTATATTCTCAGAGACGATGAACTGGGACAACGTCTGGGAAATATAATGATCGAGAAAGCCCAAGCGGGAATCAAGGTTAAAATTTTATACGATGAAATAGGCAGTCGCACGTTCCACAAAACAGCTCTGCATAAAGATATGAAAACAGCGGGCATTAAAGTTGAACCGTTCAATACGACACAGGGCCGGCGCAACCGCTTCCAACTTAACTTTCGCAACCACCGAAAAATTGTCGTTGTAGATGGCTTGGTGGCGTGGATAGGTGGCCACAATGTCGGCAGAGAATATCTCGGACTGGACAAAAAAGTAGGTCATTGGCGTGATACCCATACGCGTATCGAAGGGCCGGCCGTTCTGGGAGTAGAAATCGTATTTTCTACCGACTGGCGCTGGGCAACCCGTAAACCACTGAGTATCGAGTGGGATCCCGTCTCCACCCATCGCGGCCATTGCAACGCACTAGTCTTTCCTTCGGACCCCGCCAGTCAGTTCGAGGAAACGGGCTTGATGTACCATCAGCTTATCGTTGATGCCAGGAAACGTATCTGGATAGCCAGCCCATATTTTGTCCCCGACCGAAGTATTATTTCCGCTCTGCAGTTAGCCGCCCTGCGCGGCGTAGATGTAAGAGTGATTATCCCGGACGAGCCAGACAAACGTATCGTGGCTATGGCTAACTGGTCCTATACCAAAGAGCTTCTTCCCGCGGGAATAAAAGTCTATCGTTATCAGGGTGGGTTTATGCACCAGAAAGTTTTACTGATGGATGACCGGATTTCCGGCGTGGGTACTGCCAACTTCGACAATCGCTCATTTCGCCTAAATTTCGAAATTACTATGCTTATCGACAACCCGGACTTTGCTAAGCAGATATCCGATATGCTCGAAGCAGACATGCAACACTCGCGCAAGGTCTACAAGGAGGATGTCAAAACAAGTCTGCCTTGGTTAGTGGCTATGGGAACTGCCCGCCTAATGTCACCGCTGTTGTAAAGCGTCAGGAAAGCGGCGTTAGACCGCGACCCCACAAAGCCGCATTTTACATCTAAAGATTGTACGTCTGATGAAGCACAGGCATTTGTACACGAGTGTGTTTTAACTTGGTCGAAAACAGTTTCATTGCCTTCTCCTCGCCATGCACCAAAAATGTAGTAGCTGGGTTACCCGTGCTGCGGTGCCAATCCAGGAGCTCTGCCTGATCAGCATGGGCAGAGAACCCCCCTATTGTATGGATACTGGCGCGCACAGGAATGTCTTCTGAAAAAACTCGCACGCTTTTAGCGCCGTCAATTATCTTTCTGGCCAGGGTGCCCTCACCCGCATAGCCCACAAATACGATACTGGAGTTTTGACGCCAAAGATTGTGCTTCAGGTGATGTCGCACGCGCCCACCTGTACACATACCTGAACCAGCCATGATTACTGCTCCACCGGTGACCTGGTTGATGGCCATGGATTCGGCTGTCTCTCTGGTAAAATGCAGAGACGGCAATTGAAACGGATCTCTTCCGGCGCGTGAAACCTGTAATGTGTCATCATCAAAACATTCTGCATGGCGCTGAAAAATCTGTGTCGCCGAAATCGCCATAGGTGAATCCAGAAAAACATTGAGGAATTTCGTGATGCGTTTATTCTCCACTCCTTCTCTCAAAAAAAATAAGACTTCCTGAGCGCGTTCAAGCGCGAATGTTGGAATAATGACGTTACCCCCGCGCTCCAATGTTTCATTGATAACGTCGTACAGCTCTTCAACAGATGGCTTCAACGCTTTGTGCAAACGATCGCCATAGGTGGTTTCCATAACCACTGTGTCGGCTTTGGGTGGCGTTGTTGGGTCACGTAAAATAGCACGCCCGCTGCAACCAAGATCTCCAGAGAACAGCAAACGGTGTTCACGTCCATCCTCTGATAGTTCCAGCAAGATACAGGCTGACCCCAGAATATGACCAGCATCGATAAAAGTAGCTCGAATTCCGGGGGCTATTTCCAAGGGTTTGTCATAATGAGCTTTCCTGCCAAAAACATCCAAACTATTTAACGCATCCAGAGTTGTGTATAGCGGTTCAATCGGGGCCTGCTGTTTACCGCCACGACGCTGCGCACGTCGAGTCTGATAGCGAGCCTCTCCCTCTTGTAACCCTGCCGAGTCGAGCATGATGAGCCGGGCGAGCTCAAACGATGCAGCGGTCGCCACGACTTCGCCAACAAAGCCCCGTTTAACTAAAAGAGGAAGACGCCCACAGTGATCGAGATGAGCGTGGGTGAGAAAAAGGTAATCTATCTGCGCTGGGTCAAAGCCGAAGGGCTCAGAGTTTTCCTGCGATATCTCTCGACCACCTTGATACAAACCGCAATCGATAAGAATTTTCTTACCGGCGCATTCAACAAGATGACAAGAACCGGTTACACCACGTGCGGCACCGTGAAATGATATTTTCATCGTCATGTGCGAGTACTCAATCGGTAAGAAATTTTTCTAACTGGCGTTGCAGGCACTTGTTCTCTGCCCGCAGTGTTTCCACTTCATCAAGCAGAGCAAGCGCAAGCGCGATGCCAGACCAATCTATATCCAGATCGCGATGCAGGCGCAGGGCCTTTTTAGTAACGACAATCATTTGCGTACTGAAAGACCAACTGTCTGGCCCCTCACCTACCGGCTCAACGATACCCTGCTCTACAATCTCGATGACAGTCGTTCTGGACAACTCGGTCAGCTCACAAAGATCCGAAAAACTAATTTGAAGTTTGTTCGTCATGATGTTTTACCCCACTGAGCCCGAGGGTCGAAGGCCGCAGTTTTGGCCAACTCCTCCCACTGCGCTTTCACTGTGTCATTCATTGAGTCAGGTATAACTACGTTCAGCACAGCGAAAAGGTCGCCCTTACCCGTGCGGGAAATCAACCCCTTGCCTTTAATGCGAAATTTTTGTCCGGACTGGCTGCCCGCCGGAATAGACATCTGGACTTTTGAGTCCAACGTGGGCACGGTTATTTTAGCGCCCAAAGCTGCCTCCCATGGCGCGACGGGGACCGTCACCGTCAGCTTATGACCTTCCACATCAAACAATGGGTGCGGAACCAGCTTAATCCTTAGATATAAATCGCCACTGGGACTGTCGCCAACACCTGCAGCCCCCTGCCCCTTCAATCGAATGCGCTCACCATCGGTGACACCCGCCGGGATTTTAACGTTCAGGGTTTTCTTGACCTGCGTTACCCGACCATTGCCATCGTAATGTGGGAGATGGTAAGAGATAGTTTTCGAACCTTCCGACAGCGTATCTTCGAGAAAAACCGGCATGTCGGTTTCTATATCCTGCCCTCGACGGCCAAAACCCTCTTCTGAGGTATACCCGCGGCCTTGCGCTTGGGCACCTTCTCCAAAAATAGATGAGAAAAAATCTGAAAAATCGCCTTGATGGTGTGCATTTGCTGTGCCGGAAGAAGCGCTAGCCCCCTCCCAACCCGGAGGCGGAGTAAAATTTCCACCTCCACTGCGATACTGGCGTAGTTCGTCGTACTCGGCCCGCTTGTCTACGTCCTTGAGGACTTCGTAAGCTTCAGTGGCTTCCTTGAATTTATTCTCGGCGTCGTGATGGTCGCTTACATCTGGATGGTACTTTCTTGCTAGCTTTCGATAGGCCGTTTTTACAGCCTTTTTGTCAGCAGACTCCTCGACACCCAGAATCTTATAATAGTCCTTAAACTCCATTGTTCCCCCCGTTGACTAGAAAAACTAATCGCGCCAGGCTGCCTCGTCTATATCAAGATCTCTGTAATCCTCTACGCGCAACTTCGGCTGAATACCAGATTTGCGCTGGCCATCGTAATCCCGCAGCAGGCGCAATCCGACCTTGTACATCCAAACCAATCCTATCAGGTTTACAACCGCTAACAGGCCCATAGTAACATCCGCAAAGGCAAACACAGTGCCCAAATCCTGCATAGAGCTCCACAATATCAAACCCAACACCATGATACGAAAACCGTTAAACAAGGTTTGATTCTCTTCGCTAAAAAAGTTAAGGCTATTCTCACCTAAATAATAGTTGTACATGATTGAGCTGAAGGCAAACAGCAACAACGCGATACTGACAAAGTGTCCACCCCAGGGGCCTACATGACTGGCCAGCGCATTTTGCGTGAGGGTTACACCGGAGATGCCTTCTACTCCAGGCTGGTATACATCTGACAGGAGAATGATGACTGCGGTGCAGGTACACATTACAATCGTATCAATGAAGACGCTAAACGCCTGCACAATGCCCTGATTGACTGGATGAGGCACGAAAGCTACAGCAGCAACATTGGGCGCACTGCCAAGCCCCGCTTCATTAGAGAACAAACCACGTTTCACGCCATGTAAAATGGCAACACCTATACCGCCACCAACTGCAGGTTCCAAACCAAAAGCACTTTTCACAATATGTGCAAGAACCGAGGGAACCTCTGTAATATTCAGCCCGATTACAAGCACGGCACAGAGAAAATAGCTCACTGCCATCACAGGTACAATAAACTCGGCCACATTCGCAATACGCTTTATACCACCAAAAATAGTCGCACCCAGCAGCACGACCATAACCAGGCCAGTCGCCCAGGTGGGCACGCCGAAGGAGGCATTTACCGAGGTAGCCACAACGTAGGCCTGCACCGCATTAAACCCAAAGCCGAAGGTAAGCAAAAGTAAAATGGAATAAATAACGGCCAACCACTTTTGCCCGATACCGTGCGTGAGGTAATAGGCAGGGCCGCCTCGATAATTACCGGATGGCTCCGCGCGTTTATACAGCTGAGCCAAAGAACATTCAAAGAAACTCGTGGCCATGCCCATTAGACCGATAAGCCACATCCAAAAAATAGCACCGGGTCCCCCCAACGTTATCGCCACAGCAACACCGGCGATATTGCCACCTCCTACGCGACCCGCAACACTGACAACCAGTGCCTGAAAGGAGCTGATATGCCCTTTCTCGTGATGCGTGGCACCACGCAGAACCGCAAACATCTGACCAAAATAGCGAAACTGTACAAACCTTGATACAACAGTAAAAAATACACCAACTGTAATCAGTGCAACGATTAAGAACTGCCCCCAGAGAAAATCATTTAACACTGTCAGCATCTAGCTAATGACTCCCATGACAAAAATGACAATCAGTGCAGGAGGCACAATAAAGCGAATCAGAAAATGCCAAACTTGATAACCAAGATTGTTAAGAGAGCTGAGCTCGTTTTGGGTGGTTTCTTTACTGACCACCCATCCCGCGAAAGTTGCGATACACAAACCGCCCAGTGGCAATAGAATTTGGTTGGAAAAATAATCCAGAGTGTCATTAAAGTTTTTCCCGCCTATGGTGTAATCACTCATCACGTTATAGGACAAGATACTGAGCACACTCAACAGCGCTATTGACCCCACCACAAGGAGTGCGCTTTTGTGACGCGGCATTTCGAAGCTGTCTTCCAACCAACCATTGACACACTCCACCAGCCCCACCATTGATGTGATACCAGCAAAAGAAAGCATGACAAAAAATAATACACTAAATGCATACCCGCCAGGCATTTGCGCAAAGGCGACAGGAAGCGTCTGAAAAATAAGCCCGGGACCCGCCGCGGGATCCAAGCCGTTACTGAACACCGCGGGGAAAATCACCAGGCCGGCGAGCACTGCGACAAAAGTGTCTGCGATCACAATGATGAATACGGATTGCGTAATGGAAATGGACTTAGGCAGGTAGGAGCCATAAATCATCATGCCGCCCATGGCGACACCAATGGAGAAGAAGGCCTGGCCAATGGCGACCAATAGAGTGCTTGGACCAATTTTGCTGAAGTCGGGTGTAAACAACCAAACGACAGCCTCGCTGAAACCACCGGCAAAATAATTGTATCCCGCCAGAGCCACCAGCAGAAAAAGCATTAAGGGCATCATCACAACTACCGCTCTCTCGATGCCGTTCTGCACCCCAGCATAGATAATGAGGCCAGTGATGGAAAGACCAACCAGAGTCCAGAAAATCATGCCCAGAGAATTATCAAGTACACTGGCAAACTCAGCACTGGCAGCCACGCCGTCTATTCCAACAAAGCCTGTGGTTACCGCTTTGAACAAATACCACAAAACCCAGCCCACAATGACCGCATAGACGATCTCAATGGTGTAAGCGGCCAACAGACCCATGCCACCCACTACCCGCCACTGTCGGCTTTTGCCATTTTCGGCTGCTACATTTGCCATGGCATTCGGGGGACTGGCTTGACCACGTCTACCAATTAGTAGCTCGGCCATAAGAATGGGAATGCCTATGCCAAAGGCACAGGCGAGATAAACGATGACAAAAGCAGCGCCGCCATTCTCGCCGGTGACGTAAGGAAAACGCCAGATGTTACCCAAACCAACGGCAAAGCCTACAGAAGCCATTATAAAGGCAAAACGGGAAGACCAATGAGATTGAGCAGCTCCGGCCATGAGCGATTCTCCTATTATTATTGTAGTGTTGCTATACGCGCAGTTTACACAATCCCTCTACACTGTGCATGGGCTATACAGCGATAGGGCGCGTGGCTTGCTCCATCCATTGCTTTACTTCACCCTCCAGCAGAGGGCTCAATAGCTCATTGACACGGCGATGGTAAGCATCAATCCAGTAAACCTCCGCCGGGGTGAGTAGGCTTTTATCCAGTAAGCGATTGTCAAAGGGCACAACCGTAAGCGCTTCGAAGCCCATCATGGGCGTTTCAAAGGCAGAATCTACCGCCTTTACTACCACCAAATTTTCGCAGCGAATGCCAAAACAGCCATTGCGATAATAGCCAGGCTCGTTACTAACGATCATGCCTGCGCGCAGATCAGCTCCACCGGCTTTCTTACTGATATTCTGGGGTCCCTCGTGCACGCTGAGAAATGAGCCCACCCCGTGCCCGGTGCCGTGGTCATAGTCGTAGCCATCGGACCATAAAAACTGCCTGGCCAGTGCATCAAGCTGGTTACCTGTTGTACCTTTGGGAAACCGCGCTACATCCAGCGCTATATGCCCCTTCAATACCCGCGTGTACATTGAGCGTACATCGTCACCCGGATCGCCGATTGCCACGGTACGCGTAATATCGGTAGTACCATCGGTATACTGTGCGCCACTATCGACCAGGTATACGGAGTTCATTTCAAGCGTAGCGGGCTCACTGTTTTGGTGGTTGTAATGACACATGGCGGCGTTGCTGCCCGCCGCAGAAATAGTGTCGAAGGACAAGCCACGAAATCGATCTCCGGTCTCACGAAACGAATACAGTTTATCTGACAGGGTGGCCTCATCATGCAAGCGCCCCGCTTCGACCTCCGCATCCAGCCAGGCCAAAAAGCCTATCTCTGCAACCGCATCGCGTAGATGTGCATTGCGTGCACCCTCTACCTCTACGCTGTTTTTACAGGCTTTTGCCATCGCCACAGGATCGGGCAAAGAAAGCAATTTAGCTCCACCACGCTCTAGTGCCAGTTGGGTCCAGGCATTTGCTGTGCCGGGATCTGCTAGCACCGTCTGACCGGAAAACCCTGACAATACCGCTTCGGCTTCGCTCTCAGAACGAACGTCGACTCCTTCGCCTACATGTTGATGCAAACCTTGGGGAACTCTCCCGGTATCGACAAACCAGATTAGCGAAGAGTCTGCATTAAGCACCGCAAAACTCTGCACAATAGGCAGCATAGGTATGTCCGTACCCCGGATGTTAAGCAGCCAGCTGACAGAATCCGGCGCGAAAATCAGCGCTGCATCTGCCCCGCTTTTTGAAAGTTGCTCAGCGATACGCTTACGCTTACTCC
>JADGEN010000103.1 GCA_016744355.1 Halieaceae bacterium
GCTCTAGTCACACCCACCCCCACCGCCAGACTCAAACCCTCCAACGCGGCCGCTCCCTGGGTGAATTCCCCAACCATAGAGACATACACATTACGCGCGAAAGGACTGACCCAGCCTCGCCCACGCCGTCCCCTGCCCGAACTTTGCTGCTCAGCGGTACACACAACACCTGCTCTAGCGCCCTGCACTACCCGGCGCAACACTTCTGCATTGGTAGAATCGATAACCTGATCAATAATCAAATCAGTCAACAAGCCCTCACTTTGCGCTGTAAGCCCGGCTTTTATCTGCGCTTCATCGAGTAATTCAAGGCCACCGGGTATGCGGTATCCTTTGCCTTTCACCGACTCAATTTCCAGCCCTAAGTCCTCCAACTTTTTTAACTGTTTCCAAACCGCAGTACGACTGACACCCAAGGTGTCTGCGATTAACTGCCCCGAGAGGAATTCGCCGCTGGACAAAAGAGGCAAAATGATAGTTTTAGGCATAGTATTCAGGCGCACAAGCGCAATATATGAGTTGAAAATGATAGTAACAAATTATCAGCTGACACCCAGCAAATAACCAAGCAGGATTTTGTGCAGGCTTCTCACCCATCCTACGATCGCTCGCGCCAACCATTGTCATAATTTTGTAACGCAAATGATATTTAATAAGGCAACAGGATAAAACAGAGAAGCCAGAGGCATGAAAGATCCTCTTATATTGGTCATTGAAGATGAAGAATCCATTCGTGGTATGTTGCGGATGGCTTTGGAGATTGCAGGTTTTGAATGCATCGAAGCCGATAATATTCAGAGCGGCCATACAATGATTGCAAACAAACGCCCCGATCTAGTTCTTCTCGACTGGATGTTACCTGGAGGTAATGGCATTGAACTTTTACGCCGCCTGAAACGTGAAGACAGCACCAAAGAACTACCGGTCATCATGCTGACTGCAAAAACCACCGAAGACAACATGGTGCAAGGCCTGGAGGTAGGCGCCGACGACTATGTCACCAAACCCTTCGCGCCCAGAGAGTTAATCGCCAGAATAAAGGCGCTACTGCGGCGTAGCCCTGGCGTCCTTCAGGATGAGCGCATGCAAGTGGGGAAATTAATACTAGACGGTGAGAGCAAGCGCATTTTTCTGGGGCAGGAGATACTGGAAATGGGCCCAACCGAATTCAATTTGCTCCACTTTTTTATATCGCACCCCGAGAGGGCATTTACCCGCGGACAACTTCTGGATCGTGTATGGGGAGCCAATGTCTATGTGGAAGAAAGAACGGTTGACGTCCACATCCGCAGACTAAGAATGGCACTGCAGTCGGCTTCTCTGGACTACAGCAGCATCATCGAGACCGTCCGCGGAACAGGCTATCGGTTTTCCTCTCGCTCGGTCGTCCCCGCTGCCGAGCGCTTCGAAGCAAGCGGCATGCACTCAGCCCACTGGCAGTAGAGCACGGGTCACATTCTCAGCCCAAGACTTATATCGGTATTCGTTGTGCAGGCTTGGCTATTAAGAAATACAAGCGTGCGATTGCTGACCTGACGCTCATCCTTGTTGTTAATGCCAAACATCAATCCATGATAATAACCCAGTGCCTTGGCATAAATTACATCACTTTGCCCCTGATCATACTCGTCCAGTACCAACTCCGTTACTTCTGCATACTCTTCATCATCTAAATATCCCAGTGACTGTTGAGCCAAGACACAGGTGAGGCGCTCTGCCGCTGCAAACTCATCCGGCCCTAAAGAAAGTGCCCGGACTCCCGAACTTGCCAGAATTGAAAGAATTAATATAACTGTGTAGTGCTGCATAGCGGTGTTCCACCACGATTAATTTGGGCGCAGTGTACAATTTGAAGATGACAAAGAAATGACGAAACCGTGACAAAGCGCCACGGTTATTGAGGTAAAAACGCCAATTCTGCTAAAAGCTAGCCCTGACACTAAAGCTATAGGTTAGCCCAGGACTATAGCGCTCATACAAGTTGCCACCTTGCGTCCACTCCACGTCCTCATTCGTGAGGTTGCCTGCTTTCGCCTCAAACTCGGCTTCTGTTCCGAACAGTGTTGTATTGTATCGAAACAGTATATCCAGCCGCCCCCTTGCTTCTTCGATGACATCAGGCGCGCTGTCAGCCCCCACCAACATAATACGCTCTCCGGTATAATTGTATGCCAGCGTAGACATTACGCCACTGCCCTCATTCTGATAGGTCAGTAAAACATTACCCAACCAATCTGACTGGCCGGTTATAGGCCGCTCATTGGAGTACAACCGGGCAATTTGTCGCCCACCCGTCAATGGGACATCTGCAGCAGTCTCGCCATTACCCAACAAAGTCACTTCGGAATCTATCCAGGACAAGTTGGCTGACACAGTAAAGTAGTTCCAGTTCTGACCCCAGTCAAACCACTCTCCCAGATAGAGGTCCTTGCGAATATCATATTCAATACCCTGCAATTCGGCCTCTTCGGCATTAAACCAGGTAAAAATATCGCCCTGGGCCTGCACTTTCGCCAACTCAATGGGATCGGTAAATTCTTTGCGGAAAACACCCAATGACGTGCTATCAGCCATTCCAAAATACCACTCCCAACGGAGATCGTAATTGGTCAATTGTGCGGGCTTGAGGAATACATTGCCTCGATAGAGATTGGAATCCTCAGGATTGCGGATGGTTGTACCCGTAATTTCGAGTAAGCTCGGCCGGTTTACTGTCTCTGAATACGCCGCCCTCACCTGCATATTGTCGATAAACTCCCAGGTGATAGAGACAGAGGGCATGGTATCTTCATAGTCTTGTACCACAGCATTTACCGATCCTGGATCGGTATTCCCACCCCAGGCATCAGCTGTCAGGGTGACATCCTCGAAGCGCACACCGGCTTGCAATCGCACTCTGGGAAGAACCTGAGCATCGAAGGCTGCATAGTAAGCCGTCACCTCCTCTCCTGACTTAGCAAAGGGGTAAATACCACTCGCGTTAGCGGCTCCGGCCGAAAAGTCTCGCACGGTCAGAGACGAGGATTGCCAGTTGGGTGTATCAAACAGCTGGCTGGGTGTCTCCAGGCTAATATAATCCGCAGCCTGCGACGATAAATCAAAACGGAACAAACGGTCCTCACTCTCGCGGTTGCGCTCATAGTCGGCCCATCCAGCGCTCAACACAATATCCAGGCCCGCAACCATAAGGGGCAGCTCCACATCCAAACCATAGTCAGAAATGTCGTCTTTCAATGAACTGTAATTGCGCTGTGGTGCCTGAAAAACATCCCGTAAATCACCTGCCGCCTGCCGGCCGGGCGTCACTATCTCATCCAAGCCATCACGGTTTTCCGCATACGTATACGTGCGCGTGTCCGGCGCCTCTCTAGAACCCGAGCCATCTACCGCTCGCCAGGTCATAGACAAATCGCTTAACGTTGGAAAATAATGCTCACCTGACAACTGCCAGGACTCAATCTCGTTCTCGGTCCACTGTAAGCGATAGCTCTCAGCATAGGTGCCATCGGTCACATCATCCTCGCTGGACAGACCTTTATGCTGCTGCAGCTCATCGTCTGTTTGGCGCATGAGTGCATAGGTAAGCGCTATAGAATGATCCAAGCTCAACTCCAAACCAACCGTGGCGAAGGCATTCATTCCAATAGTTTGCTTCGTCGTGAACTGCTTGTAGTCTACCGTTTGAGTTCCCTTATCACCCTCCACCCCAGAAAATTCATAGCGCTGATAATCCTTGTCGCGGTTCAACCAGACATTAGAATATTTAAAGGCGCCGATAAAACCGAGAACCATGTCGTTGTCTAAGTCCAAACGGGCACCAAGATCGAACTCACCCCCAACATTCGGGTTCATCTTTTCTTCTTTGATGTCCCATTTATTGTAGAAGCTGTTGCCTAGAGCCAAACGATCCGGTCCGGTCACAGCTTCAAATTCTTCACTGGACAACTTGCCTATATTTTTTGGAATTTCGCGCGTACCGTCATCGTAGCCCAGGTTATCTAAATTACCTCCGCTGTAATAAAGGCCGTCGCCTCCCGTGGTCTGGGAATTCCCACCCAGAGACAGCTTTACATTTAGAAAGTTGTCGTCGGGTGTACTTTTCGTTCGTATATCGACGACCCCACCACTAAAGTCGCCAGAGTACTGAGCGGAATAGGTTTTCTGCACTAACAGGCTTCCCACAATTTGACTGGGAATAATGTCCAGCGGCACTGTCTTTTGAAACGGTACGGGACTGGATATACGAGAATTGTTCATTAATGTGGATGAATACCGCTCCCCCAATCCCCTCACATAAACGTACTTGCCACCCACAAGGCTCAGACCGGTCACTCTGGACAAAGAAACGCCTACACTGGTTTCCCCCATGAGAGCCAGGTCTTCTTCGTTCAGCAAATTGGAAATTTCAGAGGTATCGCGCTTCTCATCGGGGACAAACTCCCCCAACACGACAACTTCTTCAATCATGGGTTGCGCTATCTGAGGAACCTGAATGTCCTGCGCTAGCAGTGATAGAGGTGACACGCCAAGAGCAATCGAGACGGCCACAGCCAGTTTGTTACGCTTCATATTGATCTTACCTGCAGACAAGGATTGATTTTTCAAGCGGTGTATTCGAATGAACAACCACGTTATAAAAAAGAGCCAGGCCCCAAACGGGAACCTGGCAAGCAGACTTGGGATCATCGAGTGATCTAAAGTCCCACGGTCCAACCATCCTTCCAACTATCTACATCCGAGCCGATGATAGTGCTCTGCTCAAAGAAACCATCGTTAGGAAGGCTCGCAGCCGGAGGAGTAGATCCGTCCTGGGTTACGTTGACAGACCCGTCGAGGAAAGACTGTAGTGCATCAGCATCGTCACCCTCAGCAATGGTTGCACAGGCCAGCGACACGCTCTCGAAGGTAATCCCGGTTCCGTACAGACTCTCTGATTCACCCTGAACACGGACACAGTTCGCGGCACCACTAACGTCGGAGTTAAACAGATGTACGCCTGTACCTCTACGCAGACGAATAGCTCGCTCATCGCTATTGCCTACCAAGGTCATATTGGCCAGTGTTGGCCCCGAAACCGGTGTCGCCAGCTCGTCACCTTCGCGATTGTCCGCCTCGATACCATTGTCGCCGGCACCTTCGGTCTGTGCGATGTGAAGATATTGAACACCGCCAGTCCAACCGTCAGTCCAATCCAGACCATCGTCAGCATTACCCGTCAGCACAAGGTGCTTGGCACGAACGGTGCCACCAAAAAACTCGACGCCATCATCCAGGTTATTGTGAACCTGTACGAAGTCGACTTCGGTGCCAGAACCTACGCCCTGAAAGCCAATACCATTGAGCTGATTTTCCGGATCGACGTTAGAGCCGGCAAACTTGATAACGACATACTTGAGTACGCCACTGTTATCATCGGGCCGATCACCACCAAACAAACCTGAATTCGCTTCACCCTCCTTGGTGCAAGCCGCCGTACCGCCCTGGGCTCCCTCTGGGCAATCATTAATCGGAGCATAGCCATTTATAACCAACCCACCCCATAATCCCCGGTCGTTCACCTGATCGGCAGTGCCCATCACATCCGACAATGCAGTCAGTACGATAGGTGACATCGCCGTGCCCTGAGCGTTGATCATAGAGCCCTGAGAAACCATCAAGAAGTCCTCTGAATCATCGCCAATGATAGTGACGCCCGACTGAATACTCAGAGTTGCCGAGCTGCTCTCATCACCGACCGACACCCGACCGTCAAGGACGTAGTAGTGTCCGCGGGTCAACTGCATGTCACTGGCGATTGTCCCACTGAGTGAGCACGCCGGCGTACCCTCAATAGAATCCAGCTCAGTAGTGCCCGAAGGACAGCCAAACTCTACCGGACCACTGGGCATACCCACAGTCCATCCCGCGGCCCAGTTATTGGCCTCATCCTCGATGGCACCGACAAAGGTAGTCGCGTCAAAAAACACATCGCCGGATAAGTCAGTGGCCGCAACAGCCTCTCCTTCTCCCACATTGCTGCCATCGAGGAAAGCCTGTACTGCGGCCACATCGTCACCCTCGTTTACCTGCGGGCAGTTCAAGCTAACGCCTTCAAATTCGATCGCCGCACCCAATTGGTTCAGCGACTCACCCTGCACTCGCAGACATTTCGCGCTATTTTGTACAACGGAGTTATACAGCTTCAGGCCTGTTCCCCTGCGCAGACGTATTCCACGCTCGTCGGGATTGCCAGTAATCGTCATGTTGGCGATGCGCGGCATTGATCTTGGCTGGGCATTTTCGTCTCCCTCGCGATTATCGGCCTCTATGCCGTTATCACCCGCGTCGATTGCCTGATCAATCACCAGGTATTGAACGTCACCCTGCCAGCCATCGGTCCAATCCAATGAGTCATCGGCGTTGCCCGTCAGCACCATATATTTTGCGCTCACTGTGCCACCGAAAAACTCCACACCATCGTCAAGATTGTTGTGAACCTGCACATAATTAACCTCTGTGCCGGAACCCACACCCTGAAAAGCAATCCCATTCAACTGGTTTTCCGGGTCGACGTTGGATCCCGCATACTTAACCACTACGTAATTCAAGATACCGCTGTTGTCAGCCGGGTCATCACCACCAAACGTACCCGAGTTGGCCTCACCTTCTTTGGTACAAGCAGCGGTGCCACCTTCGGCACCCTCGGGGCAATCATTGATAGGGGCATAGCCGTTAATAACAACACCACCCCAAAGGCCACGGTCATTCTCTATATCCGCAGTTCCTTCAAGGTCAGCCTGAGCAGTAAAGGTTATCGGCGCAGACCGAGTACCATTAGCTTCAATTCGCGACCCCTGGGAGACCACCAAAAAGTCGAAATCAGTACCACCGAAGACCGTTGTGCCTGCCTGAACTTTCAGCGTAGCGCTATTGGTTTCATCACCGACCGTAACCTTGCCAACCAGCTTGTAAACATTTGCAGGCGTTAAGATGACATCACTGGTAATCGTCCCCTCCAACTCACAGACTGTCGATTCACCCAGGGTTTCAGAGTGATCTTGAGTCCCCTCAGGACAACCAAATGATGGCTGCTCAATAAAATTAACACTACCGGAGACAGTCCAGCCCAGAGTCCAATCCTCGGAGCCCACTGCGCCTATATAGTCCGTTTGCTCAAGACGCGAGTCTGATACAGCTACAGGATCTACCGTGCCTCCAGTTTGCGAAACATTGTCGGCACTATCCAGATAAGCCTTTACCGACCCGTCATCGTCAGACCCGTTCATCTCGGCACACGAAAAGGTCGTTCCTGATATCGTTAACAAGCTGCCCAGCAGGTTTCGAGACTCACCGTCTACGCGTAGACAGGTGCTGGAACTGACTAAATAGGAGTTGTACAGATGAACCCCTGTGCCACGACGTAAACGCAGTGCGCGCTCGCCAGGGTTACCGTTTGCCGACATATTGGCAATAGCAGGTTCAGAGCGGGGCTCAAGATTCTCGTCGCCTTCGCGATTATCTGCCTCAATAATGTTATCTGCTGCATCGGTTTGCTCTACGTACACAAACTGCATGCTGCCACGCCAACCATCGGTCCAGTCTAACGAGTCATCCGCATTGCCAGTCAAGACAATATGCTTGGCACTGACCGTACCACCGAAAAACTCCATGCCGTCATCCAGGTTGTTGTGCACTTGCACAAAATCAACCTCGGTTGCGGAGCCCACGCCTTGAAACGCTATACCATTAAGCTGATTTTCGGGGTCAACGTTCGAACCCGCATAGCGCACGGACACATACTTCAATACACCTGAATTATCTTCCGGCTCAGAGCCACCAAAGGTACCTGAGTTGGCTTCACCTTCTTTAGTACACTCATCCGTACCGCCAGTAGCGCCCTCTGGGCAGTCGTTTATCGGTGCGCGCCCATTGATGACAACACCACCCCACAGACCGCGCGCATCATCTTCTACGGTGCCATCTACATCTGCTGCCGCGGTAAACACGATGGGCTGCTCAGCTGTACCTTCAGCATCTATCTGACAACCCTGCTCTATAACCAGAAACTCAAATTGCGAACCGCCACTGAGCGCCGCTCCAGGAGCGAGCTCCAGCGCACAATTACCGCCAGTACCGGCCACTCGCAGAGCGCCACCACTAATCTCATAGACCCGGTCGTTACCAAGGAGTAGGCCCTGGGGGTCCAGCGCACCACCAGGCAACGCTGAGATATCAATGGTAAATATTGGACGACGACCAAATGACTCTGCGGCAACTCTACCCGAGTCAAAGATAACCCCGTCCAGGTTGGCGGGGATCACGGAAGCGACCGCATCACCAGGTGTTGTAGGTGGCTCTACAGGGGGTTCAACCGGAGGCTCAACAGGCGCTCCAGGAACCTCTATGACAATAGACCCCGGGGATCGATTATCTGAAGACCCACCACAAGCAGCCAAAAAGGCGCTCATTGCCACCACCAGGGTCTTTTTCAACATAGTTTCTGACTTCATTCCTAGCCTCTCGTGCTAATTCATGTGAAAAAAGCGGCACGCAATCTGATTGCCCGCACACCAACATGCGAGAGAGTAAGGTCAAAATATGACGAGAGTGTGATAGCTATGTTACATAATTGTTTCAATGAAGAAGGCCGCAGTACGCACCACCCACACAGAGAGCTAATCGCAGCGGCCGGGAGAATCCAGCCGCGTGGAGGGTATTTTGACTACATACCTACAGTGACAAGACTCCATTGGCCATCACTATTGTCTTGCTCGACATAGCGATAGGTTACTGTTGAGCCAACCGGTGCGGTCTCAATCATCGCATTTTTAGGTTGTTTAAATGCAACCCGCTTCTGACGGGCAATACTGCAATTGGCGTTCTCATTGGATTTTTTGACGGAGTGAAAGGCGACATATACGTTAGTGCCGTTTTCCTGGCCCGACCTCTGCTTGACCTTACCCTCTACCACGCAATCCTGGGTTATCTCTGCCTGCACACCTGCAGTCAACATTGGAATTAGAAGAAGTGCGCCTAACTTTATTATATTTTTCATAACCGTCTCCGAGAATCACCACTGACCAGAGCAATTCACTTAATCGCAATAAGAATGTAACAAACTTCTGTTAGGCCAGATTCACATCATACCGCTACCGCTGATTATTTTTCTATCGCTAACGCCAATTGTAATAAAAGGTTCACAAAGGTGTGTTACTACGCGTTTCTCCTCTAATGTTGCCCGCAACCCGCATTGCACCTACACTGACGTAAATGACCTAACAGGAATAACATATGACCCAACTGGCTGAAGGCATATTACGAGACACCGCCGGCAAATTAATTCGCGCGCATCAGGAGGCCTCTCAAACAGGCGACTGGACATTTTTTGTCGATGAGCTCTATGCACAGGACTGCGTCTACACCTGTGAATACGCCGGTGTAATGCGGGTGGAGGCGCACGGTATTGAAGAGATAAAAACAACGCACTACGGCCGCGACATGCAAGCGGGCTGGGAGGGCTGGACATTCCCCTACATGGGCGTTTATGCAGGCACCAACAATTCCATTGTCACACACTGGATGAACCGCGGCCCCGGCAGGCGTGCCGACGGCGAATATTACGAAACCCCAGGCGTTTCTATTCTAACAATCGACAGCGATGCCCGAATTATTCGCCAGTTTGATATGTTCGACCTGGCTCACCAGATGAAGCTCTGCGACGAGCTCGAAGCCGAAGGACAGCTGTCCCCCGATTTGAAAGAAAACTGGGTTACACCGATGAAAGCGAAGCTGGTCGCGCAGTTAAATGAAGACTCTTAACATGCTGAATACATAGCATTTTATTGGTGAATTCAACTTCGTAAAAAGACAGTAAAGCTCCTCTGGCATTGGGCCGAGAGGGGCAGCTTTTAATACACATCGCTGACGGCTGCATACTTTTTCTGCTTCGCGGCTGCTGCGCAACTCGACAATTTTTGCTACGCAAAAAATCTGGACTCGAACACTGCTCGCAGAAACCTCCGCGAAGCAGAAAAAGTATAAACGCAGCCTGATTGTCAGCGATGTGTATTAAAAGCTACCCCTCTCTCCTTCTGCAACTAGCATCAAATCTCATTTTTCAACGACAATCTCATAGATAACGTTTACGTTAACGTCAACTATGTGTATATTGTCATCACTTTCAGTGATTACGGACAAAACCGTGCCTGACAAAACCTACACAATCTCGGAATTGGCCAAAGAGTTCGGCGTTACCACGCGAACTATGCGGTTCTATGAGGAAAAAGGTCTCATCAGCCCCAGGCGTGAGGGCCAAAAACGCCTTTACTCATCCGCCGACCGGGTGAGAATCAAGCTAATCCTGCGTGGCAAGCGCATCGGCATGAGCCTGGACG
>JADGEN010000104.1 GCA_016744355.1 Halieaceae bacterium
CTGAACCGATTTATCCGTGCTTTTCCCACGGTTACAATTATCGAGATGGATATGGTTGTCGAACAAATTCGCTCTATAGTCGACCAGGTTTCTGCCGCTATTGAGTTGGTGTTGGCTGTTATTTTAGCGGCGGGTGCGCTGGTCCTAATTGCTGGTGTGCAGGCCAGTGTTGATGACCGGATGCGTGAGAGTGCGATTCTTCGTGCTCTGGGTGCAGGGAAGCGCTTGATTCTGGGAGGCCTTGCCATAGAATTTGCCACTATGGGGTTTTTTGCCGGATTGCTGGCGACCTTTGGCGCGGAACTCTCAGTGTATATTTTGCAAACTCAGGTGATGGACCTCAAGTATTCCATGTCCCCGCAGTTGTGGCCGGTAGGCTTGATTTCGGGCGTTCTAATCATCGGCGGCCTGGGCGTGTTCAGCTGCCGGAAAGTGGTATACAGTTCCCCCATCGTTTTGTTACGCGACATTTAGTAGACAGCGAGCCATTCATAGCAGGAGCAAAAATGAACGAAGAAATACAGCTCAGCGTGGAGCAGGGCGTTGCACTTATTACATTTAATCGCCCCGAAGCGCTCAACACTTTTACCTCGGGAATGATGGAGGGATTGGGTGAAGCCTACCGCCGTTGTGATGAAGATGATGAGGTGAAAGTTGTCGTTGTTACCGGTGCAGGAAAAGCGTTTTGCGCCGGAGCCGACATGAGTGGAGGCGGGGATACTTTTGATGCGAAGGGTGAGCTCGACTTTTCTTCCTGCCCGCTAAGTTTTCAGGCCTGGGATGTGCGCAAGCCCGTCATCGCTGCACTTAACGGCCATGCCATTGGTGTGGGCATGGGCATTGCCATCCAGGCCGACATCAGAATTTTAGCCGAAGAGGGTAAATACGGCTTTTTACAGGGCCGCAGAGGTGTTGTGGCCGACTTTGCCGTGGAGTATGTTTTACCAAAAATTGTTGGGATGGAACGCGCTTTTGAATTAGTAGTGCGTGCGCTGCGACTCAGCGGGCCAGAGGCACTACAATGGGGATTGGGTAGTCGTTGCGTTCCCGCTGCGCAGGTGCTGGACACCGCGATGGAGATTGCCAGCGACATGGCGCTCAACTGTTCACCGCTGGTAATGGGAATCCACAAGCGCCTGCTATCAAAAGGCCAGTCAATGTCACGCGATGACTTTATTGAACTTGAAACTGCAATGCTACATCACTCCTTAGGGAGTGCGGATGCAGTGGAGGGAGGCATGGCGTTCTTCGAGCGCAGACAGCCTAATTGGACCGGCAGCGTTACAAAAGACTGGCCGCAAGAGTTCTAAATACCGGGAGAGCGGGAATGTTTAAGTCTGTACTTATTATACTTGGCTTTGTAGTTGGGGCTAACGTGATTGTAGCGGCAGCGTCCGATGCGCCACCGCCGGCACAAACACTCTATTTCGGTGGGCCTATAGTCACCATGGAGGGAGACACTCCCGAATATGTAGAAGCGGTTGTCACTCGCGATGGAGTAATCATTTATGCTGGCAAGAAGTCCGGGGTGGCAAGTAATTTTCCTGGCAAGATGGCTATTGTAGACCTGCAGGGTAAAACCATGCTGCCGGGGTTTATCGAACCACATGTGCACCCATCTATCGCCGCGCTTATTCTTTCCGGGGATATCATTGCGCCACATGATTGGAATGTTCCCGAAGGTCTGAAGAAAGGAGTGGAGGGGCATGACGCCTACATTGCAAGGTTAAAACAGTCCATCGAGCAGCGCGGAGAAAAAGGTGAAGTTCTGTTTGTCTGGGGTTACCATCAGCTCTGGCATGGTGAACTGAACCGCACCATGCTCAATAGGATATCTCCCGACATTCCCGTTGCTGTCATTCACCGCTCTTTCCATGAAGTCTTTCTCAATGACACAGCTATAGCCCTGTTCGGCATAAAAGAAGATGACTTTAAGGACAACCCGCAAGTGGAGTGGGATAAAGGGCACTTTTTTGAAGGGGGCTGGCTGGCGCTGGTACCTAAAATCGCGCCAGTGCTTATCGACCCTGTGCGCTACAAGCGTGGCCTGGCAGATATGACCAAGCTTATTCGCAGAAGTGGTGTAACTACAATCGCTGAGCAGGGGTTTCCCGGCTCGAGTTTTGATATGGAATACGCGCTTCTCAAGTCTGAAATGGATAAGCGTCCGCCCTATGACGTCTATAATGTTTTAAATGGAACCCAACTGGCTCGCATGAATGAGGGTGACGAGCAAGCGGAAGCGTTTATAGACAAAGCGGCCGTCAATTACGACACGCAAAATATCTTCATGTTACCTAAACAGGTTAAATTGTTTGCAGACGGGGCTATCTATTCCCTCGCCATGCAAATGGAAGATGGCTATAGCGACGGTTTTGAAGGAGAGTGGATGACCCCGCCAGCATTGCTGGAACAACAAATGAACTTCTATTGGGACAGGGGATACAAGATACACGTACACGCCAACGGCGATCTTGGCATTCAGCTTGTGCTGGACATCACTGACAGAATGATGCGTCGCAACGCGCGTACTAATCATCGCTTGACCTTGCACCATCTAGGCTATTTTACTGACCCTCAAGCAGAACAAATTCAACAGTTGGGTATCGAAGTGTCGGCCAACCCTTATTATCTCTGGGCACTGGCTGATAAGTATTCGGAGTATGGTCTCGGGCCAGAAAGAGCGAGAAGCCTGGTTCAACTAAAATCATTGAAAGATCAAGATGTACCATTTTCCCTGCACTCCGATTTTGGCATGGCGCCATTGGAACCCCTCAATTTAGCGTGGACTGCGGTTAATCGTGTTACGTCCAGAGGCACATTGGTTTCAAGTGATCAGCGAATCGATGTGTTCACTGCTATGCAGGGGGTTACCCTAAACGCAGCGCGCACACTGCAATTGGAAAATGAGCTGGGTTCAATCAAAGTGGGTAAAACTGCCAACTTTACATTACTTGACGAAAACCCCTTTAAGGTGCAAGCCATGCATTTGAAGGATATTCGTGTTGCTGGCGTGGTGTATCGAGGGCGCGTGGAAATGAACGCCAATAGATAAAATCAAAATTTACCATTTTCATTTTTCCATTCACTACGAGGAGGAACGGTTTCACTGGTATCCCAATGCTCAACTATTTTTCCAGAGGATATACGCCAAAGATCATAGAAAGAAGTAGCAACACCCCCTCGCTTTCCCTCGCAGGCGCTTAGTGAGAAATTTCCTTCTACAAGCAATCTATGTAGTTTCTCATACTGGATATGAGCTTTATCGTCACAGGGGTGATCTGAAAAGGCTGAGCGTAAAGAAGGTAAGCCATCACCCAGTCTTGGATTGTGCTCAGTATAACTATCGGCATCAACGTAATGATCCAGCTTATCCAAATTATTCGCGATAAAGACTTCAGATATAAATTCTTGACTTAGAATGCGATTGTCTTCTGTTTTGTCTAGGTCAATAACCTCAGTTTCACCATCAACCATAGAGTGGCCAGATAAGTTCGGTCCCATTCTGGATTGAATGTTGTCCCAATGCTCTACAGTCTGCTCCCCCTCGAACCTGAATACCTCAAATCCAACTCTAGAGCTACTAAACTCATATTCAGTGTGACCAAAGACATAATCGCCATCAGCAAAAATTCGCACGATGTTAACACGAGGTGATGTTTTCGAGAGCCGCTTGAATAGTGCTGCAAGACCTTCGCCACCTTCGGTTGTTTGAGGGTTATGCTGAATGTACTTATCAGGATTCACCACCGCAACCGGCGCTTCCTCGCCCGTCTCAATTGCTTTTAACAAAGCAGTAATTTGCTTTTTTCTTTTTACTGTCATGATGTTTTAGTTCTTTTTAGCAGATGGCCAATAGCCATAAAAGCTGGAGCAATAAGTAATACTACAACTTAATGGGGGAAGTTCAAATCCGATAGAAGTGTTTGCAGCTACTTGGCCAGCCTTTCCGGCCGAATGATCGTCAACAATCTCTGCTCAAAGAAGCTGCCGTTGTAGGTGAGGCCATGGTAAAAGGCATAACTTTTGATTCCCCTTTTTCTAACGTTGAATATTATGGCGACACACATTGGGATCAGCTATTAGTAACCAGTCATGATGATCGGGATCAGCACTTTGACCAAATGTATCGGCGTGCAGCATTCACCTATGAAGCTGTAACTCGGGGTAAAGCTTATTACATCGAGAAGGCTGGAATTGGCCAACAATATCGTACCGGGTATAAAGATGATGATGGCTCAGTCACCGTTTATTTCAGCCCAGAATTACCTGAAGGAGTAGACAAACAAAACTGGCTACAAACTAACCCCGGAGAAAGCTGGTTTAGTTACTTGCGTTTCTATGGTCCAACGGAAGCTTATTTTGACGAGACTTACCCATTGGAAAACATTAAGAGGGTAAAGTAATTACTAAAATATTATCCGCAGGTGTTGGGCCAGCGCTTATGTGAGGGGCGGGAGTTTTAGAGAACCGCCTGACACTGATCGCCAAATATCTGAACGAATACGATACAGGCAATATCCTTACAGTGAAGCTTCCTTCCCCGCCGGTTACTGCGTTACATGATGCAGAAGCCAAGGAAAGTTTCGATTCGGAAAGCCCCTCTGGTGTAGAGAGATTCAGCTAATACCGGCAATGAAGGTTTCCACCCCAAGATCAACCTGTCGCTGCAGATTAATGTGGCGCTCGAATAATTCCGGTGTGTCCACTCTCAATGTGGCCAGACCGTGAATGCCAGCCCACGCCGCATTGGCGAGGTAAGCTATATCTTGTTGGCGGAAGTCGCCCAGTTCTATTCCCCGCTGCAAAATTCGTTGCACAAAAGTTAAGGTCTCGCGGCTTGCATCGCGCAGCTCGGGATATCGATCCAGCGGCTGCAGACTGGGACCAAACATGAGTTTGAAGAGTTCAGGGTTGTCGGCCGCATAATCGACGTAGCTGCGTGCGAAGGCGTAGAGTTGCTGTTTGGGGCAATCTTGCGCAGTGTGTCCGGCAGCCTTCAATGCGTGTAATAAAGCCTGGTAGCCACGGGTGGCAAGTGCCGCCAATAGCTCGTCTTTATCTTTGAAGTGACGATAAGGGGCAGTTTGAGAAACCCCCACCGCCCGGGCAAGCGCACGCAGACTCAGTGATTCTGAGCCCGCGCTACAAAGTTGTTCAACAGCAGTGTCGAGCAACTCAGCGCGCAGGTTACCGTGGTGGTAACTTTTGCCTGGTGTGGCGGGTTCGTTTTGCATCCAGTTACTAGGGCAGCAAGTGCTGAACAGCGTCTCGCTCTTCTGTGAGTTCCTGTTGCGTGGCTTCCATGCGACCACGGCTGAAATCACCTACTTCAAGACCCTGCACGATAGTCCACTCGCCATTTTCACAGCGGCAAGGGAATGAGTAGATCAGGCCTTCGGTAATGCCGTAGGAGCCATCGGAGTAAACTCCCATCGATACCCAGTCGTCACCATCGGTGCCCAGTGCCCAATTGCGTACGTGGCCAATGGCGGCATTGGCTGCTGAGGCGGCTGAAGATGCGCCCCTAGCTTTGATGATGGCCGCACCGCGTTGCTGAACAGTGGGGATGAAGTCATCTTCATACCATTGTTGGTCGACAAGGCTAATAGCGGCTTCGCCACTGACTTTGGTGTTGAACAGGTCAGGATACTGAGTCGCTGAGTGGTTGCCCCACACAGTCATATTGCTGACATCATTAACCGTTTTGCCTGTTTTTTGAGCAATTTGGGTTTTTGCCCGATTGTGGTCCAGGCGCATCATGGCGGTGAAATTACGCGGATCGATATCGGGGGCATTGCGTTGTGTTATCAGCGCGTTGGTGTTCGCGGGGTTGCCTACAACCAGAACCTTGATATTTTTACTGGCGTTGTCATTAATCGCTTTGCCCTGAACGGAGAAAATAGCAGCATTTGCCTCCAGCAGGTCTTTGCGTTCCATGCCCGGGCCACGGGGGCGAGCACCAACCAAAAGTGCGTAATCGGTATCTTTAAAGCCAACATTGGGATCATCGGTGCAAACAATGCCTTCGAGCAAGGGGAATGCACAGTCTTCCAGTTCCATTTTTACGCCATTCAAGGCATCCATAGCCGGAGCGATGTCCAGCATTTGTAAAATAACGGGCTGGTCTTCACCCAGCATAGCGCCGGAGGCGATACGAAAGAGAAGTGCATAGCCAATTTGGCCTGCGGCACCGGTGACTGTAACTCGAACAGCTTGTTTCATGGGTTGTTTTCCTGCAGTGGATAGGTGTAACGGGGCGCATATTGTCGTGGGATTTCGGTTAAAAAACAAGTAAAATACCCGCCGAAATCGAGGCCTACTATTGGAAATGTCGTGCAAGAGCTAGCTGGCAAGCAGAAAATTGAGTTTAATAAATTGCAAAAGCGTCTGCGCCGTAATATGGGCAGTGCTATTGCCGATTATAAAATGATCGAGGAGGGCGACAAAGTCATGGTGTGCCTGTCGGGTGGCAAAGACTCGTACGGCATGCTCGATATATTAATGAACCTGCAGCAAAGCGCGCCAATTCAGTTCGAATTGGTCGCGGTAAACCTCGACCAGAAACAGCCTGGCTTTCCCGAAGAAGTTCTTCCAGAGTATCTTTCAGCCCTGGATATTCCCTACTACATTCTCGAAAGAGATACCTATAGCATCGTGCGTGAGGTCATTCCAGAGGGTAAAACGACCTGTGGCCTGTGTTCGCGCCTGCGCAGGGGGAATCTCTACGGTTTCGCCGAGGAAATAGGGGCCACCAAGATCGCCCTTGGCCATCATCGTGACGATATGGTGGAGACACTCTTTCTCAATATGTTTTTTAACGGTAGCCTCAAGTCGATGCCACCCAAATTGCTAAGTGATGACAAAAAGAACATTGTCATTCGGCCACTGGCCTATGCCAAGGAAAAAGACCTGGCAGCGTTTGCCGCTTTCAAGGAGTACCCAATCATTCCCTGTAACCTGTGTGGTTCTCAGGAAAAACTGCAGCGGGTGCAAGTGAAAGCAATGTTGCGTGAATGGGAAACACAATATCCCGGGAGGACTGAGAGCATTTTTCGCGCCATGCGTAACGTCGCACCGTCCCAATTGGCCGATGGCAATCTGTTTGATTTCGAATCGCTGTCGACCGAGGGCGGCACAGATCCGAATGCTTCCGATCTGGGTTTTCAACTGCCAAATATTAATGTGGTTAATCTTTAGTGCCCAATTCTGAGCCTTTTTTGGTGGCGGACGGTTTATCCCTAAGCAGGGGCGGGCGCCAGCTATTCTCTAATTTGTGTTTCGAAGTTGAGGCAGGCGAGCTGATTCAGGTGGAGGGCAGTAACGGTGCCGGAAAGACCAGCCTCATTCGTATTTTGGCCGGGCTTTCGCGCTATGGCTTCGAGGGACGTGTTGAGCGAAATGAGGCGATCTTATATCTGGGCCATAGCAGTGCGGTTAAAGGCATGCTGACACCCCGGGAAAATCTGTCCTGGAGTGTCACCGGACGGGGGCAGTATTGCAACGAAGAGATAGACAGCGCATTGGATAAAGTCGGTCTGTACGGTTATGAGGACGTAGCCAGCAATACGCTTTCCGCTGGCCAGCATAGACGAGTGAACCTGGCCAGGCTACACCTCTCGGACTGCCCTTTATGGCTGCTGGATGAACCTTTTACGGCGATAGACAAAGCCGGTGTAGAGAATCTGCAAGAGATATTTGCCTCCCACGTGGAAAGCGGAGGGGCCATCATGCTGACTTCACATCAGGCGCTGTCTCCGGGCCAGCGCGTGCGTAGTATCAATTTAAGTCCATCAAACTTCGGGGCAGTCGGTTGAATCAAGCGTCATCCAGGATAGAGTCCACCCTGAGCAGCGCACAGTTTTGTCGCCGGTTGTTGCGACGACAGCTGGTGCTGGCAATCAGGCGGCCGGTTGAGATTGGCAACCCCCTGTTATTTTTCACCATGGTAGTGGCATTGTTTCCTCTGGGTTTGGGGCCTGCACCTGCACAACTGGCAGAATTTGCCCCGGGAGTGCTGTGGATTATCGCATTGCTGTCAAATTTGCTCACATCAGACGCTATTTTCCGTGGAGATTTCGAAGATGGCTCTCTGGAGCAGTTACTTCTGTCACCACAGCCTTTATATCTATCGGTTCTTGCCTATATAGGCGCCCATTGGCTGGTAACCGGGTTGCTGCTGGCATTGGTGTCGCCAATTTTTGCTGTCATGCTCAATCTTTCCACTGCTTCGATACCGGCGTTGGTGGGCAGTTTGCTGTTGGGCACTGGCGTTCTCAGTTTACTTGGCTGTGTAGGAGCAGCCCTGACAGTGGGGCTGAGGCGCGGCGGTATGTTGATTTCGCTACTCATACTGCCGCTGTATATGCCAGTGTTGATATTTGGCAGCGCTGCGGTTAATGCGGCTGTGTTGGGTAACCCTGCCGGGCCGTATTTGGCGATTTTGGCGGGTATGCTGTGTTTTGCCGTGGCGCTTGCACCGTTCGCCGTGGCGGCGGGCTTGCGTATCAGTATCGATGCCTGAGTTCACTTTGTACTACTTATTATCGAGAAGCCTGTGGGAACACGGGCTTCTATCTGTATAATCGCGACGTCTATGTGGTCCTTCTTTCACAAACTCGGTTCTCCTCCCTGGCTGTATAAAATATCCGGGAGTATTCTGCGCTGGCTGCTACCTATTACGGTGGTTGCCCTGGCTGTGGGCTTGGCGTGGGGGCTGCTTTTTACTGCACCCGATTTCAGGCAGGGCAATAGCTACCGCATTATTTATATCCATGTTCCCGCTGCGATTGTCGCCCTGGCTGCCTATTACATTATGGCCCTCGCGGGTGCCGTCAGTCTGATTTGGAAGATGAAAATGGCCGACATCGCCATGAAGGCCTGCGCGCCTATCGGCGCTTCCTTTACATTCCTGGCTTTGGTGACTGGCGCTATTTGGGGTAAGCCAACCTGGGGAACCTGGTGGGTTTGGGATGCGCGTATAACGTCAATGTTGGTTCTGTTGTTTTTATATTTGGGCGTTGTGGCTCTGTATGAAGCTTTCGATAATAAAGAGGCTGCGAGTAAGGCCTGTGCGGTTCTCGCTCTGGTGGGTACGGTAAATATCCCCATTATCTATAAGTCCGTGGACTGGTGGTATAGCTTGCACCAGCCCGCCTCCATCAAAATGACTGGCGGTTCCAGCATCGACTCCAGTATGCTCTATCCGCTTTTTTGGATGATCGCCTCGGTTTATGCACTATTTGCCTGTTGCATGATGCTGTCTATGCGTGTTGAAATTTTGAAGTCTGAGGGTAAAACGGGTTGGGTAAAACGCCTGGCAACTGAGAGTAATAGTTGATGTATTTTGACTCGTTTTCCTCGGCATTACAGATGGGCGGTCATGGTGGCTTTGTCTGGTCTGCCTACCTCATTACCGTTCTGGTAATTTGTTGCCTTGTGATACTGCCAATGCGAAAAGAAAAGCAGATTCTGCGACAGCTAGAGGGCGCGTTAAAGCGTCAAAATAGAGATAAGAGTTAATGCATCCAATTCGTAAACAAAGATTGATGATCGTGTTATTCGTGGTGGTGTTCTCCAGCGCCGCCATCGGCTTAATGATGTACGGCTTGCGCGGCAACATAAACTTGTTTTTTCCTCCGGCTGAAATCGCTGCGGGCAAAGCGCCTGTAGGGCAGGGTATTCGAGTGGGCGGCATGGTAGTTGAAGGAAGCCTGAAACGCAGTACAGACAGTTTGAGAATCACTTTTGAACTAACCGACTATCAAGCGTCAGTACCCGTCGTCTATGAAGGCATTCTCCCCGACCTGTTTGATGAAGGGCAGGGGGCTGTAGCTGCGGGCAGACTAAACGAGCAGGGCGTGTTGGAAGCGACAGAAGTGTTGGCTAAGCACGATGAAAACTACATGCCGCCAGAAGTAGCTGAAGCCCTGGAGGCGTCGGCCTCCATGGGTAAGGGGCCAGAGCAGTGATCCCCGAGATAGGCCATTTTTCGCTCACCATCGGCCTGTGCCTGGCCGTTCTACTCACAACCATTCCCCTGTGGGGGAGTTGGCGGGGCAATTATGCAGCCATGTCTTTGGCGCCCGGGCTCTCGGTTGGTTTACTGGTGTTTTTAAGTATTGCTTTCGCTTGCCTCGCCACGTCTTTTCTGCAGGATGATTTTTCGGTCAAAGTAGTCGCATCCAATAGCAACTCTTTGTTACCTGCTGCGTTTAAGTTTTCTGCCGTATGGGGAAACCACGAGGGCTCGCTGCTGCTTTGGGTTTTGATTCTAAGTGGCTGGATTGCTGCGGTTGCCTTACTCAGCCCCGAATTAACGCTGGTGATGCAGGCAC
>JADGEN010000105.1 GCA_016744355.1 Halieaceae bacterium
GATCATGGCCTGCTAATGACACCTGTTATCGATGGTGGTGACATCATCGAAACTCTGGGTGATCGAGTTCTGGGACGTATCGTTTCCAAAGACGTGATCAAGCCCGGTACTGAAGATGAGATTGCACTCACCGCCGGCACAATGCTGGATGAGTTGTGGATCAAGCACCTGGAAGAAATGGGTATTGATGAGATCGAAGTTCGCTCTCCCATCACCTGTGAAACCCGTCATGGTATTTGCCACAATTGCTACGGCCGCGATCTGGCCCGTGGTCATCGTGTGAACCTGGGTGAGGCTATTGGTGTTGTTGCTGCTCAGTCTATTGGTGAGCCAGGAACGCAGTTGACGATGCGTACCTTCCACATTGGTGGCGCGGCATCTAGAGCAACTGCCAAGGATAATATTCAGGTACTTAATGAAGGTTCAGTGCGCCTGCATAACCTCAAGGTTGTCGAGCGTAGCGACGACACTCTGGTAGCGGTCTCCCGTTCTGGTGAACTGTCTGTACTCGATGTGCGCGGGCGTGAGCGTGAGCGCTATAAGCTTCCCTATGGTGCGGTAATTAAGGTAGCTGACCACGCGGCAATTGCTGCAGGTGACATTGTCGCAACCTGGGATCCGCATACACACCCAATCGTCACAGAAGTAGCTGGTATCGTTAAGTTCGGCGGCATGGAAGAGGGCATTACAGTTAAGCGCCAAACGGATGAGTTGACTGGATTGACCAGCATCTCAATCATGGACGCGTCGGAGCGACCTACAGCAGGTAAGGATGTACGCCCTGCAGTAACGCTGGTCGACGAAAATGGCGAGGAATTATTGCTAGCCGGTACAAATGTACCCGCGCATTATTTCCTACCAGCAAACTCTATGGTTAGTTTGGAAGACGGAGCCAAAATCGAGGCGGGTGAAGTTATTGCCCGTATCCCGCAGGAAAGCTCAAAGACTCGTGACATTACGGGTGGTCTGCCACGCGTAGCCGATTTGTTCGAAGCACGTAAGCCGAAAGAAGCAGCGATTCTCGCTGAAATCTCAGGCACAGTGAGCTTTGGTAAGGAAACTAAAGGTAAGCGTCGTCTGGTTATTACGCCTACCGATAGCAAGCTGCTGCCGGACGGTTCCGATCACTACGAAGCGCTTATTCCCAAGTGGCGTCATTTGTCAGTGTTTGAAGGTGAGCATGTTGACAAGGGTGAAGTCGTGTCGGAAGGACCTCCAATCCCTCACGATATTCTGCGCCTGAAAGGTGTAGCTGAACTTGCCAAGTACATCGTTACTGAGATTCAGGAAGTGTACCGTTTGCAGGGTGTGAAAATTAACGACAAGCATATTGAGGTGATTGTTCGCCAGATGTTACGTAAAGTTATCGTCACATCTTCAGGGGACTCAAATCTCATTAAAGGTGAGCAGGTTGAATACACTGCCTTCCTGGTGGAGAACGAGCGACTGCAGGCTGAAGGTCTTATTTCAGCGACTGCTGAGCGCGAACTACTCGGAATTACCAAGGCATCTCTGGCGACAGAAAGCTTCATCTCTGCCGCGTCATTCCAGGAGACTACGCGTGTTCTCACCGAAGCCGCAGTAACGGGCAAGCGTGATTATCTGCGTGGCCTCAAAGAGAACGTTGTTGTGGGTCGTCTGATTCCAGCTGGTACCGGTTTGACTTATCATGCGGAGCGCAAGAAGAAGCGCGACGTAGATTCAGAAGTTACAGTGAGTGCTCAGGATATCGAAGCGGCACTTACCGAGGCATTGCAGGCCGACGGCTAGCAAACACCTCGAGAAATATCCAAGCGGCCGGTGGCAACACCCGCCGCTTTTTTTCTGCCTCGCATTCGTGAATCGAAATGGCGTGTCGAACCGACGGTGTTGCAAATGAAAACTGCTACACTAGTATTTCCGTTTCAAATCTTATTTGGAAACCCACACCATGTCCGATCTTATCGCCGATTTTCGCAGTGACACCGTAACTCGACCTTGTGCAAAAATGCGCCAAGCTATGGCATCTGCGCAAGTGGGTGACGACGTATTCGGGGATGACCCCTCGGTGAACCATCTTGAGGCTTATTTGGCAGAACGCTCGGGGAAGGAGGCAGCACTGTTTTGCGCCTCGGGGACGCAGAGCAATCTGGTGGCTCTGTTGGCCCATTGCCAGCGTGGCGATGAATATATAGTAGGTCAGGAGGCCCACACTTATAAGTATGAAGCGGGGGGCGCGGCGGTATTGGGTAGCATACAACCACAACCACTGGATTATGAGGCTGATTCTACTCTCGACCTGAAGAAGGTTAAAGCCAAAATAAAACCAGATGATTCCCACTTTGCTCGCAGTCGTCTGCTCTGCATTGAAAATACGCGCTCGGGAGACGTACTGCCGTTGGACTATCATGGCGATGCATCTCAGTTTTGTAAGCGGGAGGGTTTAGCACTACACCTGGACGGTGCCCGTTTGTTCAACGCGATGGTGAAACAGGGAGCGGAGCTGGCAGATTACGCCCAACACTATGATTCGGTTTCTCTATGTATATCAAAGGGCCTGGGTGCCCCCGTTGGTTCGCTGCTGGTCGGTGACAAGGCTTTTATCGATGAAGCGCGCAGATGGCGAAAAATGCTAGGTGGGGGAATGCGCCAAGCTGGCAGCCTTGCCGCCGGCTGTGAGTTCGCGCTGGAAAACAATGTGACCAAGCTGGGGGATGACCATGACAACGCCCTGACTCTGGCCGAGGGCCTCGCTAGTATTTCGGGAGTCAGCTGTGATGTCTCGAGTGTTCAAACCAATATGGTTTTCATTGCAGTCGAAGATGAGGGTAAAGCGCAGGAATTTCAGAATTATATGGCGGGGCACGGTGTTGTCGTTATAGGAGGTCAGTTAATGCGACTGGTCACTCACCTTGATGTTAGTGCTGCTGCTATCGAAAAGACTATAGACTTATCCCGCACATTTTTTGAATAGGTGAGCTATTACTTGAGTGAGTTGCAGATTCGCAGGCTTTGTACCGAAGACAAGCATGAGTGGAGGCGTCTTTATGACAGTGTAGGCGTGCAAACCCCGTTTATCCGTTACGACAGACCCTAATATCGTTATTCATCGTAATCCTGTTGCTGTAGTCGATAGCGCGACCATGCTTATGTGACGCGTGTCTCGACTGACTCATTAGCGTTGAAAAACTTTAAATTTCTGTGACCCGAATCATAGGTTTCAGTGGGCCGGTAGAAATATTTTGCTATTACATTGCTTATAATATCGGCATAAATCGTCGTCTTATTTGGAACGAAATTATGCAGCGGGCCTCCCGCGCACGAAAAAACTACTCACTTGCCATTGTACTAGCAGCTTTGCTTCTGCTTTGTGGCGGGGTATGGGCGGTTCGTGTTGATGCTCCTCGCCTCACCGTAGAGAACATACAGGAAACCTATTCTCTGAAAGGGAGCTGGCAATTTCTTCCCGGCGATGATATGGCTTGGGCTTCGCCAGACTACGATGACAGCGGCTGGGGCAGCAAGCTTGTACCCGGGCGCTGGGATAAGCAGGGTTATCCCGAGTCAAATCAATTTGCATGGTACCGGCTCACACTTAAATTTGATGAAAGTCTCCTCGCTGATCGAGGCAACTTTTCTCACCTCGGCGCACGAATAGGCCAAATCATGAATGCCTATGAGCTATACGCTGGTGGTGAGTTTCTGGGTGGTGTGGGGAAACTGCCTCCACTGAGTGAACCCGACTACGATAGAACACTGGTATACGCGATACCCGCGTCCGCGGTGGCAGAAGACGGTACCCTGGTGTTGGCGTTGCGAGTCTGGGGCGGTAGCGACTTTGCGCTGTCCCACTGGGGGGCAGGTCCCCATGGGGGTGACTTCCGCATTGGGGATTACGCCCTGCTATTGGAGGCAAGTTTTCTAAGCCAATTGCCCGGCCTTCTGGCCTGTGTTTTATTCCTGGGTTTTGGCTGCTACCACATCTATCTCTATCGGCGTAATCCACAGATACAGGTGTATCTGTGGTACGGCTTATTGGCGCTGGATATAGGCATTTACAGCTTGATGACAAATCAATGGCGCTATAGCGCCAATTTATCCTTTCTCACATTCGAGAAAATTGAATTCGTGGCCATTTACTTGGTTCCTGCTCTGGTTATTCAAATGTTCTGGTCTCTGCTCGATTTGCAGATAGGCAAGCTTTTACGAATTTATCAAAGTAGCTTCGTCGTAGCGGCAGTTTTGATTGTATTGGTGCCAGGTATTGATATTCATTATTACACGCTTGAGCCCTGGCAGTATTGGATTGTTCCATTGTTGTTTTTTATCCCATCGCTAGTTATCCGTGAGGCTTACAAGGGGCATCCGGAAGCGCGCACTGTATTGGCTGGTGTGATGATATTTTTGGCCGCGTGCATCAGTGATCTAATGATTGACCTTGCTGGCTGGACCTCTGCCCGCTTCATGCCTTTGGGGTTCGTGGCGATTATGGTCTCTATGGCGATTTCTTTGGCTAACAAATTTACAACGGTTCTCAATGACCTTGAGGGCCAAGTGGCCCAGCGGACTTCTGACCTCAGTACAGCCAATCGACAACTGGCTGAGGTGGCTCGCAGAGACCCGCTGACCAGTTTGCTGAATCGGAGGGGATTCAGCGATGAGGCACAAGCCGAACTCGGGCGTTTCGTACGGACGGGTCGGGAGCCCTCGCTAATTTTGGCCGACCTGGATAGTTTTAAAGAGTTTAATGACCAGAATGGACATGCATGCGGCGACTATGTGCTGCAGAAAGTCGCACGCCTGTTGGGTGATAGGGTTCGTAACATGGACGAATTGGCGCGTTGGGGCGGGGAAGAATTTATGCTCTTACTCCCTGAAACGTCATCTGAAGGCGCCGCACAGGCTGCCGAGAAGCTGCGCTCTGTGATCGAGAGTCATGAGTTCGAGTATGATGGCTTGCAGCTCAGTGTCACCATGACTTTTGGAATTTCAACGTTCCGCAGCGGAGAAACACTGGAAGCGTGTATTGCCCGCGCGGATGCAGCCCTTTACAAGGGTAAAGAGGCAGGTCGCAACCGGGTTTCACCGGATAATTATTCGGGATTGACGGTAATCGGTTAACGCCGCGTTGAATTCCTAGTTGTGTTGGAGTTTATATTGGCTGTAACTTAAGCCGTTCCAACGCCGGAATGCCCTGTAAAAGCTGTTTACCTCCAAATAGCCGAGCCGGTCTGCAACACATTTCCCCGGCATCCATGCCTCACGTATTAGCTGCTCGCAGCGATACTGCCTGGTTCGGTCCAGCAAAAACTGATAGTTGGTGTGATCGTCTTTCAATCGACGCCTCAGAGTTGTGCCACTCATACCAAGTTGTTGGGCTACGCTATCTGCACGTATACGGGCGAGATCTCCACCGAGCAGAATCTTCAAGACTCTGTCCGTGGTGTTTGAGAGTGAGAAAAACCGGGGTTTTGCTGGGGGGGGTGTGTAGTGCCGCCTGTGAGACAGCTGTGTCATCAAATTATTCATAGCTCAACATCCGTGTTTAAAAGTAAGAGTTTAGTTTTTACCAGGCGGTAATCCTTTACTGCCCAGATTTGTTTTCCCGCTGATTAGTGTTTGAAACCAGCAGTACATTCAGCCTAGCACAGCATTCCAGAAGTGCTAGTCTAGGGGCCTGCTTTTGAAGGGTTTTGGTTTTTCCTGATGTCGCGTGCTTTTACCCGGCGCTCTCGCCATATTTGGCGTGGGTGGGTACACTGCAATAATGCACAATTGGTATACCTGTAATAAATGACTAGGGGCGTGAACATGGATATTTCTACTATCGTATTTTGGCTGGCGTTGTTGGGACTGATTATTTATATCATCAGTATTTACAATACTTTAGTAACACTGAAAAATCGTTTTGAAAATGCATTCGCACAAATTGAAGTGCAGCTGAAGCGTCGTTACGATTTGATCCCGAATTTGGTTGAAACAGCCAAAGGTTATATGAGCCACGAGCGCGAGACGCTGGAAGCTGTAATTGCAGCGCGTAATAATGCAGCGGGAATTCTTGCCGAACTTGGGAAAGCAGGACTGGGAGGTGGTACGGGTATTTCCGATCTGGCTGGTGCAGAATCGACTCTGCGAGGTGCTCTGGGGAAATTAAATGTGACCATGGAAGCCTACCCCGACCTGAAGGCCAGCGAGAATATGCAACAACTGTCTGAAGAGCTTACCACCACTGAAAATAGGGTGGCATTTGCTCGCCAGGGTTATAACGATGCGGTCATGGCATTTAATACCTACCGGCAGAGTTTTCCTCCCGTATTCTTCGCCAGGAAATTTGGTCACCCCAATGATGCTGAGCTATTGGAAATGGAAGATTCTGCGCAAATTCAGGACGCCCCAACGGTGTCTTTCTAGATCAATTTGAGTGAATTTCTTTGAGCATCAAGATAAGGCACGGCGCAACACCAAACTGTTAACGCTGCTGTTCCTCATCGCCATATTTGCACTGATTGTTATTACCAATCTGGTAGTGGCGGCTTTTCTATGGATGGGTGAGGACTACAATCTTTATTCAGGTGGTACTCGTCAGGGTATGGCAGGATTTTTGTCCTACTTCACCTGGGCTCGCTTTGGTGGTATCGGGACGGCAGTTTCAGCCACGGTTGGCCTAGTAGTGGCGGCGAAGTGGTTTCAACTTTCAAAAGGGGGCAAAACAGTCGCCGAGAGTATGGGCGGCTCGCGTATTTTGGCGCAGGGGAACGATCCTGGCGAGCGCCGCGTGTTGAATGTGGTACAGGAATTAGCACTGGCCGCGAATATGCCTGTTCCAGCAGTTTATGTGCTTAACGAGGAGCGTGGTATCAACGCCTTTGCTGCAGGTATCACTCCGGCTGATGCGGTTGTTGCCGTAACTCGAGGAACTATACAGCAGCTAAAACGCGATGAATTACAGGGCGTTATTGCGCATGAATTCAGTCACATCCTCAATGGCGATATGCGCCTTAATATCCGACTCGCGGCAATGCTTAAGGGCATCACGTTTGTGGGTGATGTGGGGCACTTTTTATTGCGCAGCTCACATCGTCGCCGTGGAACGGACACCAAAAGTCAGGCTGCCTTACCACTGCTGGGGCTGGGGTTGCTGTCTGTGGGTTGGTTGGGCGGTATGGCTGCGGGCTTTATCAAAGCCGCCATCAGCCGCCAGAAAGAGTATCTGGCGGACGCCAGTGCGGTGCAATTTACGCGTAACCCCGAGGGTATCGCCGACGCCTTGAAAGTCATTGGTGGCTACGTGCCGGGTACGCTGGTGCACGCCGCCCGGGCAAATGAGTTATCTCATATTTTTTTCGGTCAGATTCAGCATAAGTTGTGGCAAGTGTTCGCAACTCACCCACCTCTGGAAGATAGAATACGTAGGCTGGATCCGAGGTGGGACGGCGTTGTTATCAAGCGCGAAATTAGGCACTTCGGCCCCAGAACGGAGGCGAATGGAGGAGGGCGTGCAGCTATTGTGGCGGCGGCCATACTCGCTGGTGCTGCCGCTGAGGAGGAGCTAATTGATGCCGATTTTGGGCCTGCCCCCGAAGAGCTGGACAGTCAAAGTGCGCAAAAGCATGAATTACCGCTCGCCTTTATCCAACAAAGTCATCAGCCTCAGGGTGCCAATGCTCTTATCTATGCCTTGCTCCTCAGTCGCGATACGGCTGTAAGTAAGAGACAGTTGTCGATTATTTCACAGGATGGTATCCCGGGCTTGGCTGATCTGGTGTTCACATTAGCCCCAGCGGTACATGAACTCATAGCTCCCTTACGCTTACCGTTGCTGGAAATATGTATTCCGGCACTCAAATCGATTTCCGCGCCCCAGTATCAAGTTTTTAAAAACACCTTGCTGAGACTAGTTCGTGCCGACGACCGCACTGATTTGTACGAATGGTGTATGTTTCAGTTGGTTCGCCACTACCTTGATCCGGAATTCATTAAGGTTAAATTCAGCAGGCCGCGTTATCGTGCTTTGCGAAAAGTGCTCTATCATATTCGAGTTGTGTTGAGTGTATTGGCACACGAGGGCAGCGGGGAGACCGAAGCGGTATTTCGCTTGGCGGCCGACGAACTCGATTTCACAAGTTTGCAGCTGCTGTCCAGCGAGCAGTGCAGTGTTGAAGCTTTCAGTAAAGCGGTGAGTGAGTTGGCTGATTGCTACCCGCTGCTTAAGCCCCGCCTGCTAAAGGCGATGGCCTTTGCAGCGGACGCAGATGGTCAGATGAGCGGGACTGAGCAGGAAATTTTAGCCAGTATGGCCGCCGTAATGGATTGCCCCGTGCCACTGCGTGCCTAATGTCTCTATGTTGTGCTCTGGATAGCATTAACGCTAACCGGCACACCATTTACCGCCGCATTTCCTGATAGCTCATCCAGTGCCAACTCATCGGTCAAGTCGTTGCAGCTAACGCCCGCGTGTTGTTCGGCTATCTTCATTTGAATTCCGGGGCGATTATGGCCGTAACCATGGGGCAGGCTTACCACGCCTTGCATCATTGTCTGTGCCGCCTGAACTGGAACCGAAACCGTTCCAACCCGCGAGCTGACAGAAACGATACCTCCATCGGCGAGGTTACGCTCCTCCATGTCCAGTGGATGCATCATCAGGGTGCAGCGGTTCTTGCCTTTAACCAATCGATGGTGGTTGTGCATCCAGGAATTGTTGTCACGCACGTGTCGACGACCTATCAATTGTAGTGGTCTGGATTCTTCTTCGCTCTGTGAGGAATCAATGAAATGCTCGCGCAAGCGGTCCAGATCAGCGATGGGCTCAGGCGTGGCACAGTCAATGATATTGCCCTTTGTGCGAAGCCGTTGCGGTAGCTGCGGCTTGAGCGGCCCAAGATCGATACCGGAGGGGCTGGCCCTCACTACGTCCATTGTTAGTTTGAACTCGCTTCCTTGGGATTCGCTGTACGGCCCCATTTGCATGCCCATATCCATGATCTGGTCGGGTGGAATAGAGGGAGCGGTGTCTGAGCCAAGAATGGTTGCTACCCGATTGCCAAGTTCAGTGAAGATCTCCCAGTCGTGTAAGCTATCTTGGGGTTTTTCGAACACCGCTTCGCTATGTCGTACCGTGTTGCGCATGGCATTGGCGTGAAATGCCATGTCGTAGTGGTCGTGCTCCAGTGGTGAAGTTGGTGGCAAAATGATGTCTGCGTGGCGAGTGGTTTCGTTGATATAGGGGTCAAGGGAGATCATAAACTCAAGTCCCTCCATTGCCTTGTCCAGGTTTGCGCCATTGGGCGTGGATAATACAGGGTTGCCAGCGCCGGTAAATAGGGCTCGGATCTGGCCCTCACCCTCTGTTGAGATTTCTTCTGCGAGTGCAGCGGCGGGTAGTTCGCGATCGAACTCAGGCAAATTTCTCACTCTGCTACGGTGCCGCCCGAAGCCTCCGGGGTTACTGGTACTGACACCATCGACCGCAGGCAGGGTGAACAGCGAACCTCCGGGTTTATCCAAATTCCCAGTGGCAATATTAATGATCTGTATAGCCCACTGATTGAGAGCACCATAGGCTTGTACGGATACGCCCATACGGCCGTAACAAATTCCGGACTCCGCTGCGGCCAGGTCACGCGCAATGCCTTTAATGGTCTCAGCCGTAATGCCTGTATAGCGCTCCGCCAGCTCCGGTGTAAAATCTGTAATGGCTACCGCCACTTCTTCCAGCCCGGTAGTGTACGGGATGAGGTGCGCTGGATCTGCAAGACCCTCGGCAAATAAAGTGTTTAATACCCCAAGCAGAAACAAGGCGTCTGTTCCTGGCTTGATGAAATGGTGCTCACTGGCAAGTTCTGCAGTTTCCGTGACCCTGGGGTCTATCACCACGAGCTTTCCACCGCGTTTCTTCAGGTCTTTGATACGTTTTTTTACATCTGGTACGGTCCAGATACTGCCATTGGACGCGATGGGGTTTGCTCCCAGCATAAGGAAGTAATCGCTGCGGTCGATATCGGGAATGGGAAACAGGTTCTTGTGGCCGTATAACCAAAGGCACGTCAGGTGGTGTGGCAACTGGTCTACCGAAGTGGCGGAGAAACGATTGTTGGTGCGAAAGTGCCGAAATAGGTTGTTCTGGTGGGTCATCATGCCGTAATTGTGAACAGATGGATTACCCAGATAAACGCCGAGAGCATTTACACCATCGCGCTGAACAATGTCCATCAAGCGTCTGGCGGTAGTATCCAGAGCTTCCTCCCAGCTGATTTTTTCCCACGTGGTTTCACCTGCGTCGGTGGTGATACGTTTTACGG
>JADGEN010000106.1 GCA_016744355.1 Halieaceae bacterium
GGGTAACGCAACGCTGGTGCAGGCAGGTGAAACCGTGGTTATGGTTGATTGTGGTTTCTCTCTACGCGAAACCACTAGACGATTGCAGCGCTTTGGCCTAACCCCCCACCAGCTGGACGCTATTCTGGTTACCCATGAGCATAGTGACCACTGCTCTGGTGTGGCGGCATTGTCCAGAAAGTTCAGTATCCCGGTGTATATGACTCACGGAACTCAAAGTAGCGGGCGCTGTGACAATTGCTTTCAGACCCTGAATTTTACGTTTTCCCAAAACTTTACTGTGGGCGCTTTGGAAGTTGAGGCTGTCGCGGTCCCACACGATGCTAAAGAGCCCAGTCAGTACCGTTTTTTCTGCGGCGGCAAGTCACTGGGCGTACTCACTGACCTTGGCAGTGTCACACCGCATGTTGTAGAGCGTTACAGTGGCTGCGACGCGTTGATGCTCGAGTTGAACCACGATCAGGAAATGCTACGCAGCGGCGCCTATCCGCATCACCTAAAGCGGCGAGTGGGTGGTGACTGGGGTCATTTAAACAACGCTCAGGCAGCGTCATTATTGGAAGATATTGATCACAGCGGCCTGCGTCACCTGGTGGTCGCACATATCAGCGAAAAAAATAATACCCGGGAACTTGCCGAACAGGCATTGATGGGCGTGCTGCCCTCGCTGGATTGCGTTGTGTGGGCCGATCAGGCTAGTGGCTTCGATTGGCTCGCCCTGGAGTGACCCCGAACGCATTTCAGGGGCCATGCGCGACATCTCGGTCGACTTATTTCTACAAATCTGTGACAGTCCTCGCAGATTTATGGCGAAGTGCCCCGGGTGACTTTTTACTAACAGTCGCTTTGCGCTAGCCTACACACCAGTAAAGCCCAGATAAGCTATATAGACATAAGCTCAGTTGCAGTGGTCGGGAAGTGTGAGTGACGTCAAATGGGCGAAAGCTGCAGCCTGCGGACATTGCAGTACAGCGTTGCTACTCAGGTCGAGTGTGCGCAGCGCGGACTGAGTATAGAGCGGTACCGGGTCGACCACGACATTGTCGTCAAGATACAGTTCTTGCAGATGGGTAAGGTTAACCAGAGGGGCCAGGTTACGAATCTTATTAGCGGACAGTTTGAGTTGAATCAGGCCGGTGAAGGTCTCCAGTCCCTGCAGAGTTTCAATACCGGCATGGCTGCAATTGAGGCGTTTGAGTGCATTGGCTTCATTTATTTTCGCGTCGAGGATAGCTTGCTCCAGACAGCTGTTCAGGCCCGGATCAGGTGTATCGAAGTCGCTAAAAGGAGTTTTCGGAGAGTAAACCAACTTTTCGTTGACGGTAAAATCATAGTTCGCACAGGCGGCCAAAAGCGCCAGCGATACACAAATTGAAAAATGGACAATACTGCGTTGCATGATGATGAAGCTACTCGTGACAATTAGATCTATAATGCTAGCCTGTAGAGTAGACAAAAACGAGCGCTACCATGTCTGAAACAAAAAAATCTGAGCTTCAAGCGATTAGTATTGTGCAGCGAGGCAACCTGAAAATGCTGGAGCAGACTCTGCGCAAGCAGTGGAGATTGGGTCAAAATATCGTCTTGTGCTGGAGCTCTGACGAACGAGGTCTGCTGGTATTGTTTGTCCCTCACTATTTTCCGGGTAACTACTGTGCCGTCGAAAGTAATAGCACAGACGATGGCATGGACAACGAAGCCTTTTTTCGCGATCTTGTATCTGGAGGGCGAAGAAAAGCCCGCGAAGAACTATTTGCGATCGCAGCGCGGCTGGATGTTTCCCCAACGTTTATAAAGCTCAATACGGCTCTGGCGGAAGAAGCCGCCGTGTTGGCAGAAGTCGAGCAACTGATCAAACGCTATGGCATCAGCTACGTGGACAGTCGGGGAGTATTACTGTTCGATATAAGCGGTTTTTCCTTGTGCACTCCGTTTGAACAGGCGAGCCAATTAAACAGCCTCTCATACTCAATGAACTCGGCGTATAACAAGCTCCTCGGGCAGGGGATCGAGATTAATTTTGCACGCACAACAACAGGCGATGGCTACTACGTGTGGAACCGTGACATTGGGCCTACGGCAGACCGGGATCTGTTTTGTTTCATGCTTCTGGTTGTGGCCGATAATGCGGTAGCCAGGGCAGCCTCTAAAGGGAACACAGCTCCGATCATCAGAACGGCGTATCACATTGGCAGCCACTATGAGCTGTATCAGGCCGAGGGCGTCAATCCGACAATGTTTAGTTACATCGTGGGAGATGTGACCATTGAACTGGCCCGCATGGTTGACCTTATTCATCCTCAACAACTGCTCATGGGCGATTTCCAATGCGAAATCGACGATGAGCGTGGCGTCGCATCGATCCCGGCTACTACACAAATGTTCGTTGCAGCGTGCGACCGGGAGAGTACCACCCTGACGGGGATCCAGTTTTCGGGCAAAGCTATTTCCGGAGTGCGCTGTTACCTGACCGCGCAAAGTGGCGCCGAAGGGAAGCCGGTGCCGCGTAAATTCAAGGTAGTCGATAAACATGGTTTATCGCGTCAGGCCTATAACTTGCAACTTGAAATAGATATGGAGGGCGAAACCCTTGCTCTGGGCTTGCCTGGAGAGGCGCTCCCCGAGTGCTCTTCCTACGCGACTCACACAGAGGCCACAGTACCGGAGTTAGTACCGGAATCGCGGAAACCCGCCGCCCCCGCCAGTGCAGCAGATTTGATAGATGACTTATCTTCTGTGCTGAAAAAGCGGCTCGTCAAGGTTAAAATGAAGGATTGATACGAATGTCTCTGTCGCAAAGAGCCGGTCATATGGATGTGAGTAACACGGTTGATGTTACTGACTCCAGTGCTGTGATTGGAGCTTTGCGATCTATTCTGGACAGTCGCTATCCCGACTTTGATTTTTCGCCGGTTAACATCATGGTTGAGGATTTTATTCGCCTTTATCAGGGGGAGTATCCCGGCTATGAAGCCTGTGATGTCAACTATCACAATATACAGCACGTACTGGATGTGACTCTGGCGATGGCCAGGTTGATTGATGGCCATGAGAGCGCCACTGTTGAGCATGAAAGGCTGGGGCCAGAGCTGGCACTCACGGGTATTGCGTGTGCTATATTCCATGATTCAGGCTATATTCGCCGCAGCGGTGATAGAAAGCATGATAACGGGGCCGCCTACACCCGAATTCATGTGAGTCGTAGCGCCCGATTTATGGATGAATATTTTCCGGCTGCAGGCCATGCGTCCCTTGCGCCCCTGTGCGGGCGCATCGTTCATTTTACCGGCTATGAGGTTGACCCCTGTAATATCGAGGTACACAGCGACAAAGAGTATCTACTCGGTTCACTTCTGGGCACTGCTGACCTCATCGCTCAAATGGCCGATAAAGCCTATCTCCAGAAATGCCACGACTACCTTTACGCCGAGTTTGTAGCCGGTGGCATTGCAGGAGACACCGGCCTGGAAGGTTATGCAGCCCCTGTATACAAGTCAGCAGAGCATTTACTCGCATCAACTCCCCGTTTTATGGCCACGGCTCTGGAAGTCCGTCTCGACGGATTTTTCAACAGCGCTTATCGCTATGCAGCGGAGTTTTTCGGTGGCCCCAATTTGTATATGGAAGCCATTGAACTCAACCGCCAGCAACTGGAGCGGTTACTGGCCCCTAAGTGAGCGCGCCGCTTTCATCGCCATCAGAGCGCGAGAATAGTCTCTCTATTGAGGTGCTGGCTCTATCTCCAGCGGATGAATTGGCAGCCACTGCTCTGGCAGAGGCGTTAGCGCTACCTCTGTGTCAAATCGGAACTGACCCTGGTGACTATGTTGCTGCGCAGGTGTTGCTAATCTGTTCTGAGGAAGAGATAGCTTTGCAACAAACCGGGCGCTCTGCTCCTGGTCCCATTACTGTGGAATTTGGCAACGCAGCAATGCGGCATCGTCGTCGCGGCGGCCACAATGAGCTACTTGGCAAGGCGGTTGGCCTGTCTCGCAAGTCTGGAATCGCTGTGCTGGATGCCACTGCGGGGCTGGGGCGGGACAGTTTTATTCTGGCCGACCTGGGCTGCACAGTGTGTCTGTGTGAGCGCAATAATCTTGTGTTCCAAATGCTTGCCAGCGGCCTGGGTAAAGCGGCAAACAGTTCGGATGAGTGGCTAAGGGCCGTGGTACAACGAATGTCGTTATTTTCTGGTGACGCCCGGGAACTAATCGAATCGCAGCTGCACGCAGCCGAAGTAATCTATCTGGACCCCATGTTTCCGGAGCGAGGAAAACGCGCCAAGGTCAAAAAGGAAATGGCGCTTTTTCATCAGTTATTGGGGGCGGGAGAAGATTCAGATGAATTGTTAGTCTGGGCACTACAGCAGGATGTGGCGCGGGTGGTTGTAAAGCGCCCCCCTAAAGCGCCGCAGCTCGCGGGGCGCAAACCGTCTCACGTGATTGCTGGTAAAGCAGTGCGATACGATGTCTATGTTCTGCGCGGGTTGTAGCTTGAGTGTTAGTGTCGTGAAGGAATTCTAAAGAATCGCCGGGTAATTACCGATTGGAACAGCGGATCAACCCAGCGATACAAGCGGCCGGATAAACAAACCGGTTTGCCTTTTTCGACGGCTTTCAGACCATCGGCGACAACCGTTTCTGCCTTGTACCATAACCACTTTGGCATTGCCTGCTTCATGTCTTCCAGGCCTGCGGTGCTGTGGAAGTCGGTGTGTGTGTAACCGGGGCACAGGGCACAGACATTGACCCCCGTACTGTGCAGGGTGACAGACAAATCTTCAGATAGAGCGACAAGATAGGCCTTGCTGGGGCCATAGTTACAGCCACCAGATCGTGGGATGCGCGCGGCAACCGAGGCGATATTAATGACACGACCAAAGCCGCGCTCCCGCATACCGGGTATGAACAGGTGGCACAGATGAGCGACAGATAGCATCATCAGCTGGAAGAAATCCTGTTGCTTGGCCCACTGCCTGTCTTCCAATAGGTCGCTCCCGGCAGCCCCGGCGTTGTTGACCAGGTAGTCGATAGAGATGCTCGATGCCTTTAGTGTTTCATAAATTGTGTTCGGAGCCTCAGGATCACTCAAGTCAGCGGGTACAATGGTTACTACAACTCCAAACTGGGCGCGTAGGTCATCGGCCACTTCCTCCAGCTTTTCTCTACGTCGTGCGACAAGTACCAGATTGTAGCTGTTGGCGGCCAGCTGTCTGGCGAACTCTATTCCAAGTCCGGCTGAAGCGCCTGTAATCAGTGCAGTTCTATTCGTGGACATATGTGTTTGTTCTCCGTGATGGTGTGAAGCTAATTTTTCATGGAAAAATCGTCTATAGTATCGCCCTGAATCGTATCTTGCGCTAGCGCCATTGTGGAAGCAGGGCGGAAAGCGTTTCTATTTTGAGTGAAAACGAGGATAAGAGTGTCTATGTCAGATAGAAATATTACCGCTATGGTTACCGGCGCGTCCGCGGGACTGGGCGCAGAGTTTTGCCGTCAATTGGCTGATCGTTGTGATGTCATAATTGCTGTGGCCAGGCGTGCTGAACCGATGTTGTCTCTCGCCGAAGAACTAAAAGATAAGGCTGAAGTGCACATTGTGGAAGCCGACCTGACAACCATTGAAGGTGTAGCGCGGGCCACCGAGGCCATACGCCAGCAAGGTCCCCTGGACTACTTGATTAACAACGCAGGCTTCAGCGCAATGGGAAATTTCGAGCGCGGTGAGATAGAAGTTCAGCTGGCTATGGTCAACCTGCACATAGGCGCGACACTGTCATTGTGCAGGGCGGCAATACCGTATATGCGCGAGATTGGTGGCGGTCATATCGTTAATGTTTCTTCCGTAGGTGCATTGTTACCTTCGCCCGGCGTCTCGGTTTACTCGGCCACAAAGGCATTTCTTAATTCCTATTCCGTTTCGCTGCAGGCTGAGCTTGCGGGCTCTGGAATATCAGTTCAGTCCCTGTGTCCTGGTTATACGCGAACAGAAATTCATGATATCGACGCTATGGCCAAATTTGATAAGGCTATGGTTCCCGATGAATACTGGATGGAGGTTGGCCCTGTAGTGCGCGCATCTCTGGACGGGTTGAATAATGAAGATGTGATTCTGGTGGTAGGTGAAACCAACCTCGCACTGGTTAAAAAGGCATTGAAAAGCCAGTTGGACGCTCTATAGCAGTAATCGATGTAGTAAGTTTTTGTAGATGGCCGTCAGCTTGGGTAGGTCAGCTGCCAATACCGCTTCATCGATCTTATGAATAGTGTCATTCACCGGTCCAAGTTCTATCAGCTGCGAGCCGCTGGGTGCGATGAAGCGTCCGTCAGAGGTGCCGCCGGAGGTGGAAAGCTCAGTATTTAGCCCGGTGACTTGCGCGATGCTTGCGATGGCTGCGTCCACTAATTCTCCACTACCGGTGAGAAAAGGCTGTCCGCTAAGGTTCCATTGTAGGTCGTAGTCCAGATTGTGTGCCGACAAGATGGCTTCAGTTCTACTGCGCAAGTCGGCCTCGGTGAGCGCGGTTGAAAAGCGGAAATTAAACTGTATCTCCAGCTCGCCCGGAATGACATTGGTCGCACCCGTGCCGCCGTTGATATTGGATATCTGTAGCGAAGTTGGGGGGAAGAATTCGTTGCCACTGTCCCAAACTTCTCGACTCAAAGCGTCCAGGGCGGGGAGTGCTTTGTGTATGGGGTTGTCTGCCAGATGTGGGTAGGCAATATGCCCCTGTACGCCCTTCACGGTCAGGATAGCTCCCAGTGAGCCGCGCCTGCCATTTTTAACCGTGTCGCCCAGTTGTTTTGTACTTGAAGGCTCGCCCACCAGGCACCAGTCGATGTTTTTGTCGTGCTGCTGCAGATACTGCATAACTCGCACGGTGCCGTTAACCGCTGGTCCCTCCTCGTCGGACGTAATTAGAAAGCCTATACGTCCAGGGTGTTTGGGGTGCGCCGCGACAAACTCCTCGCAGGCCACAACCATGGCCGCCAGACTGCCTTTCATATCGGCAGTACCACGGCCATATAGTACGCCATCGCGCAGTGTGGGTTCGAAGGGGGGAGAGGCCCATTGCTCTGCGGGGCCGGTGGGGACCACGTCTGTGTGTCCGGCAAATGCCAGAATGGGGCCCTGCGTACCGCGCTCTGCCCAGAAGTTGTCAACCTCGCCAAATCGCAGGGGAGTGCACTCAAACCCGATAGCGCTCAAGCGTTCCATCATCAGAGCCTGGCAGCCTGCATCCTCAGGCGTGACAGATTCTCGGCTAATCAGCTCGCAGCAGAGTTGGAATGTACTATCGTGCTCTATATTGTCCATATTAATTGTGCGCGTGCAGTTCGGCATTGAGCTCAACGGCCGAACGGTTGGTAAGGCATTCAACAGCGCCGGAGCCCGAGTTACGCCGGAACAGCAAGTCAGATTTACCGGCTAACTCGCGAGCTTTAACACGCTCTACAGTTTTTCCGTCTGCGGCAATCATGGATACTTTGGTGCCAGCGGTTACGTAGAGTCCCGCTTCGACTGTGCAGCGATCACCCAGTGGAAAGCCTATGCCCGCATTTGCGCCAATCAGGCACTCTTCGCCTACTGATATCACAATTTTTCCACCACCTGACAAAGTGCCAATTATGGACGCGCCGCCCCCAAGGTCAGAGCCTGCGCCGATGACTACGCCCGCAGAGATCCGCCCCTCGATCATGCCCGGGCCAATTGTTCCGGCATTAAAATTAACGAACCCTTCGTGCATCACGGTAGTTCCCTTACCGAGGTAAGCACCCAGTCTTACTCGTGCTGTATGGGCAATGCGCACACCTTCGGGTACAACGTAGTTAGTCATTTTTGGAAACTTGTCGACGCAGCTCACTTCGAGAACTTCACCTTTCAATCGAGCAGCAAGCTGGCGTTGGGGGAGCTCGGCCAAATCCACAGCACCTTCGTTAGTCCAGGCAACATTAGGCAAGATACCAAATAATCCGGTGAGATCTGTGCCGTGGGGTTTGACCAGTCGGTGCGACAGCAGGTGAAGCTTGAGGTATGCCTCGGGCACTGTGGCAGGGGCTTCGTCGCTGCGCAGTAATACAGCAACGGTGGGAGCGTCTGAATTGCAAAGCTGTTGAGCGACCTCTGCCTGCCCGGCGTCTCCACAAGCGACCAGTGCGGCGTGTAATTGCGAGCGTTGTTCACTGCTAAGCGGAGTATTGTTTGCTTGCTCAAGGTCGAGATTTGCAATGCAGGCAGTGAGTTCTGGCGTTGGGTAGAGAAGAGGCTTTGGGTAGAAGATATCCAACCATTCGCCGTTGCTATTGTGTGTGCCCACGCCCAGGCCGAGCGCAAAAATATTGGTAGTCATACAAATTCCTGATCTGATTTTGTTTACAGTGTGTGTTGAGTGAATATTTCTTCGTAATTTGTGGCTGAAAACCCTGTGAAGTGACTGTGCCCGGTATCTAACAAGGGGCGCTTTATCAATGTAGGCTGGGCCATGATTGCCGCCTTGGCGGTTTCTGTATTCATGTTGTCTCTGGTTTGCGCGTCCAGCTGTTTCCAGCTAGTACTGCGCTTGTTAACCAGTGTTTCCCAGCCAAGATCTTCAAGCCATTGCTCTACCGATTCTGCGGATAGGCCATCGCTACGAAAGTCGTGAAACTTATAGTCTACACCGTGATTATCCAGCCATTTTCTGGCCTTCTTAACGCTGTCGCAGTTTTTAATTCCGTAGAGTATAACCAAGATCTTGCTCCACCATTTCGGGGTTTTTGGGGAGCCGTAGCATACCAAATTGAATTGATTTAAGCAGCCTCTCAATCCATCCCTGGTGACGGTGGCATAGACTGGGGAAACGATAGGGTAGCGGTGCTCTCAGGCTTTAAGGTTTTTTTTGGGATGTACGCGGTTAGGGTAGCAAGTACGGCATATTTCACAGACTCGGCCATCACAGCCCCTTGCGGTACAGAATTCTCTGCCATAGAAAATGATTTGCAAGTGCAGGCGATTCCAAAATTCCCGGGGGAAAAGACGTTTCAGGTCCTTCTCAGTTTGCACCACGTTTCTTCCATTTGTCAGTCCCCAGCGCTGGGCTAAACGGTGAATATGGGTGTCTACGGGGAAGGCGGGTACGCCGAAAGCTTGAGACATGACAACGCCGGCAGTTTTGTGTCCGACTCCGGGGAGGCGCTCAAGAGCGTCCATGTCCTGGGGGACGATGCCATTGTGCTCGTCCAGTAAAATTTCGCTGAGTCCTTTGATCGCTTTGGATTTTTGCGGCGACAAACCACAGGGGCGGATGATGGCCCGGATATCATCAACCTCTATTTTGGCCATATCGTGAGGGTTGCCGGCAAGGGCGAATAGTGCCGGTGTCACCGTGTTTACCCGTGCATCAGTACACTGGGCGCTGAGTAGTACCGCGATGAGCAGGGTATATGGATCGACATGATCCAGAGGTGCCGGCGTCTCGGGGTATAGCTCCTGCAGGCGGCACAAAATATAGTTGACGCGATCAGCTTTTAACATGTTGTCATTACCGGATTTTCTCCAGGCAATGGACAATTCTGTGGGCTGCTTCTATGCACTGCTCCATCTCGGCAACCAGAGCGATTCGGATTCGGTTTTCGCCGGGATTGATGCCCGCGCACTGACGGGCCAAAAACCGCCCTGGCAGTACTGTGACATGTTCATGTTCATACAGGCTCTGGGCGAAGACAGTGTCGCTAACAGGTGTCTCGGGCCACAAATAGAATCCGGCATCCGGTTTTGATACATCCAGCTTGCCTGAGAAAATATCCAACACAGCAGAAAACTTCTGTGCATACAGCGCCCTGTTGGCCACCACGTGGTGCTCGTCATTCCACGCGGCAATACTGGCTAGCTGATGGTGTAGCGGCATGGCGCAACCGTGATAGGTTCTATATTGCAAAAACCGACGAATAAGTTCGCTGTCGCCGGCGACAAAACCGGAGCGCAGGCCGGGCAAATTGGAGCGTTTGGAGAGGCTGTGAAACACCATGCAATTGGCGTAGTTCGCTCTACCCATTGTTTCACAGGCCTGCAATAGTCCCGGGGGTGGTTTGCTTTCATCAAAATATAGTTCGGAATAGCACTCGTCACTGGCGATGACAAAATCGTGTTCTTCCGACAGCTCGATCAGTTGGCGCAGTGTGTTCAGTGGTATGACTGCGCCAGTGGGGTTGCCCGGGCTACACAGGTAGAGAAGCTGGCACTGTTGCCACTGCTCGCA
>JADGEN010000107.1 GCA_016744355.1 Halieaceae bacterium
GAACAGGCCTTACCCTGCACATCGACATAACCCTTGAGGCGCACTTTCCCGCTGTTCTGGTCCAGCCCCACCAAAGGTTGGTGATAGTCCTTCAAGGCCGCCGCATTGGGCAGCGTAGGAGGAACTTCCAGCGGATTGCCTTCCATTACGCCATCGACAAAGAGTTTCAACGCGCCGGCATTAATATTTGGCTGATCTGCGTATAGCTCGCGTACTTCGCCAGCAGCGGCCAGCAAAGTAACCATATCGAGTTCACCGGCTTCGTCTGTAAACATCTGCGGAGGAAACAGCTGTGCCAATCGAACACGCAGAGTCAAACCACCCTCACTGGATGTCATGTTTTTGTAGAAGGGAATAAGGTCTGGCATAAATGCCGCGTCCTGAATCGAGGTGATACCCAGGGAGTTGAGACGATCTGGCACCTGCGGCCCCTCAGGCGTAATTAAATCCATATCTGCTGTGAGCATATTCGGCCCACCCAGCAAGTCCGGGGCGGACTCGTTTACTGCGCCGTTGGGCTCGCCCGCTTCGTCAACCCCAACGTAATAGCGGTAGTCCCGAAAATCTGATGTCAGGGTTTTGGCGCTCAGGCCCACCTGCTCTCCCGCCACATTACTAGCGCGAGACAGACCCAGACTATTGGTCCCGTGATGATGACCATCATTACCCAGCAGTATCACCGGGTTGTTGGGGGCGGCCCTATCCAGCGCCTGCCGTATATTGGCCACGCCATTCGATGGGCGGTTGTCCTCAGAAAAGTTCCACTGCCTAACCGCCAGCCATTCACCTCCAGCCGGCTTCAGCCGCTCTATACACTGTGACACAAATATCGCGAGCTCATTCAGATCCAGCGCTCGGGTTTCGAGATTACAGCCGTCGTACTTAACGACTCCCATAGGGTGAATATGTGCGTCGTGTAAACCCGGCAATACCCGGCGTCCATCAAGGTCCAGAACTTGCGTCCCCTGTCCCGCAAGTGCCAGCATCTCCTTAGTAGAACCGACGGCCTCAATGGTATCGCCACGAACAGCGAAGGCCTGCGCCTCATGTTGGCGCGCGTCGGCAGTGTAAACACTGCCGTTAATCACAACGAGGTCGACTTTTGGGGCAGCAACCAGGGTGCTGCAATAGCCAAGTAGACCACTCAGCAAAGCAGTCTTCAGAGTGTTTACCATGAATAGGTTGCCTCCACCGCATAACTCATGGGACGCGTGGGAATGCTGGTAAAACTAGAGAGGTCATCACCTGTGGCATTCGCCCAATACTCCTCGTCAGTCAGGTTGCGACCGACCAATGCCACCTCCCATGTCTGCTCGGGAGAACCGATAGAGATTCGACCGTTGAGTACTTGATAGTCCTCATAGCTGAAGGCCGCGAGATTAATATCACTCAACGCACTGTCCTCGCCGTTGAGATCGTCGCGCCAACTGTAATTCAGCTGTACAGCTGCAAGCAGAGAGTCGGAAAAACTCCACTCGTAACGCGCTTGAACCGAGGTACTCCATTCCGGCGCATAACTACGCTTGAGCCCCTCAATGGGAAAGACTTCTCCGGCCTGGTCCAGCGCCAAGGTATCTGAGTTGGTAATCTCCGCATCCAGCCAGGCCAGCGACGCCTGAAGACTCAAGCCCTCCAGTGGCAGCCAGACCATGTCCAGTTCTGCGCCCAAATGTTCCGCGTCGCCCAGGTTGCCCAACTTGGTAACTACGGTTCCAGTTAACTCATTGGCGACCTGGGTGAATCCCTGCACATCCTGATAGTCGTAGAAGTACACTGCACCGTTCAACTGCAGGCTATTTTCCAGCCAAGCGCTCTTGAAGCCCACTTCATAGGAGAGAACCGTTTCCTCTGCGTAAGGGTCAAGATCCTCTTCCGAGAATGAGAATCCGCCAAAGAAGCCACCAGATTTGAAGCCCTGAGTTATGCGAGCGTATACCATCGCATCATCTGCAACTGCCCAGTCTATGCCCACGTGACCAGACCAGTTCTCATCCAGCTCAACTGATTTGTTTACGTCCTGTATATAGTAGAATTCGCCCACATTGTCGAAGTTGTAGGCATCCTCGAGGTCCTTGTTTTCATCGGTATAACGCAGCGACCCGTGTACCGTCCAGGCGTCACTCAGCTCGTATTCCACTTGGCCGTAGAGAGCCCAGGACTCTGTAGTCTGGGTAAAACCGCGGGTGCTTATGGTGGAAAACACCAACACGTTGTCTATGAGAGAGTCTTGGCGATAGTCCTCTACTTCATCCTCGGCATACATCGCGCCAACTAACCAGGTCAGTGGGCCGTCACTATTGGATAGCAGGCGCAGTTCCTGGGACCAAAGTGTTAGCTCCGCTTCCCCTGGATTCTCCTCGACCAGCATCAAAGGCTGGCCATCGTAGTCAAACGTCTGGTTGTTCTCATAATTCAGGTAACCGGAAATAGAGGTGAGAGTGGCGAAATCAAAATCCCAGTTCATCTGCAGATTTACACCCTCCCAGGAATTATCCAGGGCATTAATGGGGTTGGACAATACTTTGGTGCCGTCCTTGCGCTGCCCAGAGGGAAGAATTCCAGGATCTCCGGGTGTGAGGGCGAAGGCATTGGTCAGGTTAGAAAGCGTGACACAATTTTTCTCATCGTGTTTACCTGCGATGGCGCTGGCACAGAAGTCGCCGGTGTTGGGGTCATACAGGGCACGCGCGTAGCCCAGGGTAGTTTCAGACTTATCCTTACCACCTTCAAGCTTTAACAGTAGGTCGAAAGATTCACTGGGCTGGTAGGCAAATTGGCCACGAACCGCCATGAAATCTCGATCGCCGTGCTCATCGTCTCCGGGAGTCGCCAGACTGTCCTGCCAGCCGCCTCCCTGATCGGTGGATGCAGAAATCCGGAAGGCGGTAGTGTCAGTCAACGTGCCACCGAAGGCGCCCTCAAGCCCCGCTCTATCCCAGCGCCCATAACTACCTCTGACATAACCGTTGAACTCATCGCCCACCACTGGACGTGCTGAAATTACTCGTACCGCACCGCCACTAGTGTTGCGGCCATACAAACCACCCTGCGGACCTTTCAGTACTTCCACCCGGCCAATATCAAACATGCCGATACCGCCGAGAACGTTGGATGTGAGATAGAACTCATCGTAATAGATGGCCGCTGTCGGTGTATTGTTAGAGTTGAAGTCGGCAAGACCAACGCCGCGAATAACCCAGGTGGGCTGACCAGCACCACGGTCATCAAACAATTCGGCACCGCTGACAAACTCGGTGAGCTCCTCCAGATTGTTTGTATTCAGGTTTTTGAGTTCGTCTTCACTGAAGGCCTTGATTGCAATGGAAACGTCCTGGACGCTTTCAGTACGCTTTTGCGCCGTGACCACTACTTCCTCAATAGCCGGGGCGGCATGGACTGTAGAGACGGCGAGCGCTGCAAGAGCAGCAGCGAGTGCTGTTCGAGCCGGTGAATATGACATTATTTTATCCCCCCAAGGGTATAGCAGTACGAGTAATTATTGAGTCGTACAATATTTCACCAACGCAACCCAAGTCAAGTAATCTGAATGTTTATTCATATTCTATTTATAACCCTTTAGTGTTAGTATTTTTACAATCGAATACGATTAGAGGCGAAACTTCACCCACATGAAGACTAAGAACATGCTTAAAAAGCCCAAACAGAAACGCTCTCGAGAAAGAGTGCAGTTGATCCTCGAAGCTACCCGTAACGTATTGAGAGAAGATGGCATCAAGGCCCTCTCCACCAACAGCATCGCTGCCCGAGGTGGCATTCCAGTCAGCTCCATCTACCAGTACTTTCCCGATAAAGAAGCGATACTTATCGCGGTCTATGAAGACTATCTGGAAAAAATTCGCACCGCCTACGATGAATTCGATACAGAAGAAAACCGCAATCTACCCTGGCAAGAGTTCTGCGTTTTGTTAACGAAAAGTATGGCTGCTGCCGAGACACGCGACAACATTGACGGCGAGCTAGAGACAGCCCTGGGCCTCTACCCCAAGCTCATGGAAGTAGACCTGCGTCACGAGGACCAAATAACTGAACGTATAGTCGACAGCTTCAAGAATTTAGGGTCATCCTGGTCTAGACCCAAACTCAAGCGCCTCACTCGCTATTTGTACGCAATCAACTCCACCATTTGGACTTACCGCTCCAGACACAATTCACCGAAGAACGAAACATCTGAGTGGTACCTGGCATCATTTTTAGCTGTTGCCGGGAAATGTTTCGAGTGAGTGGTTTTAACAGTACTTTTGAAATACGGGAAGAAAGATACGGCACGCAAACCAGCCAGGTTTGCATATACCGTTCAAACACCCGCTCCGGGGTGATCTCAACCAAGGCATAGTTAAATTACGAACAACATTCAATATCCACTGTGCAGTCATAGTAACAAGCACCACCGGCGAGATCGGCTTTGTGACCGGGAATTAGCGCATTAATGGTGTGCCCGTTTGCGCTGCTTGAAATCCAGCCACCCTTGGGAACATGAACCGTGCCCGGCTTAACCCTGTCGCTGAGTGTCAGTGGCAACAACACCTCACCCTGATCATTGTAAAGGCGCACTTGCTGGCCATGCTCCAGCCCCAGATCCAGCGCATCGGTATGGTTCATTTCACAGGCCAGGTCAGTGTCATGACCATCGACACCTCCAAAGGTCGAGTTGATGCGCCGCTCAGAAGATGGGCTGATAAGAAAAAACCGACGCTGCTGTTCCAATATTTTGAATCCGGGAACGCCCTGGCCGGATTGCTGTTGTAGTGCTTCGCTGTACAGCTCGATCTTACCGCTAGGCGTAGCCGGAGCCAGGTCGCGCAACAGGCTGGACTGTGGGGTTACAGACATATCCACCGCTTCACCGGAAGCCAACTCGCTTGGTTTACGCCCGCCCAGCGCAGGGTTTGATAGCGTCATCGACTGATCCATCAGCTGCGCATCGGTATCGGAAAAACACGGCTCGACAAAGCTAAAACGCTGAGCGAGACGGCGAAACAAATCCATATTGGACAGTGCCTCACCTACCGGCTCAATGACTGCAGCTGAACGCTGTAAGTAGTGATGGCCATAGGCCTTGTAAAGATCGCCATACTCCAGATGAGTGGTTGCGGGCAAAATAAGGTCGGCGCAGGCCATCGAGTCAGTCATGCTGATATCAGAACCCACTACAAAAACCTCATCGCTGAGCAGTGCCGCGTGCATCTCGCTCTGGCGCGGATGTACAGCGACCGGATTGTGGTTGTAGATAAACAACCCCTTGATAGGCAGCTCTTTACCCGGATCGAGAATGTGGCGGGGTAAATCCAGCACATTGAATTCGCGCACCGGCGCCGGCAAAAGATCTGGCCGCGCCAGAGCATCCGACTGTGTTGGGAAAAAACCGGAGACATCACAAACACCGGCACCTTGCGGGCCAATGTTGCCGGTCAGGGCAGGCAGGGCAAGAATGGCTCGCACACCCGACCCACCGTTGCGGTTGCGCTCCGGCGCTACGCCCAGGCTAATCGCTGCCGGGGAGAGCTCCTGCCACCACTGCGCGAACAGACGAATATCGTCCTCCGACAGGCCACACAAAGCGGCTGCTCGCGCAGGTGAATAGTGTGCTGCTTCATTTAAAAATTCTTCCGAGCCGGTCACATAGCGGGAGATGAAATCCTCATCCAGCCCGCCATTTATGCGCAGCTGCGCAGCAACCGCATAGGCCAGTACCACATCGGTGCCGGGTAGCAGAGGCAGATGCAGGTCGGCGTCATCGGCAATGCGAGTACGTTTGGGGTCGACAACAACCAATTTAGCGCCTCGTTTACGTGCGTCGCGAATCAGGGTGGTAAGGTGTAAGTTACACGCAGTAACGTTGTTGCCCCATACCACGATCATCTTCGCGTCGGCCAATTCGGTGAAGGGAATTCCCCCCACATCGCCGTAAACACTCTCCCATGCGGCACTGGACACTCCCGCACACAAAGATGACGAGTCGACCTTGCTGGCTCCCAAACGATGAAAAAAACGCTTGTCCATGGAGCCCCCTGCCAGCAACCCCATGGGGCCTCCGTAGGTGAGCGGGGCGATAGCCTGCGCACCATACTCCTGCACAATGGAACTGAAGCGCGTGTGGATCAAATCCAACGCGATGTCCCAACTGACCGGTTTGTAAGCCCCTCCCCCTCTGGGTCCATCGCTGAGCAAAGGCGTAGTCAAGCGCCGCTTGCCGTGCACCTGCTCAGGTAATCCCTGAGCCACCTTGGCACAGATTTTACCCCGGGTGAATGGATTAGCCGCGCTGCCGCGTACACGAGAAACCCGATTATCGATAACCTCAATATCCAACGCGCAGGTATCTGCACAATCGAGAGGGCAAACACTGGCGTGATTGCTGTCGATCTTAGAGAGCTGATTCATTTCTTCTCCTACCATCGGCTATTCCTACGAACTTACGTTTCCACAAACCGCTTAAACCATTCTGACATTGCCAACTCCTTGTATACACAGTTACGATTTTGGTAAATTCACCCTATCGGCTTACGATAAACCGTAGATGAAGACAGCACAACTATCACTGAGTTAATGAGGGAGCATCATGACTAAAGCACTGCTACTAACTACCGCGATACTGTTTGGCAGCTTGGCTCAAGCAGATGACCGCTGGATGTCTATCCCGCAAGCACCGGACATGCCCCGGGCCGGGACAAGTGGCCTGGCCAAAGTCAACGGCATCAGCATGTACTATGCCACCTACGGCACTGCAACAGGCACACCTATTCTGATGATACACGGGGGCCTGGCACACGCTGACATCTGGGCAGCTGAAGTCACTGACCTGATGAAGGACCATCAAGTTATTGTCGCGGACTCAAGGGGACACGGACGTTCCAGTAACGATGGCAGCGTCTATAGCTACGACTTGTTGGCTCAAGACTATCTAGAACTATTGGATTTCCTGAAAGTGAAGTCCGTGCACATTGTGGGCTGGTCCGACGGCGCCAACATTGGCTACATACTTTCAAGTATTGCGCCACAAAGAGTATCCAGCCATTTTGCGCACGCGGGCAACTTAACACTGGCCGGCGTTAACCCCACAGTAGACACCAATGCATTGTTTGGCAGCTATGTCGGCATGATGGGTACAGATTATGCCGCAATGTCTCCCACACCTGATCACTATGAAGCCTTTATTGGCGAGATATCCGCCATGTGGGGAAAACCAAGCGGAATGGATATCCTTACAACGATTACACCGCCCACCCTGGTTGTGCAAAGCGAATACGATGAAAGTATTCTCGCTTCACATTCACAGAAAATTTCAGAGTCTATCCCGGGGGCAAATTATCTCGTGCTGAATGACGTTAGTCACTTTGCTGCTTTTCAGGCACCGATTGAATACACAGCAGCCATTCGTGACTTCATTAACTGAGATTCAGAGCCCTTTGACCCAGTTTATAAGGCCGTTAGTTGAAGCGTCATGACTCGTAACGGGATCAGCTTGTTGTAGTTCGGGCAGAATTACATCGGCCAGCTGTTTGCCTAGTTCCACTCCCCATTGATCAAATGAATTAATATTCCAGATAACGCCCTGGACGAACACCTTGTGTTCATACAGGGCGATCAGGCTGCCCATGGTTTCAGGCGTCAGTTGACGAAAAGCGATAGAGTTAGTGGGTCGATTTCCTTCAAAGACTTTATGCCTAGCCAACTGATCCTGCTGGTCTCCCTCAATGCCAGCGGCCTCCAATTCCTCACGAACCTCCTCCTCTGTCTTGCCCTTCATCAGCGCTTCTGTCTGCGCAAGAAAATTGGCCAACAACATATCATGATGAACATCGTCCGGTATGTCGCTATCGGCGGCTATTAAAAAGTCACATGGAATTATTTCGGTACCCTGGTGCATTAACTGATAGAAAGCATGCTGGCCGTTAGTGCCCGGCTCACCCCAAAGTATCGGACCTGTTGAATAGTCTACGCCTACGCCGTCCTTCCGCGTGGACTTGCCGTTACTCTCCATGTCCAACTGCTGTAGGTAGGCAGCAAAGCGGTGCAGTCTTTGACTATAGGGCAAAACCGCATGGCTGCTTGTGGCAAAGAAGTTGCGATACCAGATACCCAGCATCGCTAGAATGACGGGCATGTTCTGCTCCAGCTCAGCGGTACGAAAATGTTCGTCCATCCTGTGAGCGCCATTGAGCAAAGCATTAAAGTTATCCATGCCCACAGCAATCGCAATGGACAAACCCACTACCGACCACAGGGAATAACGCCCTCCTACCCAGTCCCAAAAACCCAGTATGTTATCTCTGCCAATCCCAAACGCTTCTACCGCCCCAAGGTTAGTAGAAACAGCGATAAAATGGCTGGCTACTGCGGCATCATCCTGATGCTTGTTTAGCAACCACTGCCTGGCTGAGAGCGCATTGGTCACTGTTTCCTGGGTTGTGAATGATTTTGAAACAACAATAAAAAGAACCCGCTCTGGATCAAGAGATGCGAGAGTATCCGCTAAATGTGTGCCGTCCACGTTAGAGACAAAATGCACATTTATAGTTGGGTGGTGATAACCCTTAAGTGCTGCGGTAACCATTGCCGGCCCGAGGTCAGAGCCACCAATTCCAATATTAACCACATCGGTTATAGGTTTACCGGTATAACCAAGCCATTCACCACAACGGATGCGATCACTGATATGCCGCATTTTCTCCAGTTCACGGTTTACGTCAGGCATAACATCTTTGCCATCGACCTTGACGGGGCTACCAGAAAGGTTTCGTAAAGCCGTATGCAATACCGCCCTTTGCTCAGTGGTATTGATCTGTTCGCCACTAAACATGTCATCACGACGACTCTCCAGGCCTGACTGGCGAGCCAACTCAATCAGCAGTGGAAGAGTTTCCGAGTTAATGCGGTTTTTAGAATAGTCCAACAACAAATCGCCAAACTGCAGGCTAAACTGTTCAAATCGATTAGGATTTTCAGCGAAGAGGTCTCGCATATGCACCTTCGACAGAGTGTCCTGATGCGCTACCAAACTTTCCCAAATTTGAGTTTTAGTCAAATTTTCTAAAGCCATGTTCTCTCCACTATTCAAATCACTCACAAAGTCCTAGCACCAAAAATTGTACTAACTACGGACAATTAGAGACCAGCGGTCCGCGGACTCCTTAACCCGTGTTGCGCATTCCCGCAGCAACACCAGCAATTGTAACCATAATAGCCCGCTCCAGCCTCTCCTCTTCTTCCAACCTGTTGCGCTGCAGCAGGGCTGCCTGCAGGAAGTTTAAGGGATCGGTGTAAATATTACGCAAGCGAATCGATTCAACCGCCCAGGGCTGGCCTGCGACCAAAGTGTCTCTGTCGAGGACAGAAAGCACCGTTTCGTTATCGTGACGCAGCTGCTCTCTCAATCGCCTGCCTATGCCTTGCAGGGCTTCCGGAACCAGTAATTCGTCGTAATAAGCTGAAATCCCCGGCTCTGCCTTCGCATACACCATTTCCAGCATAGAGAGCCTTGTCGCAAAAAATGGCCAGCGCTCCGACATTTCACGCAACAAATCTACACTGCCCTCATCCAGAGCCTTGCGCAATGCAGCGCCGGCGCCCAACCACGCGGGCAACATCAATCGGTTTTGTGACCAGGCAAAAATCCACGGTATGGCCCTCAAGCTTTCAATGCCACCCCCGCCTTTTCGACGCGCTGGCCTTGAACCCAGAGGCAGCTTTGCGAGCTCTTGTTCGGGTGTTGCGTGGCGGAAATACGGCACGAACTCCGGCTCACCCCGAATAACATCGCGGTAGGCGGTGCAGGATTTTTCCGACAGAAAATCCATCATCTCGCGCCAATCATCCTTGGGCGCTGGCGGCGTCAGCAGGTTTGCGCGGCAAATAGCGACCGTGTAAAGCGCCAGGGTTTTCACCGCCAGCGACGTCCAGCCAAGTTTGGTGCGAATCGTTTCGCCTTGCTCAGTAACCCTCAGGCCGTTCTTTAAAGAACCCGGGGGCTGGGACAGCAAAGCCTCTTGCGCCGGCGCCCCACCACGACCAATGGTGCCACCGCGACCATGAAACAACGTGAGATGAACATCGTACTGTGCACACACTTCAAGCAGAGCTTCCTGCGCTTGATACTGCGCCCAGGAAGCTGCCAAAACGCCTGCGTCTTTGGCCGAGTCGGAGTAACCAATCATTATCATCAAACGGGAATTGATCTGTTCGCGATACCAATCGTTCTGCAACAGCGTCGTCAA
>JADGEN010000108.1 GCA_016744355.1 Halieaceae bacterium
GAATCAATCCCGCCAGGGACAGCACTGCACCCCCATAGAAGAAAAAACGCATCGGACGATACATGGCATACATGCGGAACATGCTGACCAGCTGCCGGGCGACGAAATGGGGAATGTTTCTAAACAAACGGGATTCACGGGTCTTGGCGTTGGTTCTTACTGGAACACTGACCACTGTCATTTGCTTGTTGCCAGCCTGAATCAGCATTTCTACTGTATAGCTAAACTTGGATAGTATATTCAATCTAATGCCAGCTTTTCGGGAAATGGCTCTAAAGCCCGATACCGCATCTGGCACATCGGTACTGGATAAAGAGCGAACCACGTGGCTGCCCAGCCATTGCAGGCACTTCTTGATAAAACTGAACTCTGTGCTAGTGCCGGTTTGGCGGTCACCAATAACGATATCGGCCCTATCCGAGAGGATTGGATTGATTAAGCTTGGAATATCTTCACCGCAATACTGACCGTCACCGTCAGTATTAACAATAATATCAGCGCCCAACTTGAGCGCGTTATCCAGCCCTGTGCGAAATGCCCTGCCCAAGCCCTGATTAGTCTTATGTCGAAAAATGTGATGGACACCGTGTGCCAATGCAACCTCGGCGGTGCGATCAGTACTGCCATCATCGACTATCAGTATCTCTATGACATCCACACCTTCGATACAATCTGGTAGTGCAGCCAGCGTTGCGGGTAGTGTTGTCTCCTCGTTCAGGCATGGAATTTGTATTATAAGTTTCAAGGTGGCTATTATATCCCTGTCATCGTTGCGTCAAGATTCAAAGCGATAAGATATCAGCTTGGAGTGAACAGGCAAGCCTCAATGGTCGGTAAATTCTGTTAGAGAGCCATTAGCTTTGTTCGCCTTTGCTATTTTTTCTTGCCTTGCGTTCCGCTTTGATGCGTTGGTAGACCTCCGCACCCTTTTCGCGCTGTAGTTTGATGACGTCGATTTCCTGTTGCACTCTTGCCTGTTCATCCGAGCTGCCCGGTTGTTGCAGCTTCTCCTGAAGTTCGCGCTGGCGGTCTTTGAGATCGTGCAGCACCTTGCGCAGCTTCTTGATATGTTTCTTGTCTGTGCGATCGGCCTCGGCCATTAGCGAGCGCAGTTTTTCAAACAGCTTGGTATTAGTCATGAGCGTGTATTCCAGTGTGAATTCAGCTTAGCGTACCTCGCCAGCATGCTTGGCGATGTTGGCGATCTCGTCAGCCCGTAGCGCCAGTTCGTCTTGTATTGAGTCGTCAAATACAAGTTCAGAGCGGTGCAGGTCTTCGTTTATGTCCAGCAGATGCTGTATGACTTCCCGGACGTAGGCGCCATCGTTGATCAGGGACGTCGCCATCTGTGAAGTGATGGCACCAATGCGAATGAGTCCGTCTGCGACCTCGGCCGCCTCGCTTTCTTTGCCGAGTATATCTACGCGGATTCGGTCCAATGAAAGTAGGGCAACCACGCTGTCGTCCGTGTCGCGCAATACTGCCAGAGAGCGCAATACTTCGCCTATGCGTACGCGAAAACGATTGTATTCCCGTCGTATATGGGGGTTGCTGCTCTGCATGTAATGCACCAGGTTTTTGCGCAGGTGCTTGACGGCCTTGATGGCGGATACTACATCTGTATTGGCACGGCGCAGAGAATTATAGGCGTTGGCGTGCTGGTGGCTGGCAGCGGCCTGGGCTTTGCTGAGGAACTCTATGTTTGCCCCGTAGATGTCCTTGATCATGCGCGCATACTGTTCATCAAGATCCATCTCTATGACCTTGGCTCTGGGCTCGATTAGTTTCTGTAAGTCTTCATCGCTGACAATGGTGGCACGGCGCAGGCTGATCCCGTGGGCGATAATGGTAAAAGCATTACTGAACAGGTGTTTGGTTTCCTTGGTGGCAGCCGTCAGGGCGACTTGGGGCAGAGATAGGGATGCCTCGCTGAGATAACGGGGGCGATCGCTCATGCTGTGGTCTTTTTTCAGTAGGCGCTCCAGCCAATTCACCATTGTATTCACCAGCGGCAGCATCAGCACAACACCCAGCAGGTTGAACAGGGTGTGGAAGAGGGCGAGCTTCAGTGTGTGGTCGTCTGCGCCTATGCCCAGCCAAGCCCCGATTGTATCCACAGCGGTCAACAGCAGTTGTATGGAGAATAGGGCGACCAGTCCCGTGGTGAGGTTGAAAACCAGGTGGGCCCCGGCCAGGCGCTTGCCGCTAATATTGGCTCCGATCGCCCCCAGCATAGCTGTCACTGTGGTGCCCACGTTGGCACCAATGGCAAGTGCGAGGGCATTTTCATAGCTGATCTGGCTGGCCGCCAGAGCGGTGATAATAAGGGTAAGTGTGGCGTGGCTGGACTGCATGATGACTGTGGCAACCATCCCCATGAGGGTGAACACCAACAGTCCGGCGATTCCAGTCATGGCATATTGGGTCAGGTCGATCTGACCAGAAAAATCAGAGAACCCCTCTTTCATGTAGTGGATGCCGAGGAACAGGAAACCTATTCCCATCAATACCCAACCGATACCCTTGAGTTTCTGGGAAGCCTGCATCAGAAAGAGCACGCCGAACACCAGCATGGGCAGCGCATAGGCCGAAAGCTTCACCTTCAGGCCAAAGCCGGCCACAACCCAGGCCCCCGTGGTGGTGCCGAGGTTGGCACCAAAAATGATGCCTATGCCCTGTTTCAGGCCTATCAGCTCGGCACTGAGAAAAGATATGGTGATGACCGAAACCAGAGACGAGGATTGCATCAGGGTAGTGCTGACGATGCCAAATGTCAGGCTCTTCCACAGCCGGTCCGTGCTGGCAGAGAGAAAGCGTTGCAGTGCGCCGCCACTGTAGGCCTTAAAGCCCTGTTCCATACACAACATACCAAACAGGAAAAGGGCCACGCCTGCGGCGATATCCTTGAAGCTGTTGCTGACCCAAAAACCGTAGCCCAGGATCAGGAATGCAGAGGGGAGGAGGATGCGACTGAGCATTTACGAAATGGATCTCACTTGAGGCAGGTTTTATTGATCGAGGACAACATCCCCTGCTTGGTTAGCGGGTTAATCTGAGTATGTTTATTACAGGATTATTGCAGTTATATGAACTTCACGATAGAGGGGAAAAGCTAACAGATGGATATTAACGAATTTTCCGAGATAGAGAGGGCGGCGGGTTTCGGTCGTTCCGAGATGTTCCGTTTGGGCATGGCTCTGCTGTTCATCATAGGCATCATGCTGTACTCAAGCACCTTTAGTGAGGGCATGCCCGGTGGCGTGATGTTGGTGGTGGCCGCCATGATAGGTGGGTATATGGCGGTAAACATAGGCGCTAATGACGTTGCCAATAATGTTGGCCCGGCAGTTGGTTCCAGCGCTCTAACCCTGACAGGCGCAATTATAATTGCCGCAATTTTTGAGGCCGCCGGTGCATTGGTGGCGGGAGGCGAGGTGGTAGGTACCATCAAAAAAGGAATTATCGACCCGGCCCTGATTGGCGATACCGATACCTTTATCTGGGTCATGATGGCGGCACTATTGGCTGGAGCGGTATGGCTCAATATAGCCACCGTAATGGGCGCGCCCGTGTCGACTACCCATTCCATTGTCGGGGGAGTGTTGGGCGCCGGTATTGCCGCTGGCGGCATGGAAATCGCGAACTGGGGCAAGGTGGGGCAGATAGCTGCCAGCTGGGTTATCTCCCCGATGTTGGGCGGTATCATCGCGGCCCTGTTTCTTTACTTTATAAAACGCACCATCACTTACCGAAAGGATATGACCGCCGCTGCGATCCGTATAGTGCCTTTCCTGGTGGCCCTTATGGTCTGGGCCTTTAGTTCCTACCTGATACTGAAAGGCCTAAAGAAAATCTGGAAATTTGACATGATCGAGGCTCTGGAAATGGGGCTGGCCCTGGCAGTTGTTACCTATTTCGCGGTCAGGCCACTGGTCAAGCGGGCTGCGTCTCGCCTGCCCAACGAAAAAGCCAGTGTTAACAGCTTGTTTACCGTGCCGTTGATTTGTTCCGCCGCTCTGCTGAGCTTTGCTCATGGGGCCAACGATGTTGCCAACGCAGTGGGGCCGCTGGCCGCAATTAATGAAGCTGTTTTGCATGGCGCAGTAGCCGCAAAAGCGTCGATACCCCTGTGGGTAATGCTGGTGGGTGCTATCGGCATCGCTCTGGGACTGGGGCTTTACGGTCCCAAACTTATCAGGACGGTGGGCTCTGAAATCACCGAGCTGGACCAGTCGCGGGCGTTCTGTATCGCTATGGCGGCGGCGATTACCGTGATCATCGCCACCCAGTTCGGCTTGCCTGTCTCTTCAACACATATAGCGGTCGGAGCCGTGTTTGGGGTTGGGTTCCTGCGTGAATATTTAAAGACAAGTCACATGAAGCGGCTGGATGAGATCAAATCACATCACCATGGGGCGGACGAGCAAGAAGTTGAGAACTATATTCGCAGTTTTGACCAGGCTAGCATCCACGAAAAAGGCGTGATGCTGTCGCAACTCAAGTCCAGTGCGGTTGAGTCGGGGCTGTCCAAGAGGGAGCGCAAGGACCTCAAAAAGATATACCGCACTGAGTTGGTAAAGCGTGCGGCGCTGTTAAAAATTGCCGCAGCGTGGGTGATAACAGTACCGATCTCTGGATTGCTGGCGGGCATATTCTTCTTCACCATCCGCGGCATGATGTTGTAAGGCTAGTTGAAGTCAGGGTTTTTCCAGCCCGCCGGTGCATGTAATTGCTCGGCGGGTAGGAGGTGAGAAGCATAAATGATTGGTGTAACGCTCCAGAGCGGTTAAACCCTTCACTTATTCGTAGGCAATCTCTATGTTTATATTTTGGCCGTCGTAGGTGACATTCCTGATATTGTCTTTAAACAGAACAATGTAAGGATGCGGCGGAATGTCTGTGCGCATTGGGTTAGTCACCTGATTCGACCAGCTGTCAGAAATATCTGAGCGAAAGTCCCGGCTTGCCTCGTTTTGTCGGTCAAAGTCCAGGGTGTCAATGCTGGGGTTATGAAGCAAGATCTGTCTCGTTTCTGAGTCGAAATCCAACCCCCCTGAAATTCGCGCCCAGCCCATTTCGCTTATAGCAATGTTCTGATCCGGGCGATGATAGTAGGCCTGAACCCTCACCTGAAGCGCCAGCCGTTTATTGTTAACGAAGACCACCTCAGGTTCGGTGATCAGTAGCTTACCCGTATTCAGGTCTAGTCCTGCTGGAAACATTTTACCAGCGATGCTGGTCGCCAGTTCCGCAGAGATAGGCACCACTGAATTAATGGCAGCGAAAGACGGATTGCGCAGTAGGGTGCTTGCGGTCATTGTGAGCAACGCCAGGGCAGATATGTAGAGAGCTCGTTTCATACACTTCAGTTCTTGATCAGTAAATAAGAAGTGATTGTAACAAACATCAAAGCGAGTTCTATTCCGAAGGGCCTAATTGCTAAGCATTTGATTCTGCTGGTGATTTGGTAATATGCAATGCACGACCGCAAAGCACTATCTTTTACTGCAGGCGCTGGTATAGTGCGCCACGTTCTGGTGCACTTCGGTCTGCACCGCACATCAGCGTCACAGTCTGTGGCGGCTGATCTCATTATGAATTCCAAGCCTGGACCGAGCCATTCGCGAGTACGTTTTACTCTCGCATTCTGGTCAGGCGCTCTCGTACAGAGAGAATCAGGAGCAAGACATACATGTTATTTAAAGACCTCGGCCTCTCGGCTGAACTTCTGCGCGCGATTGAAAAACAGGGTTACGATAAAGCGACCCCAATCCAGGAACAAGCCATACCCCTGGTGCTGGAAGGTAAAGACGTATTGGCCGGAGCCCAGACCGGCACGGGTAAAACTGCTGGTTTTACTCTGCCGGTGCTGCAACGTCTGCAAAACAAGTACTCTGAAGGTGACAAACGTCATCCAAAAGTTTTGGTACTAACCCCAACTCGGGAGCTGGCTGCGCAGGTGCACGAAAGTGTGCGGGACTACGGCGCGTATCTGCCATTTCGTTCAGCGGTAATTTTTGGTGGGGTCAGTATCAACCCGCAAAAACAGAAGCTAATCAAGGGTGTCGATATTGTTGTGGCCACACCAGGTCGCCTGCTTGATCACGTACAGCAGCGCAGCATTGATCTGTCAAAAATTGAAATACTTATTCTGGATGAAGCGGACCGTATGCTCGATATGGGCTTTATCCGTGATATTCAAAAAATACTGAAAGTCATCCCCAGGCAACGTCAAACGCTGTTGTTCTCGGCCACCTTTTCACGGGAAATCAAGACACTGGCTTCGGAGTTTTTACAGCAACCTTCTGAAATACAGGTCACTCCCGAAAACACTGCTGTTGAACTGGTAAGCCAGATTGTTTATCCCGTCGACAAGATGCGCAAACGTGAGTTGCTATCACACAAGATTGGCGAGGAGAGCTGGCAGCAGGTTCTGGTGTTTACACGGACGAAACATGGCGCTAACAAGTTGGCAGAACAGCTCGGCAAAGATGGTATTACAGCGGCCGCGATCCACGGAAACAAATCGCAGGGTGCAAGAACCAAAGCGCTCGCGAACTTTAAGGCGGGTGACGTCAGAGTTCTGGTCGCCACAGATATTGCAGCCCGCGGTATCGACATTGACAAACTGCCCCACGTGGTCAATTTTGAACTACCGAATGTCCCCGAGGATTATGTGCATCGCATCGGTCGAACCGCGCGCGCAGGGCAGCAAGGCCACGCAATCTCGTTGGTGTGTGTTGATGAACTAAAACTCCTACGGGACATTGAGAAGCTGCTAGGCAAGGGTATTGAGAAAATCAATCTACCTGGCTACGACGTTGATCCCAGCATTAAAGCCGAGCCTATTGCTAACGGTCGCGGCGGTGGCGGGCGTAACAACGGTGGCAATCGCGGAAATAATTCGCGGGGCAGAGGCCGGGCGGGAGCAGGTGCGGGCAATAGGGGTAATGGCAATGGCGAGTCAAGAGCAAGGTCAGGTGGTGGCAACCAGCGCGCTCGCTAATTATTTTTTTGGATGGCCCCTTTATCCATGTGACCAATCATCTCCAACAAGGAGCACAACATGTCAGACAAGTTTTTCTTCAATGGCCGTCAGGATTCACGTCAGGATCACGCCGGTGGCAACTACCAGACCAATGCGGGCAGCAATGTGGGAAGCAAGAAATACCCGCTGTCCCTGCTGGTAACCAGTGAGGCGCGTCAGCAGGAAGTTCAGGCGTTGGTAGATGAAGCGCAGTTGCATGCGCGGATTACTGTCGACACGAGTGAAGGTGCCGAAGAGTCCATAGCTGAATTGACCGCGCTGCTCAACAAGGGCGATACAGTTAAAGTGGATAAAACCCCGGCACGTAATGAACCCTGCAGCTGTGGCAGTGGCAAGAAATACAAGAAGTGCTGTGGCAAGGGTTAATTACTGTGATAGTGAAGCGCTGCATCAAACTGAAGCCTGAAGCAGCTCCCACACTTTTTGTACATGTTCGCGGGTAGTGCCCTCAACACCAATAGACACTCTCACCATCCATCGCCCGTCCAGCACTGAGGGCGATAGGAAGGCCTGCCCCGATTCGTTGATGCGGCCAACCCAATCAAGGGTGTGAGCATCCAGAGCTTCGCCCGTTAGCGGCTGTCCGTCGGCGTCCTGTGGTATATGCACAATGCAGATAGTCTGCAAGAGAACCGGTGCCAGAACCTGCCAGTGCTGCGCGGCTTCAACTTGTTTTTGAAACCATTGGGCATTGGCCAGGTCTCTTCGTAGTCTCGCCTGAATGGCGTCGATACCGTCCAGGTGGAGATGGAACCACAACTTTAGTGCCCTGAAACGCCGCCCCAGCGGTATGCCCCAGTCCCGGTACTGGGTCACTTCCCCATCTGCGCTGGACTGCAGGTATGCGGGGTTAGTGGACATTACACGTTCCAGGTGGGCTGTATCACACACGTAGAACAATGCCGTATCAAGGATTGTGCCCATCCACTTGTGCGGATTCCATGCCAGGGAATCCGCCGCTTCCACGCCTTCCCATAAATGTCGGGCCTCAGGTAACAGCATGGCAGAGCCTGCCATTGCGGCGTCTACGTGAAGCCAGATGTTGTGCTCGTTTGCTATGGCGGCAATTTCAGCCACCGGATCCATCGCGGTGGTTCCGGTCGCGCCTACTGAGCAGACAATGGCGGCGGGGATGCGGCCGTGGGCAAGGTCGTTGCGGATTGCGTCGGCTAACGCCTCGGGAAGCATAGCCCGGGTGTAGGGGTCTTCATCGATGTACCTCAGGTTGTCCTGCCCGAAACCTGCCAGCTGAACAGCCTTGGCAATGGAGGAGTGTGCCTGGCTGGTGCTGTAAACCACCAGTGGGACGGCAACCGCCTGCAGTCCTGTACTGTTCTTACTTAAATCACTGGCTTTCTCCCGCGCCAGAATCATGGCAGTGACGCAGGCTGTAGAGGCCGTGTCGTGAATGGTTCCCTTCCATTGGTCGCTGAGACCGGTCAGTTGGCGCATCCAGTCACACACAACTTCTTCGACTTCGGTTAGTGCCGGGCAGCTTTCCCAGGATATCCCCAGCGTGCCCAGGCCAGAGCTGGCAATATCACCCAGCACCGACGAGAGTGAAGCGTTGGAGGGAAACCACCCATAATGCATGGGGTGCTGCACCTGGGTTATCCCGGGTACAACACGTGTTTCCAGGTCAGTAAGTAGCTTAGCGAAGCTGTCTGCTGTTTGCGGAGCTTCAACGGGGAAAGACCGGCGGACCTCACCGGGCTGGACCTGCGCCCGCACCGGCTGGTTGGGAATGTCCTCGCGATAGTCGGCAATCCAGTCGATCAGTGCATGGCCTGCTTTGCGAAATTCTTCAGGTGTCATCGGTGGTTTCCTTGAGTACTGGTTAGCTTGCTGAGCGCTGGACCATTCTAGCGGTATTTTAGTCGTTGTGCCGATAAGGTATCGTCAAACTAGCGATCCGAATTTGACAGAATCAGCAGGTCTCGCCGCCATCCTTTGAGCTAGCGCAACAAAGGGCTACTTAGTTAGCGATTGTTGCTCCCGCTTAGGCCTTATGGCGCTATGCTGGTTATTTCGCACTCAGGCAACTACCTATGGGCACAACAGAATTGTCTATCGCCATTACTGGAGCAGGTGGCGCCGGCGTTATTTCATGTGGCGAATTATTGCTGCAGGCTTGGGCCCGACAGGGCGGGCGCGGTTTGTTGCGCAAGGCCTATGGTCCTCAAATTCGCGGCGGCGAGTCAGCAGCCCTGCTCAAGTTGACCGAGCACGAGCGCTATACTGCTTCCACTCACTACGATGTGCTTCTCGCCCTGGACTGGGCTAACTTCTCCCGCTTTGAAGATGAGATAAGGCTGGGAGCCGACACCTGGGTAATTTGCGATCAGGCGGATGAGTTGCCCCGCCGTATTGTTGAAATTGCGCCCCATATTCTACGTGTGCCCCTGGCCGAACTGGCCACCGCAGCTCACCCGGACGGCAGGGTAAATATGTTGGCGCTGGGCTTGCTGGGTGGTTTGCTAGGTCTGCCTGCGGCAAGTCTGTGCGCGTTGGCGGAGCAAAAACTGTCAGCTAAACCCCGGGCTTATACTGCAGCGGCCACTGCCTGTATTGAACGTGGCTTAAGCGAGAAACTGGGATGTCCGCTACAGGTGCCTGCACGCGGTGGCACAAACCTGTGGCGTATCAGTGGCAATCAAGCCGCCGGGCTGGCCGCGCTGGAAGCGGGTATT
>JADGEN010000109.1 GCA_016744355.1 Halieaceae bacterium
GGCTTTTTCAGGGTATGAAGGTATTCAAAAGGGTGACGCTTTTATTTCTATAAACTTTCGCTCAGACAGAGTACGTGAGATTACTACGGCACTTGGGGATAAAGACTTTGATGGTTTTGAAGTGAAAGGTGGCTATCAAAGTACCGCACAAGATGGTCAGGACACCAAAGAAGCCAGTTTTCTGTGGGGCTTTGGCAGCGATACAACACGGGTAACTTTGGCGGGCGCGATACTGCGGCAAGATGCACTGAACGGCTCCGACCGCTCATACTTAGTGAACAACGCGGTTAGTACCCTGGGCAGATCGTTTGTCCTCACTGCGCCAGACACCGTCGCCAATGGCGATTATGCGGGCACTTACGTGCCCGGTGAAAATGTACCGGATCCTAAATGTGCGGCCAATGGTGGCCTTACTATTCCCCAGGCTTCAGGCAGCCGTTGTGGCTTTGCCTATGGTCCGCGCTTCAATATTGTCAATGAAGAGGAGCGCGAGCAACTCTATGGCAACATCACGCATGAATTTTCAGAGCGCCTGAACTTGACCGGCGAGTTGGGCTATACACACCACGAAGTAGTGGACAATCCGAACTCTCCGTCCTACCCCAATTTAGCCTTCCCGACTATTTTACCAGGGCAGGCGGGCAGTCCCTTTAATGTCCCGGTCGTTTGGCTTGGGAGACCGTTGGGTTCTGACTTTCCCTCGATTGACGCTCCGCGGGAAAGTGACACACTGCGCGCTGTGTTAGGTCTGCACGGCGACATTAATGCCAGCTGGAGCTGGAGCGGCTCGATTTCCTACAGCGAAAATGAGCGCGACATCTACCAGCCGGACACAATAAAGTCTCGCCTGGAAGATGCCCTCACCGGAGTTGGTGGTGTGAGTGGCACAGAAACGTTTAATGTTTTTGACTCATCGGCCAATAGCGCAGAATTGATTGACTACATGAGCACCATGACGCACAACCATCGCGAGGCTGATTTATTGGTAGCCGACGCAGTGGTTACAGGCTCGGTGTTTGAGCTGGCCGGGGGTGAAGCGGGCTTTGCCTTCGGTGCCCAGTATAGGAATGAGGGTTACTCGGAAAAACGCAACGATATCTACACCCAGCAAATAGACCCATCGACAGGTGAAGTCATTCCCGTTGATCTCATTTTTCTGGGTGGTGGTCTTCCTGTAGGTGTGGACAGGCAGTCCTATGCTATTTTCGCCGAGCTACAATTACCGCTGTTGGATTCCCTGGAGGTTAATGTTGCCGCGCGTTATGAAAATCTGGACACAGCCAGCAGCGTAGACCCTAAAATTTCTGTGCGTTGGCAAACGACAGATTCGCTGGTGTTGCGGGCCTCAGCATCAACGGCGTTCAGGGAGCCTTCTCTGGCACAGTTCTACGCACAGGAAACCACCTTGCAAGGCATTCAGGACTTTAACCCCGACGGCAGCACCAAAGGCGGTGTGTCGTTTATTCGAGTTAACGCCACGGGAAATACCGATCTGGACCCAGAGGAGTCTACCAACTACAACCTGGGTGCCATCTGGCAGGCCACCGATGATTTTGATATGCGCCTGGACTACTGGAGCTTCGAGTACCGCGATGTAATTACTGTAGAGAATGCACAGGGGAAACTACAGAACAACCTGAATGGCGATGACATCATTCGCGTTGCTGGACCCAACAGTCAGCTAGCGGGCATCAACGTTAACTATATTAATGCGCAGAGCGTTGATACAGATGGCTTGGATTTGTCAGCGAACTACTTGCTGGGCAGCGGTTCGGCGGGCGACTTTGGTTTGCATCTTACGGCCACGCATTTCCTCAACTACGACATTCCCAAAGCGGGCGGTGGCACTGAAAATGTAGTGGGAAAATTCAACCACGATAACTTTGCCCGCTCTTTACCCGAGACCAAGGCCAATGTATCGGCAGACTGGATTCGCGGCAGCCACAAAGCCGTAGCGATTGTCTATTATGTGTCCGACTACGAAACTACGCGGGCAGTGCCTGATGGTTCCAGTCAGTCAATCGACAGCTGGACTATCCTGGACTTGCAGTACAGCTACAATCTCGAGCTGGACGACAGCAACGCGGTATTCACACTGGGTGCAAAGAACGTTTTCGATGAAGAGCCACCGGTAGTCTATGACGCGGCCAACCTAAGCTATGACCCCAAGCATCACGATCCCCGAGGTCGCATGTTTTACGCCAGGGTTAGCTACGCGTTCTAAAAAGTTGTTGCCATTTCGGCCAATGCGCGCATCGATTTTTCAGTGCATTGAGGGCTTAGTCCCTTGATGCGCGGTCGCGTGACGATCAGGTAGTTCATGCCAAGACGCTCTCGATACTGCTGAATTTTGCTGGCGACTTGCTTTGCGTTGCCCACAACCCATGACTTTTCCATGGGTGTGTTGCCCAACTTTAGTATGCTTGCCAAGTGTTCCAGTCCGCGTGTGGTGTGTTCGCACAGCGTCTTGTCATCGCTGATAAAAATCGTGCGCATCACTGCTACTTCGCTGGGCCTGGGCTGGCTATGCTCGTCCAATGCGGCGTTATAAATCTGGTAGTTGTTTTCTAACTGTTGCAGCGACTCCATGGGTGAAGCGAGATAGGGTGTGCCCATTTTTCCCGCCTGTGCCAATGCTTTGGGGCCAAAAGCTGCCATCCAGATAGGCGGATGAGGTTGCTGTAATGGAAGGGGCGACATCACAGCGCCAACTTCCTCAGGGCCGACAACGCCTCCTGCCCAGGCCGCTTTCATCACAGCGAGATTACGTTCCAGTAGCTCGCGCTTCTCCTTAGGATTAACGTCGAAAGCGTCCAGCGTAGACTTTTGAAAGCCACGGCCCAGACCCAGAATCAATCTGCCGCCACTAAGCTGGTCAAGTACGGCAACTTGCTCCGCGGCCTGTAGGGCATTGCGAATCGGTAGCAGGTAGGAGGTGGTGCCGAGATTGATTGTGGTAGTGCGCGCGGCCACTGCCGCCAGCAGCAGGATGGGCTCGGGTACTGAAGTTGGGCCGGCAAAGTGACTCTCTGGCAGCCAGAAAGAGTGGTAGCCACACTGCTCGGCCAACTCGGCCTGTGTGCACAGCGTGTTGGCATCGATGGTGCTGCTAAGTTGCCAGGGTGTGATGCCCAGACGCAGAGCTGTGGTCTGTTGGGTTACTGCCTGCATAGTGTGTTTACTCTGAAAGAAAATCGCCGCAGTTAAGTCCGGGGCGAGCGATTAGTGTACTATCGTGAAAAAAAGTTTGTACTGCGGAAGCCCATGAGCGAGCAAAAGAAATCATTTTACAATATTCATAGAAATGAGTGGCCTGTAGCCGGGTTGATGTCCGCCTACTTCTTCCTCGTCATCACCAGTTTCTGGATTCTCAAACCGATCAAAAAGGGTTTGTTTATCCAGTTTTACGATACCTCCGGTTTCACCTTGATGAACTGGTACTTGAGTGCCCCGCAGGCTGAGCTCATTGCCAAGGTGTTGAATATGTTTGTCGCCTTTGCAGCGGTGGTGGCGTTTACGATGCTGGTGAGGCATTTGCGACGCCATCGCCTGACACTTGTTTTATCCCTATTCTTTATTGTGTGCTTTATTTTCTATAGCCAAATTATTGATAGCGCTGGCGACTGGACAGTGTGGAGCTTCTATCTGTTTGGAGACCTTTTTTCCACCCTGATGGTCGCTACATTTTTTGCCTTCCTTAACGATAGCGTTACGCCCGAGAAGGCCAAACGTTTGTACGGTGTGGTTGGCCTGGGTGGTGTAGTAGGTGGTGTGTTTGGCACGACCGCGGGCTCCATATGGATTAAAACTATTTCCAATAGCGGTTGGTTGTGGGTCTGTGTTGCGCTGGCACTGCTGATCATTGCTGTTTCGATGATGGCGGGGCGCCTGATTGAAAAAGACACAGCACTTTCGGCAGACCTTGAAGAGTTGGAGGAAGATGCTGCCACAGCTGGATCCAGTAAAAGCCATGCCGGGAACCCCGCACTGGAAGGTGCGCGGCTGGTGTTTGCATCACGTTACCTGCTGTCGATTGTCGCCATTGTGGGTATCTATGAAGTAGTGTCGACCATCGTCGATTTTCAGTTCACCAGTACCATTGCCCACTATCTTGAAGGCGATGCTATCGGGCGGCAGTTTACCTTGATGTTCACCATTACCAACTGGGTGTCGCTGGCGATACAGCTGTTTCTTACCTCCTGGGTAATGACGCGCTTTGGCTTAAAAACTGCGCTGATGGTTTTGCCGTTTATGGTTATGCTCGGTTCCATGGCATTTTTGGCGCTTCCCCTGTTGGCCATCGGCAGCATGTTGAATACGGTTGATAACGGCTTTAGCTACTCTATTAATCAGTCGGCAAAGGAGGCGCTGTATGTGCCCACCAGTTCGGATGAGAAATATAAGGCGAAGGCATTTATCGATATGTTTGTGCAGCGCTTCGCTAAAGCCATTGCCGTGTTTGTGAGCCTTGGTATCTCAATGACGTTTACTACATTCGAGAGTATTCGTTATCTATCTGTTGTTGTTCTGGTCTTATTGGTCGTCTGGTTTTATGCAGCGCGCTATGCGGGCAGTCACTTTGCTATGAGGGAGCGCGGTGGCTCGTTAAAGAGCACAGATTCCTAATGTCATTTTATTAGGGTAGCCCTGCGTCTGCCAGTGCTTTCGATATGAGCAGTTGATGGCTTCGCATTTTATAGGGGAAGCTTTCGAAGAATTTTTTCTGGGTATAGCCCGGATGCCGTTTGCGTGCAATTGCTATATTTCGCTTTGCTTCGCTGTGCCGGCCCGCCAGCTGTAGGCAGGCCCCGGCGATCGCATAAATGTGATAGTGCGCGTTGGGTTCTATTGTTGCATTGACTCCCCAGGAAGCGGCCAGCTCGTACTTCCCTTGTAACATAAACGATAGCGCCTGGCTGGATTTCATTGCGAATAGCAGTGGGTCGAAGGGGCTAAGCCTTTGAGCGTTTGCAAGGTTGGGTGCAGCTTCGACTGGCAGGCCGCAATGAACACCGATAAAACCACGTGCATAGTGTCCCTGTGCGTAGTTTGAATTAGCCTGTAGCGATCGATCCAGAGAGGCCAGGGCCAGATCGTGTTGACTATCGAGAAAAAGTGCTCTGCCCAAAGACCAGTGACCCATGGCATCTCTGCTGTCCAACTGCAGGCTGTGTTGCGCGTGCTCCAGGGCTAGTTGAATATCTTCGCCAGGATCCGGGGTTGTGTTCAGAAAGGCGCGTGAGAAGTGGTTGAGTGACATGGCAGCGTGAATACGATTGAAGCCCGGGTCTTGAATTAGTGCGCGCTTCAGGTAAAGCTCAGCAGTGTCGGTGTCGGCAGACGTGAACTTGAAACTATGCCAAAGTGCCATGTGATAGTTTTCCCAGGCATCAAGGTTTTCAGGGTTTTTTAATCTGGCACGCTCAAACTCGGCCTGTTCTATCTCAGGCTCAATTGAGGAAGTCGCTGTATTGGCAATTTCATCCTGTATTAGAAAGAGATCATCCAGAGGACTCTCGAAGCATTCTGACCAGATTTCGCGGGATGTGGCTGCCTCTATCAGTACGACATTGACTTTTATACGCCCATTGTAGCTTTGTGTGGTTCCGTGAATGAGATATCGAACTCCCAAGAGCTGGCCAATGTCGGCCATAGAAAATTTTAGTGGAGAAAATCGGCTTGAAGATGCCCTGGCGATAACAAAAAGCCCCCGCAATCGGGACAGGCGGCTTATCAAGTCGGATGTGAGGCCCTCGGCGAGAATGCCGTGCGAATTCTTGCCTATGTCCTGAAAGGTCAGCACTGCCAGAGAGGGGCAGCTGGGTAATTCCAGGCTTGTGTCACGCTCTATATAGGGAGCTTCTTCTGCCTTGTCATTGAATACGTGAGCTGGCAATTGCGTTTTGTTTGTTAGCCTATGCCACTCGCGCTCGGCTTCCGTGGCGTCGATATGCGCTTTGCGTAAGCGATCTCGCCATGCCTGCATTGCTTTTTGTGCGGATTGTAGTCCCTCGTGTGTCAGCAGCTTTTGTAACAATGCAAGGTTTGGCTCGGTGGCGCAGTAGTCGAGGCTTACGCGCTTGCGCGCGAAGATTATTGCCTGCGAAGAATCTGAAAAACCATGTTTTTGTAGCCTCTCAAGTAAATCACGATGTAACTGACGAATAGTCTGTCTTTGCGACTCCAGCCACAGTTCAAACTCAGGGCTGGCATTACAGTCGATACCGGGTAAATAGTCGGGACCCAGGCTGGCCTCAAACAAGCTCAGTTCATCAATGGAGTTGGTGTTGTCGTTTTTAAGCTGTGCCGTGAGGGCGTAAACGTCGCAATTGCGTTGGGAAAAGCTGAGCGCTACTGTTTCCCCCTGGCACACCAGCGCATCCCCTAGTAGGGCGCGCAGTTTAGCGAGAGACCAGCGTAAACCCGCGCGCGGGTCATTCGTGGTGCTCCACAGTAGGTCGCAAAGCGTTTCACGACGCTGGGGTTTTCCAGAGAGAGTCAGGTAAGTAAGTAGAGCTCTTGTTTTGCGTGAGCGAGGTAACTCAATACTTTGATTGCCCTGCGTTAGGGTGGGCTCCCCCAGTAGGCTGATGGTCAGACTCATGTAATGAGTACCTTAACAGTCCAGATTCTATGCATATAGTTTATTTACTTGATCAGAAATTACAACGCTGGTTACAACGCTCTTATACACACCGGCTGGATAGGATAGTTGCATGTAATAAGTGATGTTCTTATTACTAATTTGATTCATAAAACCTGATAGAGGAAAAGACAATGCCACATATTCAAGTAAACGCAATTAAGGGTGTATTCGACAGTGAGAAGAAACGAGAGGTTATTGAAAAGCTCACAGACACGATGGTTTCTATAGAAGGGGAGGCGCTGCGAGGTGTCACCTGGGTTAGCATTCATGAGGTAGAAAGTGGTGATTGGGGGATTGGTGGACAAACCCTTACTGCTGAAGATGTGTTACGCATGGCAAAGGGTGGATAGCCGCTAGCATTGGCCAAAGCTGATAAAGAGCTAAGTGAGTAGGGAGGCGCAGTTCGCGAAAGCCCGAAACTTAGCTCTCGAATTAGCACGCTCAATGAATTTCGTTCATTGTTTCGTCAAATAAGGTCAGCTTACTGCAAGCTCTCATAAAACCCGTAATGATTCGCTAGCACTGCAGCGACGGGTGTCAGTTCAGGCATCCGGATGGTTGTAGCGACAGTGGGTTACTATGAACATTCGCTTCGAATTATACGTAAATGGATAGCGGCCTTCAGTGTCTGGCGCTGGTGGCCCAGTTGCAGCGGCTCGCTGTCGATCCGGGGCAGCTGCAACACAGGTTTTGTGTGCAAGACAGCGCTTGCTCGGTAGAAGATATTCTGGGTGCAGCCATGTCTATAGGCTTTAAGGCAAAGTCTGTTTGCTGCGGCGAGAGCGAACTCAATGCCAGAATCCTGCCGGCGATCGCCCAGGCGAAAGATGGCAGCTTTTTTGTAATCGCCAGACTGAGTGAGCCTGGCAAGGAGCAACGCCGGTTTCTGGTTCAGATGATGGGGGCTTCGCAGCCAGAAAACTGTTCTCCTGAGCAATTGGATGTGCTGTGGTCGGGCCGCTTGATTTTGTTGCTACCAGAAGGCCACTCGGCCAGTGATCAAAATAGCGAGTTTAATCTGCGTTGGTTTGCTCCGTCTTTGGTTAAGTATCGTAAGCTTTTTGTCGAGGTTATAGTTGCCTCATTTTTTCTGCAATTGTTCGCACTGGTGACGCCTTTATTCTTTCAGGTTGTGATGGATAAAGTGTTGGTGCACAAGGGCTTCACGACGCTGGATGTGCTCGCCTTTGGGTTTGTAGTGGTGGTTGTGTTCGATGCCGTTATTGGTGGCCTGCGCAATTTTTTGTTTAGCCACACAAGCAATCGGGTCGATGTGGAGTTGGGCGCCAAGTTATTCCATCATTTGGGCAGTTTGCCGTTGGCTTACTTTGAAACGCGGCAGGTGGGGCAAACGGTGGCTCGGGTTCGCGAGCTGGATACCATCCGAAATTTTATTACCGGTACCGCACTGACGTTACTCATCGACTTGTCGTTCACTTTCGTCTTCTTCTCGGTGTTGTGGTATTACAGTCCCACGCTTACCTGGATAGTGCTGGGCTCTTTGCCCTTCTACGTCGGCCTGTCAATTTTCATTACGCCACTGCTAAAGGAACGGGTCGATGAAAAATTTCGCTACGGAGCGGCCAGCCAGGCCTTTCTAACCGAAACTGTAACCGGCATGCAAACCGTAAAAGCACAGGCGCTTGAACCGCAAATGCAGCGTAGCTGGGAAGATAAGCTGGCTAGCTATGTCACATCGTCATTCCGAGCTCAGAACCTGAATAATATAGCCAATCAGGTGGCGGGTCTCATCAGTAAAGTCACAACGCTTCTCATTATTTGGTGGGGCGCACACCTGGTTATCGCGGGCGCACTCACGGTGGGGCAGTTAGTCGCCTTCAATATGATTGCCGGGCGTGTGACCGCGCCGATCTTGAAACTTGTGCAGTTGTGGCAAGAGTTTCAGCAAGCAGGCGTCTCCCTTAAACGTCTGGGGGATATTCTAAATACACCGGGGGAGTCTGGGCTTAATGCCAACCGCAGTACGCCCCAAAAGCTGGTGGGTGCAATTAGTTTCGAACATCTATCTTTTCGTTACATTCCGGATGGACCGCTGGTCCTGAATGATTTAAACCTGAACGTACAAGCGGGGCAGATCATCGGCCTTGTAGGGCGCTCAGGGTCGGGTAAGAGCACCTTAGCGAAGCTCGTACAGCGACTTTATGTGGCAGAAGCGGGGCGCTTGTTGGTGGATGGTATCGATGCAGCCATGCTGGATACGGCATGGCTGCGCCAAAATATCGGCATCGTGCAGCAGGAGAGCTTTCTGTTTAATCGAACGGTACGTGAAAACATCGCGCTCGCTAATCCGGGCCTGCCGTTTGAGACGGTGGTGCAGTGCGCCAAGGTTTCCGGGGCCCATGAGTTTATTCTGGAATTGTCGCAGGGCTACGACACGATGATCGGTGAACAGGGCAGCAATTTGTCGGGTGGTCAACGCCAGCGTATCGCTATCGCCCGTGCGATTATCAGCGACCCACGTATTCTTATCCTCGATGAAGCCACCAGCGCGCTGGATTATGAGTCGGAGCGCATTGTGCAGGAGAACATGGGAGCTATATCCCGTGGGCGCACCGTACTCATCGTGGCGCATCGACTCAGCACGGTACGCCACTGCGACAAGATAGTAGTACTTGATAAGGGCAGCATCGTAGAGACCGGTAGTCACGAGGAGCTTATCGACCTCAATGGCTATTATGCGCGGCTCTATGGGTACCAGAGCCATAGCCCGGCTATTCGTGCCTTGGAGTTTCCCGTAGATTCTAGCGTAGGGAGCCATGGGCCCAGCGCTGAGGCCGGTGAAGTATGACCGCAAAAGCCGATCGACAGTTCGCTAACACTCAGCGACAGTTTCTGCCCGCGGCCCTGGCAGTGCAGGAATCACCACCGTCTCCCGCAGCGCATTGGGTGCTTGGTCTGTTACTTACCCTGTTTGCATTGGGTGTGATGTGGGCCTGTGTGGGCGAGGTGGATATTGTGGTGACCGCCCCGGGTCGCATTGTGCCCAGT
>JADGEN010000010.1 GCA_016744355.1 Halieaceae bacterium
ACGATAGCTTAGAGGCTACAAAAAAAGCACTGCGCTGGTTGATCGAAATTGATGTTACTTTCATGATCCACCTCAATGTTTCCCCCACCGGCAAAAAGTTACCTTTGGTAGCACGCCTAAAGATGTTATGCACAAGATTTTTAAGCTAAAATTTTTTCACCGACTTAGACATCACTTTAAATTCACTGCTTTACGTTAACTCTCTAACACCTTGTTTTATATAGTAATTTAAACATTGTTCGATTTTTAACCAATCTGAAGAATAGCGCTAAGTCATTGCCCTAGCCGTTCGATTAAACATCTTACACACAATGTTATCCACAGAATCTGTGGAAAACGTGACAATTTTGTGAACCCACGTTACAGCGATAATCCAGCTCACCTCACCCCATTTCAAAGCTACTATTGATTCCCTCATTAGTATTTATTTGCATCAAAAAGCGCTCTTCACAGGCTGACTACATTGCACGGCTACGGCTGCTGCCCGCCAGTTCGCCCTCTATGAGCTGGGGGTTTTGTATTGTTCCGCGAGAACCGCCCGGTGGCTCCGACCGATGGAAGCCCTCCCAGAGGGGGCATTGTCATGATCGGGTAGCTCACTGAATCCGCCTATGTTGTTGTGCAGGCCACCATCAACACGAACTGTTGCACCGGTGATATAGGCAGCCATTGGGGACAGCAGATATACCGCTGCAGAATCAGGGTAGGTATCCAGCCCCGAGGTGGCAATGAATCCCGGTGTCACATGGTTGACACGGACCCCCGCCTGGGCCCACTCAACCGAGGCAGTGGCCGTGAAGTTCTCCTGGCCTGCTCTAGCCGCACCATTGTGTCCCATTCCCGGCATCGCCGGATCATGATCGGCGCCAATATTCACGATGGCACCGCCAAAGCGCTCCATTGACTGGCGATAGACCTCTCTAGAGAAAAGAAATGTTCCAGTCATGTTGTTGGCAACAACCGCATTCCAGCCATTTAGGCTGATATCGCACAACGGTGAGGGAAATTGACCGCCGGCACAGTTCACAAGCCCATCTATGCGGCCAAAGTAAGTGATAGCCGCGGCGACTGTGTCAGTCACGCCTGCCTCATCCCGAATATCACAGGACCAAACCTCGGCTATGCCCCCATCGTGCAAAATCTCAGCCTGAACTCGTTCAAGTTTGTTGATATCACGCCCGATCAGACCGATAACCCCGCCCAGCGCCGCAATCTCGTGGGCGATACAGCAACCCAGCTCTTTGTTGTGCATTAAGAAACGATTGGGATTGGCTACCCATGGTCTAGCCGCTTGAACCAGATACCACCCTTTAGGGTTTATGCACTATTGACTGGCAACGATCACTGAACAAGAATCATTGTCTATCTAGCCGCAGGCAATAAATTTCCATGACTGAACCCAGTAAAACGTACGACTACATCATTGTTGGAGCGGGCTCCGCCGGTTGTGCCCTCGCCTACCGTCTGTCCAGGGAAGCCAGCCGCAAGGTTCTGATACTGGAGGCCGGGCCCAAAGACAGCAACCCGATGATCCACATGCCTCTGGGCTTCGCCTTTTTGCTCAAGGACAAGAAGGTCAACTGGTGCTACCAGACCGAGCCTGAGCCACATATGGATAACCGCAACATCGATTGGCCTCGCGGCAAGGTACTGGGCGGCACCAGCTCCATCAATGGCATGGTTTATATTCGCGGTAACCGCGCCGATTACGATGACTGGGCGTCACTGGGCAACAACGGCTGGTCCTATGAAGAGGTCATGCCCTACTTCCTGCGCTCCGAGAATAAGGCCGAAGGTGCCAGCGAGTACCACGGCTACGGCGGTCCTTTATGGGTTGAGAACGTTAAAAATGAAGAGAAGCTGGAATTGGCTGAACTGTTCCTGCAAGCCGCGGTACAAACCGGCATGCCCTACAATGAAGATTTTAACGGGGCAACTCAGGACGGTGCTGGATATTATCAACTGAATATCAAAAATGGCACGCGCCAAAGCACGGCCAAAACCTACCTCAAACTATGCGAGAAGCGCCCCAATCTCACTGTTAAAACCCAGGCGCTTAGCCATCGCATACTCATAGAAGACGGCAAGGCGGTGGGTATTGAATATGAGCAAACCACAGGTAAAAGCAAAACCCGGATGACCGCCTATGCCAAAAGTGAAATTATACTCTGCGCCGGTGTCATCAATTCACCGCAATTACTTGAGCTTTCGGGCATCGGTAGTAAAGAGGTCCTTGAGCCATTGGGCATTGAGCTTGAAAAGGAGCTGCCCGGCGTGGGCGAAAACCTTCAGGACCACCTCACCATAAACATTCTCCAGGGCCTAAACGGTGTGAGAACGTTTTACGAGGAAACCCGTCCCTTTACACTGATTGGAAACGTGCTCAAATTTTTATTCAGGCGTCGCGGGCTACTCGCTCACCCGGCCGCTCAGGCGGGACTGTTTTTTCGCACCGATGAAAACCAGGATCGCCCAATGGCCCAGGTACACTTCGCCCCGGCTGCCAGTGAGGCCGACGCCAAAGGCAATCTGAAAACGGCTCCCGGTACCACGGCCACGGTCTGCCAGCTCAGACCCGAAAGCAGAGGCAGCGTGCACATTACCGCGAACAACCCGCAGACCTACCCCAGTATTAAAGCCAACTACCTCTCTACCCAAAGTGACCGCGACACAATGGTCGCTGCCGTACGCAGGGTAAGAGACGTATTCAAAGCGCCGGCTTTGGACAAATACCGCGGTCAGGAATTTAGTCCCGGAGAGCAGGCCCAGAGCGATGAAGAAATTCTCGACTATGTGCGCGCCGAGGCTAACTCGGTCTACCACCCCGTGGGCACCTGTAAGATGGGCCATGACGACATGGCAGTTGTGGATGACCGTCTTAGAGTCCACGGCATCGAATCCCTGCGGGTTGCTGACGCTTCGATCATGCCTACGCTGATTACCGGCAACACCAATGCAACTGCAGTTATGATCGCAGAGAAATGCGCCGACATGCTTCTGCATGACGCCAAACAGAGGAATAAACAATGAATGCACCTACAAAACTGGGCTCCGCCTCGGCTGAGTTGCTATCCATACTCGACACCCAGCGCGCCGCTTTTAAGGCCGAGGGACCTGTGCAACTGCAAACACGTATCGACCGCATCGATCGTTGTATTGCCATGCTGGTAGACCATCAGGATGCCATTTGTGCTGCCATAGACCAGGATTTTTCCTGCCGAACAAAACCTGTTTCGCAAATGATGGACATTATGAACTCCATCGGTAGCCTCAAACACGTCAAGAAAAATATCAAAAAGTGGATGAAAGCAGAAAAACGTTCAGCCCCTATTCCGATGAATTTACTGGGTGCCAAAGCCCATGTTCATTATCAGCCCAAAGGTGTGGTGGGCATCATGACACCATGGAATGTCCCGGTGAATATGATATTCAGCCCCCTGGCCGACGTGTTGGGTGCAGGTAACCGAGCCATGGTGAAACCCTCGGAATACACCCCGAATACCGCCGAGCTGATGAAAAAGCTGTTTAGTGAGTATTTTGAGGAGTCTGAGATTGCCGTGGTAACAGGAGGCCCGGAAGTAGGAGCAGCCTTTAGTGCCCTGCCGCTGGATCACCTTATTTTCACCGGTGCCGGCAGCATAGGGCGCATGGTTTTAAAATCCGCAGCAGAAAACATGGTGCCGGTAACACTGGAACTTGGCGGTAAGTCACCAGTCATTGTAAGCGACAGTGCCGACATAGATCAGGCGGCAGAAGGCATCATTACGGGTAAAGCGATGAACGGCGGACAGATCTGCGTCAGCCCCGACTACGTATTTGTGCCACAGAGCCGCATCGAGGCGTTTATTCACCGCTGCAAAGAAGTCATACGAGAGCAATATCCCACGGTGGCGAATAACCCCGATTTCGTGGCCTGCATTAACGAACGACATTTTAATCGGGTTAAGGCTTACATCGATGAAGCCGCAGAAAACGGCACACGCATTATTCCCCTGTGTCCCGAAGGGGAAGATTGGTCATCTGTAGAAGCACACAAAATCCCCCTGCACTTGTTTGTCGACCCTGACGACTCGCTAAAATGTATGCAGGATGAAATTTTCGGCGCCATCCTCAATATTAAACCTTATACGGATGTGCAGGATGCCATTGACTTCATCAATGAGCGGGAGCGCCCACTCGCGCTTTACTACTTCGGCAAGGATAAGGACGAACAGGCCAAGGTCATTGCACAGACCATCTCCGGCGGTGTGTCTGTAAACACCATTGCCATGCATGTGGCCTGCGACGACATGCCTTTTGGCGGTGTGGGCAGCAGCGGTATGGGCAATTACCGGGGGCGTGATGGCTTTCGCACCTTTAGCCACGCCCGATCTGTATTCCAACAGGGTTTTGTCGATATAGCCAAGCTTGCTGGCACGCTCCCACCTTACGGGGAAAAAATAGCCAAGATGTTGAATTCACAGATCAAAAAATAGAGGCTGTGCAGACCTAGTGTAAGGTTTGGGGACGCTCGCTCACTACCACTGCCTGCACCTGTTTTGCCAGCATCATCACGTGACCCTGCCTGCGCTCCACGCCATCATAGCTGTAGTCGAAACGATACTGTCGCCAGATACGCCATCTCAGGGTGGCGTCGCGACTGAGGGACAGCCGCTGTATATGCACACTCTGGTCCAGTAGCTGAAAATCATCGCGCTTGCTGGCATGCAGTACTGCCTGCACCGCTATCTCACGCACTCTTATGGCGCTGAAGAAAAATAGTCCCAGTGCACCAAACCCAAACAACACCAGCACTTCGCCCAAGGTAAAATACATATCGAATTCCAGAGCGGTTCAGGAAGGTTTTTTAAGACGGCGCATTACGCACTGGAAGCTCAACACAAGCTCTTCACCCACCTGCAGCTGTCCGCGTAAAAACGTCAGTGAACCGGTGCGCTTAACAACCACACCATTTGCACTTATCCAGTCGCCCCGTTTCGCCGCCGCCATAAAATCGCTGGTGAAGCTTATAGTCGCGCAGTTCTCCTTCACACCACTGAGGGCAAGCATGGTTGCAGCGTAATCGGCAAAGCACATCAGCACACCGCCGTGCACTGTGCCCAAGCCATTGCAGTTTTTATGCTGAGCATGAAAACCCAATTGCAAACCTGAATCACTTTTTTTGTAGTAAAATGGGCCTATATCATCTTCTGCCGGGCTCACACCTGCCAGTTGTTTGAAACCCTGCGGAACCTGAAACTCACTGCTCATAATTTTCCACACTCCCTTGACCTGTCATTAATGCCGCCAGCATACGTCCCTTTTCCCGATTTCGCCACAGGAGTCATATTTTGTCAGAAACAAAAAAGCGCCGCGCAATACTGTTAAACAAACGCGGCTTCTGGGCGTGCAGCCAGTGCCCACAATCCGCCATGACTTTCACGGAAGCCTGCGGAAAAAATCTAATAATACGTTTTCGATGCTGCGGCAGAATGTAATCAGAGTCCGCGCCTTTAACAAACAACACCGGTTTGTCAAAGGGATCAACCATTGTCGGGCCTGCGCGTAACAGCCCATAGTTGTGGGTAAACTCCTGCAGATTAAAGCGCCACTGGTAAACGCCCTGGTCACTTCGAGCCAGGCTCATTAACAAAAATTGAATCAGCATATCCTCCTCGAGGAATGGCACCATGATTTCACGTGCCGCTGAGCGGGATGCCACTGCGGCGTCTGCCACGGCTTGCAGGGCTTCCAGCACAGCATCATGGCTGGGTGGATAGGCTACTGGCGCAATGTCGGCGACGCACAGGGAATCTACCCTGTCGGGTTGCTGCAGGGCCAATTGCATCGCCACCTTGCCCCCCAGCGAATGACCCAAAAAATGTGCGTGATGCAAGCCTTGCTCGATCATCCAGTCTGAAACGCAGTCAGCCATAGTGGCAATATCTGCCCCGGCTAGCCAGTCAGACTTGCCATGATTAGGTAAATCAAGGCTGTATACGCGAAAAGCATCTTGCAGTGCACGGGCAACGCCGCCCAAATTGCTGCCCATGCCAAATAAGCCGTGCATCAGGACAATCGATGGAGTGGCGTCACTGGTCAGCTCGGGGCCAGTGACACTGTGATAGAGATTTATCGGCATTGAACGCTGTGTCTTGAGATAGATTTTGCTAACATGCCCTCACTATAACGGATTGAGATCTAACATGCGTCTAACAAGCTTAATTGCAGTCTTCACTCTGGTTCTGGCTGGTTGTGCCAGCGGCCCAACTCACAACCCAACGGTATACCCGTTCAATATCAATAAGGAAGTGTTAGCTACCACTGAGGTCAAGACCGTGGTTCTGGCCCACGTAAACCTCGGCGCGCCCTCCAGGTCTTATCTTGAGAAAGAGTCCAAGCGTATCGATGGCATGGTGGAGAAATACCTGAAAAACAACGGCTACAAGGTTCTGCCACAGCGGGAGTTCAAGCAACACTGGAGTACCGCAGAGCGCGCTTTTGGCAACCCGGTTGACCCTACTACCGGCAAGGTCAACATGAAAGCCTTTGCCCAGATAATGACCAGTGTGCGAGACCAGATGAAAAAATCGGGTGTGGATGCCTTTATCTTTACCGATCTTCTGGAACTGCAAGAATCATTCAGCAACGGCCTTAAGCACCTTGCGCGCTGGGACGGTGTGAGCAGAAAACCTTCGCTGCAAGGCCCTGGCAATGGCGTCTCTGGCGATTTCGACTGGTACAAACAAGCCTCTGTGGCGTCTCTCCAGATCAGTATTTACAACATTGAGCTGCAGCATTTGTTCAGCAGTCGCGGAGGTCTGGACGCTACAGACGCTATAGACACCCGTTCTTCCAGTGGCCGCTTTATCCGCCGCCGCAGCATTTTGGAAAACGAAACAAACGTCAACGAAGGTATAGCGTTGGCTTTTCACCCCTTTATCGAAATGAAAGACTGGCCCGGCAATCCTTGAAAAGAGAAACACTCCAGAGCAGCGCGGGGGTGTTAGTTTAATTTGCCTGGAGAGCTATTGTAGCCGTCTTCTACAATCAATTTTTTGGCCTTTTCAACATCAAGCTCTTCAATTGGCAAGGACAAATAATAGGGCAAGGATACAACCCTAGTACTCAGCCGGACAATGTTACCCTCTTCCAATCGTTCAATGACGGAGTGTAACGTTTCCTCCAAATTTACTGGGGGTTCATGATACTGTCTGGTCATATAGTCGATCATTTGCGCTATTGTATGCTGACCATCAGCTAGCGAAACAACAATGCCCAACCATTCATCCAGGGATGTGATGCTTTCCGGGTGATTTATGTCAACCAGCGATACCTGGTTATTCTTCCTGGTAAAAATCGCATTTCTGTAAATATATTTCGTATTATCCATAAGGTGAATCATCTTTTATAGAAAAGGAAATCGGCCTTGTTATGCGTCTGCGATGAGGCTCTGGCTAAGCTAGCGCCTCCATACCCCGCTGAATACACCACATGGCCGACAAACTACCCAGCACATAAACTGGAATAGGCATCATGCGCTGCGGGCGCTCACCCAGAACACGCTTTAACACCTGCCAGATAATTAGTGCACCGAGAATAAACGACAACTGACCAACTTCAATACCGACATTAAAGAATAACAAAGCCAGCGGTAGATTTTCGTAGGGCAATCCAGTTTCGACCAGTGCTCCCGCAAAGCCCATACCATGCAGCAAACCAAACCCCCCGGCCAACCACCAGGGGTAGCGCTGCAGCATATCGCCCTTACCTGTACGAGTGAGCTCAACTGCAAGCACGAAAATGCTCACGGCGATGGCAAACTCCACCCAGGCTACGGGGTAATCAAAATAACCCAGCGTTACCAACGACAGAGTGATACTGTGGCCCACGGTGAATGAGGTGATTGTCCACACCAGGCGTGAGCCGCCACCTACCAGTAGCAGTAATCCAAAAACGAACAGCAAGTGATCGAAACCACCCCAGATGTGCTCAAAGCCTAGCCCGGTGTAGTCCTTGACCACCTCACCCCGCCCCGGCTCCGCTGGCACCACAAATTCGCCGCGTTCGCCATTGAGTACCTGCTGATAGCTACGGCCATCCAACAGGTCGATCATCAACATGGCCGAAGCCTGATTGGCACCCAGTCCCGAGACTGCGAGCTTTTCACCCACCATACCGTCTTCACCCAGGCCATCGCATTGCAGCAACCAGCTAAACACTTTGCCTGTTCCTTCAATCTGGGCAGGGCTGACTCTCAATACTTCGCATTGTTCAGGCCAGACTGGCTGCAGCGGAATGCTGGACGTCGCCTGTGCGGGGGTCTTCCACACAAGGTTGTATTGATGCCCAGCGGTTTCGGTCATTTTCAGTAAAGAGGGGGCGAAGCGATGCGCCTGTGCAGTGTTAGACAGCGCGAAGACGACTATCAGACCCACAAAGATACGAAGAAACTTCATAATATAACCTCGTAATCTTTACGTAAATTTTCAACAGCGGAGGCCAATGCCTTAGACTTGGCCTGTAGTTCAAGGTCGCGCTGTATTTGCCCGTGCACCTCTTCCAGAGTTGCATCACGTGCAGATTCAATGGCCTCTACCCACACATAGTGCAGTCCATAAGTGGAGCGCACCGGACCCAACCAGTGAGCTGCTTGTGGTGTCGCTTGCTCAAAGTTTGTGACAAAACTGGCGCCAAAATGTCGGGCCAGCTGATCGGGTGTTTGCCGGTTAAAAATATAACCAGGCAAAAAGGGCGAACTCATACTGCGTGCCTGTTGTGCTGTTAAGCCCTGCTCGTTGATTGCGGCAATAACCTTGTCGACTTCACCTTCCCTTTGCCGATTGAAATACAGGTGTTCAATCGAATAGCGTGGAGGCCTGTGCAGCTCCTGCTTGCGCGCTTCAAAGGACGCCTTGATATCTTCCTCGGTAGGGGCTACCGGTGGGTTGGTAGCGAGTAACAGTTGCTCCATTATTTGAATAAGCCGGCGTTTTACCACCTCGTCACCCAGGTGCAGGCGCATATCCAGAGCTTGCTCATACTGCTCACGTTCGGTCTTGCCGTCCGCGAGCTGTAAAAAACTCATATTACGCAGCAGCCGCTGATAGACCACGGTGTCATACAAATGGATATTCATCGCCAGTGCTTTTTGAAACAGCATGTCGCGGTCCAACTCACTCTGCACGATACGCTGTTGCTGTTCGAGATTAGGCAAGCGACCCGTGCTGGTAAACCACTGCTGCTGTAAGGTTTCGAGGCGAGCCTCGCTGAGTGGCCCAATGGCCGGCTTGGGTGGCGGAAATACAATGGATTCCAGCCAAAAAAGGAGCAAACCAAGCACAACAAAATGCACCCAGGGCCGCTTAAGCCAGGACAAGAAATTCATCTACTGATCTCCAAGAAAAGTACGCTCTGTAACTACACGCGCTTGTTAGTCTTCAAATTCCGCTGATTTCTGCTCCATCTGGGCCGCCATGGCTAGTCCCAGATCAGCTTCCGACAGCATGCCAGCATTCCATGTGGCTATAAAATTTAGCCCGTCATTCACCGAATGATCACGGGAATATAACAGCATTTCTTTAGTACCGCGTATAGCCAGAGGTGATTTGCAAGCAATTTCGCGAGCGATGGCCGTGACCTCTTGCATCAGTGTGTCGCGGTCTTCAAACACCCGATTGACGAAACCTGCTTCCTTCGCCTCATCGGCACTCATATTACGCCCGGTATAGGCCAACTCACGCACAACGGCATCGGGTATAATTTTGGGCAGGCGCTGCAGCGTACCGACATCGGCGGTCATACCAATATCAATTTCTTTGATGGAAAAATACGCGTCTTTTGATGCGTAGCGCATATCGGCACAGCAGGTCATGTCGATACCTCCGCCTACGCAGGCTTTATGAATCGCGGCCAATACTGGCTTGCGGCAATTTTCTATCGCATTCAAATTACCCTGCAAGCGTATAATCGTGCGGCGCAATTCCTCTGCCTTGCGCGCGGGTTCGGAGTGGGCGCCAGCAATGGTACCGAACATTGCAAGGTCAATGCCCGAGCAAAAATTCTTGCCATTTCCCGCCAGTATAATCGCCCGTACCGAGGGCTCCTCATCTAACCATTCAAAGCAGGTCTGCAGTTCAGTCCACATCGCTGTATTCATCGCATTGGCTCTGTCGGGCCTGTTCAGCGAGACGGTTGCAACGTGCCGATCAATTTGCAACTCCAAAGTTTCAAAGGTGGGAGTCATATGTCTATTTCCATAGTTTATGTTGAGTTGCTACCAGTGACTTAGGAAGTCATCCGGGTCCAGTGTGGGTATTGTTTTTGCGGGGCCGTTTGGTGTGCCCAAATAGATAAAACCGGCTATTTCCTCATCTGTGCCAAGGCCCAGTCCGGTCATCACACTACGGTCGAAGGCGGCATCGCCAGTGCGCCAGACTCCGGCATAATTCAGTGCCTGGGCAGCGAAGAGTATCGCATGAGCCGCACAGGCTGCTGACATACGCTGCTCCACAAACGGTACCTTGGGGTGTTCACTCAACCGTGTAATCACCACGAGAACCAGAGGCGCTCTAAACGATGACTTCCTGGCCTTCTCGCGTGCGCTGGCGTCGGCATTCGGATTGCGCCCTATCAGCCCGCTTTCCAGTATACTGCCCAGAGCTGTTCTTTTCTCTCCCTGTATCGCCAAAAATCGCCAGGGCCGAAGCCAGGCATGATCCGGGGCCCGTATCGCGGCTCTGATCATTTCCTTTAACTCAGCAGGAGAAGGTCCCGGCTCGCACAATCGAGGGACTGAGTTTCTATTTAGTAGTAATTGAAGGGCTTCATTCATAGGTGCGCAATGATACCAGTAAATCCATTACGGGAAAGACAACAGGGAGACATTTATTACCATGCTCAGGTATAGTGACCGCCGGACTCGCTGCACCGACAGACGAGTTTTATAAAACTACAGACAAGGGAATCAGACTATGAAAGCAATCCTCACTATTCTAAGCACTACTATCGCAATTACCTTTGGAGCCAACGTGTTTGCGCAGGACGTTAACAAGCTCATGGAAGCGGTTGATACCGACAAGGCTGCTGAGTCTGTCGACAAGGAAAAGCTCACCGATGCTGTCAAAGGTGGTGACGTCGATTACAAGAAAGCCTACGAATCCGTAGACAAAAAGAAAGCAGCCGATTCTGTCGATATGGATAAAGTGGGCGAAGCCCTAACAAAATAGGCTGTAACTTTCTGCCCTCGCATTAGGCGAAGGGCAGAAAATCGAAGGAATAATTGACCCTGGTGGAATGCACATCTTCAGCGCCAAACTGAATGAGCTTTATTCTCGACAGTATTTTCTTCGACAAGGCCTCATCACTCAGTTCGCTGGAGAGTAGCTTTAATTCGGTGACCCGCCCCCCCGCGTCAATGAGCATCTCGAAGACGAGCTTGCCCTGCAATAGCGGATCTTTGCGCAAGGCGCGGTTGTAGATCGAGTAGATGGCGCCTTTATTTTTGTCCATTACACGACGTATAGACTCATCACTACGCCCTCCCAGATTGGCGGACTGACCTGAACTTGCGCGTTTTTTGGTATTGCGAGCAATGGTGCTGCTGACTTTTGTCGCTTCATGGGATGATAAGGCCGCACCACCCGTGTCGCGACTCAAGGAAGAGGTTTTAATACCGCCACTGTCCCCGGCTACTCCACTGGTAATGACAGAGCGTTCCATCTGCTGGGCGCTCTCCTCTCCACGGCGGGTCTGAGTCTGACTGAGCGAATCGAGGTCAACGCTGTCGCGCATCTCCATCAGATCGTCCTGAAAAGCCAGCACCCCGGATGTCTGCGCGACCTTTCGCGCCTCATTTACGTCTTGCTTTGGTTTTGGCTTTGGTTTCGGCTTGGGTTTTTCCTGCACTTTGGGCTTCACAATCGGTTTGGGCTTGGGTTTCACGACTTCCGGTTTCGGTAACTCTATTTGCTCAAGCAACACACGAGCTAAATGAGGCGGAAGCTCTTCTTTTTGCACCCGTGTCAGTTCATCCACCTGCAAAAACGGCACGATAACGGCGAACACCAAAAACGCAGACAGCATGTTTCGCAATATCTTGCGAAAGCGTGCATCTTCACTTGCGCTGGACTCCCAGGGAAGTTGTAACTCAAGGGTCATTGTGGCGACACTCATAGCACTTCCTCCTCTTGCGGTACACTGTTGACCGCCAGAGAAATATCGCGATAATCGGCCTTTGCGCAACTGGTCATCACACGCTTAAGCAATTTGTAAGGCATGTCACTGCTAGCCATAATAATGACCGAACGACCACGCTTCTGCTCTTCTTCACTAAGCGCAGGCGCCCGTGAAGCTTGATAGCGCAGCTCTTTATCGAGCCCGGGTAGGATATCGTCGTCCTGTTCAAGCGCAGAAACTACATCTTCAATCTTTCGGCCCAGCACTACTATGTGATCGGCGCTAATACGTATGGTTAAATCTAATTCTGGTTTTTGCTCGGAAACAGACTCGGGGAGCACGATAGTTTTGTCTGTTTGCAGCACTTCCACATCGCCGTTATTGACCATGAGGAACAAAACCAGAATAGTAAAAATATCCATCAGCGCCACCAGATTGAGCTTGGCAGCTTTTGCTCCACGCTTGTGATTACGCTTCATTCGTCGTGCCCGCAGTGAGCTACTCATAAGGAATCCCCTTGCTGCGGTAAGCCAGGCGCATCGCCAAAAGAGATGTCGGGAAACAGTGCCGCGTCGACTACCGATGCAGCGACCACTGCTTTGAATGATCGCACCGTGTCCATTGCGGTAACTATGGTCTGGTATTCAATATCCTGTTCGGACAATATCGTTATCGACTGTTTTTCTATGCCCTTCTCGCGCAGTTGTCGCTTTACCTCCTGCAGTACAAGACTGAGCATGGCAAAATCATACTCCCCACTGTCTTCCAGCATCGGGATAGTCTTGAGTAAAACACCCCGGGGATAAGCCAACGATAGATTCTCCTTTCGGATCACCAACTCGATGTGCTTATTGTCTGTATCGTCGCCGGAAAACCCTGCGGGCAGCGTCACGTCGACAACTGTTATCTTCGAAAAAACCAGACCGAGCAGAAGAATAGGCACCAATACAATCATCAGGTTCATGAAGGCAGTGATATCCAGTTCGGCCTCTTCTTTCGAAACATGCCTGTACCGTTTCCTGTTCATAATAAAATATCCACGTTTGGTGCTGGCTCTCAGGCCCGATCGCTATCGCGGGTCTGGTGGGGTAAAGCATCGGCATCAACCAGGGCATTGAGAACCTTGACGGTAGCCATTTCAAAACTATCTACAATTTCTATTGTTTTGGTTTGCAAAACGGCGTGCAATAACAACAGAGGGATGGCTGAAATTAGCCCGAACGCAGTGGTGTTCATTGCAACAGAAATAGAACTCGACAGCATACTGGCCTTCTCCGTTGGTGCCGCATTCGCTACCGCAGTAAATGCAGCTATAAGCCCCACAATAGTGCCCAGCAGGCCAAGCAGCGTAGCTACGTTGGCCAGCGTAGCCAAATATTGCGTGCGCTTCTCGAGTCGAGGTAGAGCTTCCATTACGCCCTCCTCCATGGCTGATTCAATATCATCACGGCGCTTGCTATGGGCAAATCGCGAAATGCCTGCAGCAACGATGCGATATATAGGTACCTGAGACTTATTACCTGCCGCCACCACAGCCTGGTATTCCTGCTTGCGCAGATGCCCCATGACCGTATCGAAGGCTCGCCGGTTAGCGAATCCGGCAGTACTCAGCACAAGCCAGCGCTCAACCGCAATGGCAAGCCCCACTACCAGCACCGTCGCAATAGGGTACATAAACGGGCCCCCGGTTTGAAAAAATCGAACGATCAGGTCATAGCTTTCCATGGTCTTCCCCTTTTTTTACAGAATTCAGTTTTGTCTTGTAAGTCATTGCTCGCACAAATTCGTCGCGGTCGATCGGGTCGAACAACTCGCGTGCAATACTGCGCTGCAGTTTATGTTCAAAGCGTGAGTCACCGGGTTGATCCCAGGGCACGATGTACATGACCCGGGGCTGCTCCCGGTTTCCAGTTACCGTGCTGTGTAATATAACCTGCGTTTCACGCTGCCCCTGTTGCGCATAGGCATTGCCACCAACGCTACACAGAAGCAATAAAAAAACAGTTATTGATGTCCTATTCACAGTTCACTCCACTACCGCGACACTATTGAGTTGCCGCTCAATATCAGCAATCCACCCGGCAACAACACGGTCTTCGCTAGGTTGTAGTTCCTGGTAACGGCTAAAATGCTGCAGCGCTGCTTTTTTGTCGCCTCTATACAGATCATAAAGAATACCGATGTTCAAGTGCGTATCCGCGTCAGCCTCCGAGACAGACAGGGCACGCCGGTATGTTTCTTCAGCCTGTTTAAACCGGCCCTGCTCTCGCAGGAAAATACCGTACTGGTTGTAGGCCAGAATATTGCCCTTGTTGCGCGCAATACTCTGTTTAAACCAATGCTCCGCTTGCCGGTTTTCTTCGGTTTGACTGTAGACCAGCGCCAGGTTGAGACAGGGGCCAGATAACTCAGGATATTCTTCAATTAGCGACAAAAGCCCTTCTTCGGCGATTTTCCACGAACTTTGCGCCATCGCGCTTTTGCTAAAATTGAAACGCGACATAGCGTCGTTGGAAACTGCTTCCCTCTCCACCATAAGAGAGTTACCTGATTTTTCTGCGCTTGATTGCTCTGTATTTACTGCTGTAAATGTCGCAGCCGAAATTGGCGTTTCCCTTGCAAAGCCTCCTACACTACAGCCAGAAGAGAGCAACGCTGCAGCCAACACAAACACAAACACAGTAACTGCACCCGGTCTCTTACTGCCCGATACAATTTTTGCAAAACTCATATCAGCACTCATTAATAGATATCCTCGCCCAGAATAGCCTTCTTCTCGAATTTGGCGTAGCGCCCGGGCATCAACTTGGCAAGCGCGGTAAAGCTCTCCTTCACCCACTCATCATAAACGCCATCCCAACTTCGGCGAGCATTAGTCTGGTAAATAGCAATGGCCTTTTCTTCAAAGGGAAAAGCCTGCTCTTCCAACAGCATCTCATACTGTTCCAGCGCCAATTCATCAAGCTTGGGAGGGCGCTGGGAAGACAGCAGATCACTAGCGAGCTGCTGATAAATACGTGCAAGCCTGTATGTGGCAAGCGTAGAGAATCGCTCAACAGCATAGCTGTTGGTTTTATTATAAGCCTTCACTGCTTTATCCATCGCCAACTTTTTCTTCTTGAGTGACTTTTTTAGCGGGATGGTTAAATCACGGCCACGGAAGTCCTGGTAGACATCGTCGGCTAATATGCTGGAGGAAAAGGCCGCGAGGAATAAAGATCGATCTGTCCTGGCCGAGCCAGCAGCATCGTGAGTTTTGATGATCTTATCCAACCAAAAACGTTGTTTCTGGTAATCTTCGCCCTCAGCGTATAGCTCCGCCAAACGATTCATCGCCTCTAATCGAATGACGAACGGCTGCTCGTAGGCGTGGGAATAACTGCGATAGCGTAGAATTGCCAGTTCAGAATTTTTTGCCTTGTCATAATATTCTGCTGCCAGATAAAGAGCATCTCTCTTTTTATCAGGATCAGTTTCGCCGGCATGGATAACATCAAGCTCGCTCGCTGCCTCATTCCACAGTCCATTTTTTTCGTAGTTTGCCACCAACACTGCGGGAATAGACGCTGTTAATGGATTGTCGGGATAGCGTATACGGAAATCTTTTAGTAGTTTGTTCGCCGTGTTGGCATCGCCTGCTTTCGTGTAGTTCTGGGCCGCATCGAATTGTGCGTTCATGCGTACTTTGGACGCTGGTGCAACAAGCATAACCCGTGCGAACTCGTCAGCCGCTTTTGCATACTGCCCCCTGTCTGCTGCTGTTTCGCCTTGCTTGTAAACGCTGGCCGCGACGCGCTCTAGCGTGCCTGCATAGCGTGTATCATTTTTTTTCATAACTGCCAGGGCACCCAGATAGGCGGACTCGGCAGCAGAGAAATCAGACAGTTCGAAGTAGCTGTGTCCCATTACCAACCAGGCAGGAGAAAGTATATCTACCGATGGTACGGGCTCTATGCGCACCAGCTTGTCTGCTGTTTTGGCAGCTTGACGGTAGTCTCCCTGCGCAAATAAATCGCTGGCAGCATGACCCAGAACTGCACTGGCACGTGGGTCTTCAAAGAAAACTCTGGCAAAACGGAGTTCACTGTCAATACGATCATTCACTATCGCAGCCTGGTCCGCTTCGGCGCTATTAACGGTAATCTTTGCGTAAGTGGCGATGGCTGAATAGGCGGCATCCGCCGATTTTTCATACTGCGGAAAACGGTAGGCAACCCATTCATAGGATTTGATAGCCGCCGCATAGTCGCGCGCTTCAAACTGGCTTTCACCCAGTAAAAAAGCCATATTCGGAACCTTGTCCGATTTAGGGAAGCTGGCCACATACAACTTGTAATAGTTGGCCGCCAATGCGAACTGCGCTTCTGCGAGTTGTCTATCCTCTATCCTGGCCATCGTCTGCTGCGCCTGAGCGTGATAATGACTAGCCAGCTCGGGTATAAATTGCTGCAATTTACTATCGATTGCATTACGCGTCGACCAGTTACCTCTCAACCAGTTTTCGCTGCGCGGTTCAAATGTCTCCACGTAGAATTGCTTTTCTGACACAACCAAATCAGGAAATCCGCCGTGCTCATAGGCTGCAATCACTTTCAACTGAAACTCGTGCGCCACCTGAGAGTCAGGCGAATCAAGTATGAATGTCTTATAGGTTTCCGCACTGTCGCGGTAACGCTCTTGATTAAGGTACAGATCGCCCAGACTCTGGTAGACGAGATACTGATAATCGCGAGCGCCTAGTTGTGCATAGGCTGTGGTGATTGCGTCTGCGCCGCCCAGATAACTGAAAATCACGGCCAGGATACGAAGCGTGTCATCCAACTGTTCACGTTGGCTGCGCTGTAGTGCGTCTATATTGCCGTGATCTGGCATTATAGCGTCAAGACTAGCGGTAAACGGGGCGACGGCACCTTGGTACTGATTGCGTTTAAACCTGGACCAGCCTTCCATGTACAGAGCTTTGCCGTAAAAAATGGAATTATCGCCAGCTGCACTCACTCTGGCGTAAGCCGCCTCGGCCCGAGCGTAATCACCGGCTATAAAATGGCTTTCAGCTCGGCGAAACTCTGACTCTGCGAAATACCAGGAATTCGGGTAAGCATCGCTCAGCTGGGTGAGTACCTCTAGTGACTTATCGTTATCACCATTTAACTCGTAGGCTTTGGATAGCTGATAAAGATATTGATCGCTCTCTGGGCTACTGGGATTCTCCCTCAAAAGTAGCTCATAAGCTGCAATAGCACCTCTGAATAAATCGGCGCCGGGGCCCTGCTCGGCCAACTTTTCCTCATCTCTGAGCATTTCTATATCGGCAAGACGATGATTCACAGATACCCGAATATCCGGATCACTGGTCAGTGGCAGTACTGAGCGATACAGCTCAGCCAGCTCATCAAGAGACTTGGCGGGAAGCGCCTCGCCTTTCTGCGGAAGTGAAATGGGCTGCAGGTCGGCTAGAGTGGCTTCCGGCGGAGGTGTATCTTCGGTGAACGAGCGATACATGCCACAGCCTTGCAGCGACAATATCAGCAACAGTGTAAACACCCTCATGGTGACTGCTCCGCACTGCCATAGTCATATAGTCGCGCTATAGCCAATCTGGATTGACCCAAAGCACGTGAAAGCTCATTCTCCTGTTGTTCCAGCTGCGCTATCGCCAACTGACGTATGTGCGCCTCAGCCTGCGTTATAGCTCTATCTACGCGCTGACGATGCGGTTTTATACGCACATCCATGGCAGCAATACGACGAGAGAACTCCAACTCGCCGTGTTTAGCAACGGCGTCGTCCACTCTGGCCAGCAAGTCTTCCGACTGAGCGGCGAGCCCCCGTAATTCATCCAATTCCCGCTGTACCTTCCAACGCCTTGCAATAAACTGCTCGCTGTCTTCCCACAGCAATAGACCTTGCATCAACGACAAACGAGCCGCTTGGTCCGCTGAGGAGTTTTTTTCTACAAGTAATGCACTAACTTCTTTAGAGCGGTCGAGCTTTTCCCACAAATTGGTTTGTGCGGCATCCGCCAATAGACGTTCGCCATCGATGCCAGACTGCGCCTGTAGTACTTTTCTTTCGAGTATGTCTATGCGTTGCTGCAGCTTGTCATGTTGTTGTTGCAACTCATCCCGTCGCCCCCCTTGTGTAACTGAAGCCCAACTGGCTTGCTGGTCCGCATCGACTTGCGCCAGATTCTGCAGGCGCTCATTTGCATTTTCAAGGTGCCAGGCCATTCGATACAAGTCCTGTAACTCCCGCAGTGCCAGCTGAAAACTGTGTCGTGTCAGTAACTCGACCAAGATACTGCTATGCGATCCCGTAGGCAGTATATCGTCTCCAAACACCCATCCATGCGCGTCTGCTCCCACCCCGGGCTTGCCAGTACTCAGATCTAATGTTTGGGCTAAATTCCCGTCACGAAACGCTGCGATGGCAGCTTTAACCGACGCCAGCTGGAGCAAATAAGTACTGGCAGCGCGGCGATAATTCTGTAGTGCAACACTTGTATTGCCTAATTGCTCGTAGGCATAGGGAATTGCCAACAGACCCTCCCGCGCACTGGGACTGCCCAACTCACGGCCGGTTAGGGTTTGCCACGAGCTTAATGCCAGAGCAAAATCACCCATCTCGCTGGCTGCCCAGCCATAACCGAGCAGGGCTCTATCAGCCATAGGACTATCCAATCGCACGCGTGTAAACTGACGCATGGCCTCCCCAAAATGATCCAAAGCCATAAGAGAGAAACCATGCGCGGTCAGCGCTTTATCTCGAACCTCCTTACTTTCCTCTGTAGGAAAAGCCATTTGGTCAAACCGCAGGTAATACTTATTCGCAGATTCAAAGTTTCCCAGCGCAGCCTGACTCCCACCTAAATTGTAGTACAGGTAGTAACGCCATGGAGAATCCACAGCCAATTTGTCGGCATAAGCCAAAGCAGCTGCTTCATCCCCATTGTGCAAAGCGATAGCGCTGCGTAAGTAATCCGCCTGATCAGAAAACAGGCCATCACTGTCAACAGACAATTTACCAAGACCCGACAAAGTGTTAGCGCTGTCCCCTCTTCTCCAGGCCATTTTTGCGAGATAAAACCACGCTCGATTCCTATCGGACAAAGAAGATAATTCGTCGGGATCATTTAGCAAATTTTCGAATATCGAACGGGCACTTCTATCCATACCATAGGACAGACTCATACCACCGCGCAGCAACTCTGCTCGCTGCTCATGCGGCCCCAGTTGCTGTAGTTCCTGCGCGGCCATTAACTCGGTGAGCGCGGAATAATAGTCCTGCTGAAAAAATTGAAATAGCGTCGTACCATAGCGCAGAGTCTGTACAGTTTCAGGGCCTGCCACAGCGCCATTTAGCGACACACACAGACACAGACCCATCAGCGCGCGCTGCCAGATCACCTTGTGCCAGTTGAATGTGTGCGTGCCTACCATTCTTTGACCATAAACTCAGGTTGCTGCAACGACTCGGAGTCAGTTATCTTCAGTTCCAGATGCTTTGCCTGATTTGTCTTTTCAATGGTAAGCGTTGTGCCTCTGCGATAATCACGGCCATGTGGGCCTTTGCCGGTAAACACTGCGACAATTTCATGTTGGCCCGATTTTAGATTGCCCATATGCAAACGCTGCACACCACCCCGACGCAGAGCATCCAGTTGCCTGTCGGTGTAAAGGTAGTTTGTGACGACGACCCCATCAACACTGAGTTTTACTGCATCCAGAGCAAAAAAATCGCCAACGTCCAGCGATAGAAACACAGCAATTTGCGTATTACTGGGAAACAGCAACTCTTCTTCCAGAATGAATAGGTCCCGATTAAGCTCCAGGGTAAGCTTTTTGATATCCTGAATTTCTTCTGCAAGACTACCCTGCCCCGCAGTACCAGCATCAGTCTGCTGCGCCGCAGTGTTTAACGAAAAAACAAAGCTGAACCAAACGAGCAGCAACGACGCAATGACTTTCGAAAATGGAATATTCATCTCAAACTAGAACTCCGTTGCTAATACTGGCCAAAGGTTCAAAGGCTACAAAGCGATCGCGATTGGCAACAGAACCCAATCCGTGGCCAGGAAAGAATTGTGACTCACCAAACAGATTTTGTTCACCGTGCAGCGCCATATAATTCAGAATTATAGTTTCTACATTAAGGTTAACGTTATTGGCCGCCGGGGTAGATGATGTTTCAACCGAAGCATCTGCACGCATCCAGCCAATTTGCTGGCTACTCACTGGATCCATCAACGTGGGTGAACCAGCAGGGTCATAAACCAGAAAGAACGAAGCCGCGGTGGACGAGTTGTCACCGTTCCATACCCCCTTTTCAATACCGTTGACCAACTCAATGCCTCCGTCGCTGGCTACCGAGCCGTCGCTGAAGACATAAATCATTACCGGTGTGGCAGTGCGACGCGCATAATCAAGACAGGCACCTATGCACTGCCCCGCGCGCAAATCTCTTTCCTCACCGGTGCGTCGATCACCGGTATGATAATCATAGCCGCCCATTTCGATCGTACCCGCACCCGCTATTCCGTCTATAACCAACTTCATCACAGACGCGGCTTTACTGAACTCCCGGTCACCCTCAAATTCTGCCTGGGTAAAGATGCCACTGCCGCCCACGATCTCCGGGTCTGATGACGGATCCAGGGCTTCGGGATTGGAGAACTTTTCCAACGTATCGGCGCTGCGCAGATACTCACAACTGAGCCTATCTTTAAGTCGTTTGTCTTCTGTGGTGGGGTTGCTGATACCTGTGTTAACCAGGTCAAGTTTGAAGTCGGTAATACGCTTCATCGACTCCAGTACCGACACGATATCCTCGGTATCATCCAGCAATAGTTTTAAATCGCCGACATCAACCAGGCCACTGGCATCCGATGGACGGTCAACTTTAGTTGGACGTATTTCCGGGTCAATCAACATGGTCGGTGCTAAAGAGTTGCCACCTGATTCGGTATTCTCTGAGCCGATAAGCTGCAAAATCTGGCCGCGCAAACCCGCACGATAAATGCCGTACATAGGATTGTGTGGGTTATTACCGGTGTCGTTGTCGGAACGACCGGGAATGACCGCACCATTTACAAAACCGCGCATGTTACTGCTGCGCTCCAGTATGCCGCGTAGCATAGCGCTATCGGAGTGAAACAAAAGCCCCAGGGTGTCATCAGTAAAATCGCCGGAGGCCGTTAACGGGTTATTGCCAAAAGGCAGAATGCCCGGCGGTAGACCCAGCTTACGGTAGCCGGCAGTACTCAATGCGTCGCGTTGTCCACCGGGGCCTCCCACCAGCACGTTGGAGCCGGCAATATTGGCACCACCCGACAAGTCAAAACAGATAAACGGTATCTTGCGACCGGACACCGCACCCAAGTCACAACTTGTGTAGCGGGTGAAGGCACTGTCAATAAGGTTTGGCGAAATAGCATGTGCTCGCGGCCCCAGTAAACTAAGCGCAGAAGTACCCAGGAGGGTGGCCCCACCTGCCCTGAAACCCTGCGATATGAGCTCACGGCGCGTTATGGGTCGCTTGTGATCGGCATGCCGTAGTGCTTCATCCAGCTGATGATATTTACTGCGCCTTCTCATGTCCTTACTCTCCCTTTAGTAGCCACTACTGCATCAGTACCACAGCACTACCGAAAACGGTGGTGCATGCAGCTTTTACTACGTCAGCAGTTCGCGTTGCGGGGCATACCGCATCGTTGACGCAGTAGATCAAGCCGTCCCGCTTATTGTGGACGCTCCGGTCAGGATCGCTAACATAACGACCACCCACCAACACATAAGGTTTTAAATCCCTGCTATCAGTAATAAGTAGTTCAACCTCATCGACAATGAGGCCGCGATCAGCGACTGACATCAAACCTGAGTTGATCGCTCTATCTACCAGTGGCACAACAATGTGATTGCGCCAGTCGATTGATGAATCTGCTACAGCCGCGTCAAATCGAAAGGTAGGTGGCGAGGGAAACAGTGACTCCCGTTTACTGACATCCTGCACCAATGCATCACAATAGGCGGCAGTTAATTGTGTCGCTGCCATTTGATGTGACGACATAAAGGCATTAAATTCGGCCACACTCGGCAATGCTCTACGCACGGTAGTAAACGTTTCCGCAACTGTTTTTCCTGTCACATCGCTGACACTGGGACTAGCGATGGGAACCCCGGTTAAGATCGACAACGTGGCGTTAATTTCGTCGAAGGTTCGCACGCCGATATCGGATGAGACCTCTCCTGTGAGTGTTTGCGAAAAACGCCCCGAAGCGCCGTCATCTCGCTGCCCATTTTTCCCGCCCAGTTCATCGAAAGCGAGGAAGAAAACGTCTTGATCAGCGCCATTTTCCAGCGGAATAATGCTGCCTATAGACGACAGCCTTTGTACCGGGTTTCCAAACTTGCCAGCTACCGACTCGTCGACGTTCACAAAGCCCTGCCCTATCTCTGCCAATTTTCCGTTGATACCCAGGCGAATGCCCTGCAGATCGAAACTGGACTCTTCTCCACTGGGGTTGATGTTGGCAAAATATGGTTTATTGAACAGATAGCTACTCTCGTCAAACTGACTGACTTCATAGACCACATAGCAATAGTTAGTGCGTTCTCCCTGCTCAATTTCGTGGCAAACACCCGGCTCATCGAGAAGTTCTGACATACTGAACATCAGAAAGTACTTCAAGCCGATGCCCACATCGAAATTTTGCACAATCTGCTCAGGTGTCATCGCGGCATTGTGGACAGCAACCATGCGCATTGCGCCGGACCAGGGATTGGTCGAGGAGGTGGTATTACCCAGCACCACGGCAAACGCTTCACTCCAGCTATTGAGCAAACCACCGCCAGCCGGATCAATGTCACCGCTGAATTCACCATTAACGTATATTTTGCGTCCTTCTACAGGATCGTAAGTAACCACCACATGCTGCAAAGTAGCCTGGGCCAACTCGTCGTCGTCATTGGTGGTAAGCGCTGGTTCCCCGCCGTTATTATCATCGGTTACAGAGCTGCGATTGAACGCTTCATAATTGTATAAGCTCTGACGCAGCAGCATATTACGGCTGTCCGGACCACCCACATAGCCCATAATCCAGGCCTCTTCCTGGCTGACGTTGCTGGGCGCTACCCAGGCTTCAATACTGTATGCACCCGTACCGGTAATCAGTTTGAATAGCTTGGCACTGCCGCTGACACCACCTTGAGCTTTGCCGTTAACAAAGCGAACTCCCCAGCCACCCAGCCAACTATATTCGCCGGACAGTGTCAGTGGCACTTCGGGTAGCACCCCACTTGTATCTGCGGTGGTTGTGCCCTTTCCTTCACGGAACTCCCACTTGGCAATAAGCGCACTTTCGAAGCGTCCGCCACCGGTTGAAACAATGCCGTCCTCCGCCAACATTTGCGCCGTGCTGATTAGCAGTTGCGGATCAACTTCTGTGGTGGGCACGACACCACTCAGGCGATCAATTGCAGCGGCCAAAGCGTTTGCGTCATCGGCACAGTCTGACCAGCAGTTGTGTTGCTCCGGATCCAGCCTCAAGACAATGCGAGACATCTCCGCAGAGCTAAGATTAACCTTCCCTCTAAGCCCCTCGTAGGCAATATCACTATTGGCACTGGCAAAGTACGGTGCCTGGGGTACCGCGCTTGTATCGGAATGACAATCGGAACAATACTGTTGTAGAAGCCCCAGTAACTCGCCAGGGCCTGTCAGGTCCAAGCCCTCAACTGCTGTGATTCCTCCTGGCAGCACCTTAGTGCCGGACGGACTATAAGCCCGACGCGGCAGTAGCTGAACTTCACTGGAAGATTGCTCTCCAGAGGCCACCCAACGTTCAATATAGCCTGTGATAGTTGTCGCGCAGGTGGCTTCCTGACCCGCAGCCAGCCAACAGTTATGTCCATTGGCCACCCGCGCTACTACCGCAGAGCTACCAGGATCATCAAGGTTAACCACGGTTTTAGCAGCCTTCCACGCCTCATTGACATTGGTCTGGTCAGCAAAAGGCGTTTTACCAGAGCCACCGGGTGTATGACACTCGCCGCAACGATCATTACCTGCCACAAAGTCGTAAAAGGAAACTTTGAAGTTTTGAATCTCATCGCTGGCGGGGGGCGCACCGTCATAGACAAACTCAGCACTACCCAAATCTTGCACGGGGTCAAATTCTCTCTCGCTGCCACCGCCACCGCTGCCGCCACTACAGGCCTGTAATAGAGCGGTTAATGCCAAAACAATAAACGGCTTCATAAATGATTGGCGCAATATGCTGCCACCTCCGCAAAAACCTGCTTGATGTTGTGGCTGCTGTTAAAAGTACCAACCGAGTCGTCCACTGCCTGTACATCACCCGCTGTAGGTGCAGGCTCTCGTAAACACACAGCGCGAAACACTTTTTTAACCTGACAATAGGAAAAAGCATCCGTATTGGCGAGCTCACGCCCCAGCGAAGCGGCACCGTCCCCCTCCGCATAGGCGGGGTTCACCGCCATATCCATCGCGCCGGAATTCCCCGCTGCAGAGCGCCAACCTATTCGCCCGCTGTTGTCGCCCAGACGCCAGTAGTTAGTCCAGTGATCGTTGGGAGTGACATAGCCTGTAGCAAATGTGGCTTCGTTGATATGATATTTGGGCTGCACCGTGTTCGGCGTATAACTCATAGTGCCCAAATCCTTGCGCGCATCCAACTCCAGCCCGGGAAACGCCTCTTCCTCCGGGTAGGGAAAATCGTAATAGGCGAAAGCCTGCGCCATTGGGTCCATACCGGCATGGCAACCCACACATTGATTGAGAAAAAGGGTGCTGTCACCGCCGGGGCTACGGGACACGTCCTGGCGAATTCTATCGCTGGGTCTGCCCGGGTCCTTCAGCTGTTCCAGATCAACACAGAGATGGTTCAGTACGGTGAAGCGAAACATGGCCCGGTTTGTGCCATCGACAAAAAACGCACGCGCTGCAGCACGAGTACTCATGACACCCGCCACCGCCTCGGAAGGAAAACCTGTCAGGCTGCTCTGCGTGTCTGGCACCAGCACTTCGGGGTCTCCAAGATCACTCCCAGACGCTTCCAAAAACTCATAATGTCGATTGTCACTATTGGAATAGCCGGGTATGCCCGGGATGTTGCCGCGATAAATAATGTCACTGGACAGGATTTCACGAAAATCCTTTTCATCGCGTACCATGCCGACAATCGTCGCACTGTAATCGTTCAGGGGGGCAAAAACATCCTGATCTTCATTGGTCCATGGGGTCACCCAGTTTTTCAGGGTAACGGTGTAGAAGTCACCGGTAGCTGGTGCCGAGGGGGCACCATCAATGGCATACAGAGCGGCAGTAATGGCCCCACCGCCACCGCTTATAGCCGTTTCCATGGCATCCAGCATCGCGTTCGATGGCGGCACTCCAGTGAGCCGGTCGTGTATACGTTTCGCCTGCTCACGAGGCCCCGCAGCGCAACTTAACGACAGCGTCAATCCCAGACCAAACAGCAAAGCTTGAGTAGTTCTCCCCACGGTACTATCTCCATATAAAGCAGCGGCGGGACACTGCAATGACCCCATTGGTGTCGGATTTGGGACTAGCATTTCTTTGTCGATCCCAATTTTTGCAAAGCACATCACAGTTATGCAAGCAAAAACCCAACAAAACCGTCATTTGTTCTAAACCACTTGTTTTTCTTGTTTTTTTTCCAGTTATCTCTTGCCTTGCTCCTGCTCTATTTGCAAAGCTGAAAACCCAATACCCTCATAGCGCAGATGTGTACTAACGCTTTTATGAACATAGGATTCACTAACTTTTCCCTCCGCATGTGCGGGACGCTGATTATTACTTGCTTCGTTGCTGCATGTACCGGCGGTAGCAGTAGCGGCGGCGACGTCACTCTGGCCACAAGCGAACAGAGTGATGACCCTGTTGTTCTCGAAATACCTGTGGCTTATATTATTCGCCCCCTTCCGGAATCACCGGGCGATTTACGGGACCCACTAGCTTTCTCCCCCGGCGCGCGATTGATCGTTCGAGAGCGGGCCTCTGCCACAGCCGATGATCTGGATATAACCGAACAAATAAGAGACATCGTGGCAGAAGAAGAAGCTGTTGCAACAGAGTCGCTTTCCATTGACATCAAAGGCCTGGAGAGCTCCTACGACGGTAAAACACTGATCTTTTCCGCACGAGTGGTGGCAGAACCCGTGGACGCCAACCTGGAGCTAACCACGTGGAACCTGTGGACCTTTGATTTCGAAACGCTTCAAGCCCAATATCTCATCCCATCACGCATCAAGCGTAACGAGGGCATGGAAACCGGCGGCGGCCAGGATATCGACCCACATTTCCTCAGCGACGACCGCATTGTATTCAGCTCTACCAGGCAAGTTGCCAGCCAGGCCAGACAATTGAATGAAGGTCGGGGACAAATTTTTGCAGCACAGGTTGAAAGTGGCAACCAACCCGCCGCCGTGCTGCACATTTACGACCCCCAGTTGCGCGATACCGAGTTCAAGCAGGTCTCCTTTAACCGCGGACACGATCTGGACCCCACCGTGTTGTCCAGCGGTGAGATCGTATTCAGCCGTTGGAATGATGGTCGCGACAATCACATCAGCCTGTTCCGCATTCACCCATCGGGAGAAAAATTATCGCCGCTATATGGTTTTCACAGCCAGAATAGTGGCACTGACGGCACAGCTGTGGAATACACACAGGCGCGCGAGTTGGACGATGGTCGCTTGGTCTCTGTTGTAAAACCTTTCTCCGCGGAGAGCTTTGGCGGTGAAATTGTGATCATCGATGCACAGAATTATTCAGATCAAGAACAGTTAGTAAATACGGACCAAAGCGTAGGCGGCACAGCGCAGGAGTCACTGACTAACACCGAAATCAGAACCGATGGTTTAGTGTCACGCGGCGGACAGTATGGTTCAGTTTATCCCCTGCGTGATGGCAGTCAGCGCTTGTTGGTCACCTGGAGTGACTGCAGGGTTATTGACGAAGACGCCAGCCCTACAAATCAGGGCGATGCTGTGCCGTGCAAACTGCAAGCTGACAACACCAACCCCGCTCCACCGCTATACGGTGGATGGATCTACGACCCCACCGAAGATACGCAACGCCCTGTCGTTATAGGCACAGAGGGCTTTATGGTCAGCGAATTTATCGCGGCAGAACCCAGAAATTTTCCATCCCTGGTGCCCCTGGCAGATAACTTCGACGCCAACCTTGCTCTGGAAAACAATGGTCGCTTACTCATCGACAGTGTCTACGATTTGGACGGCGTCGACATTTCCCCGGCCGGCATTGCCAGCCACCGACAACCTGGTACGCCACCGTTTACCCAAAGGCCCGCCCGCTTCTTGCGTATTGTGCAACCCGTGCCTATTCCCGACCGAGAGGTTTTCGACATTCCCCGCTATGCCTTTGGCGTAAGCAGTGCCTTTTCTTTTCGTGAAATTGCAGGTTACGTTCCTATAGAGCCCGACGGATCAGTGACGGTGGTTGTTAACGCGGGACGACCATTCAGCTTTAGTGTGCTGGATGAAGCCGGCCGCAGAATTGGTCGAGACCACGATTACTGGCTGCAAGTCGCTGCCGGCGAAACACTACACTGCGCGGGCTGCCACAGTGGCGACAGCAGCTCCCCTCACGGGCGCATAGATGCTCAGGTTCAATCGTCCAACCCGGGAGCCATCGCACTGGCAAGTGGTACAACGGGCTACCCCGCCACCAACTCTGCAGATCTGTTTGCCATTGAGCCAGGTAAAACGATGGCGCAAACGTGGAATTTTCATCGCCCTTTAGGCAACGAAACGGAGGTGGACCGACGTCTCTCTCTGGAGCAGAGTTACACCGATGAGTGGAGTGCGCCCGAACTCACTCCCGACCCGGAAATTGTAGACCGTGCCTACGACCCTGCATGGACTGATATTCCCGCCGACAAACCTTTGGTCGTCGACAATCTCGATCCCACGCAGCCAAGCCGCATAGTTATCAACTATATAGATCACATTCACCCGATTTGGGAGCGGGTACGAACACCCGTGGCCAATGCTGAAGGCCTGTTGTTTGACAACTGTGTCGGATGCCACAGCACACAGGACGATACAGTTGTTGCAGCCGGTCAGCTTGATTTAAGCGCCGCGCCCTCCGATGTAGATCCTGACCATTATCGATCCTACCGTGAGTTATTAAGCACCGATCAGGAGCAGTGGATTACCCTGGGTGACGCTGTGGCAGACCGACAACGTGTGTGCACCAGCGAGGACGCGGATGGCAATACGCTTATCACCACCGAGACACTGGACTTGCCCGCTGTAATGCGTGCGGGTTCAGCCAATGGCAGTGGCAGCTTTTTCAGTTGCTTCAGCGGTGGCGACTGCGGCCTGATGAGCCAACCTCCCCTGCCAGCAAACTGCACCGAAGACAGCGGCACACCCGTTATTGCAACACGCAACACGATTGACCACAGCGGGCTTCTCAGCCCACCGGAACTGCGGCTTATTTCGGAGTGGTTGGACATCGGTGCACAGTATTACAATAACCCCTTCGATCCGCGCTTGAGTGATTGAGGGCCTGACATGTATTCCTCTGTCCTAAACAGTTTTTCGCATTTTCAATATGCTATCTGCACCGTTGTATTTGTAATGATGGCTCTAATCGCTACACCCGCTTACACCCAGGACGTGCCAGTGTATTCAACGGTAGTAGAACCCTATATCGAGCTGCACACACAACCTGGTCGTTCCTACCCCGTGTTCTACATCGCCGAGCGTGGCGAGTCAGTTGAACTACTAAAACAGCGCACCGATTGGATAAAGGTACGCAATCTACGTGGCATAGAGGGGTGGGTTCACATCGACGAGATCGGCCGCACCGTCAATGAGGCCGGTGAGGCTCTTGCAATACACAGCCCCAACCTTGATAGCTTTGCCAATCGAAAATGGGAGTTCGGGGTTATGTTGGGAGACTTCGACAGCAGCGACGCAGTAACCGGATATGGCGGATGGCAGTTCACCCGCAACCTTTCAGTAGAAGTAGCGGCGACGGAAAATTTTGGCAGTTTTTCCGACGGCAGTATGATAACTGGCAGCATCGTGCACCAGATGTTTCCCCAGTGGCGCTACTCGCCCTTTGTTACTATTGGCGGCGGTGTGCGTGAAACCAGGCCGCGCTCCACCCTGGTGGGCACCGAAGACAGGACCGATAATGTGGCCAGTGTGGGTGGTGGCGTGCGCATCTACTTAACGCGAAAGCTCATTCTGCGGCTGCAGTACAAACACTACGTTGTAATGACCGACAGAGACGATGATGAAGAGGTGGACGAATGGAAAATTGGCATAAGCGCGTTTTACTAACGGCCGTGGCCGCAGTTGGCAGCTTGATGACCGGCGTCGCCACTGCACAATCTACAACTGTGGGCGAAGAGATCATCAGCCCGGATATCGATCGAAGGACCATTGAAAAACCCGCTATCGACACAGAGGATTTTGAAGTTGGCTTGTACGTGGGCATTCTCAGCATCGAGGATTTCAACAGCGAGATTGTCTACGGCGTGCGCGGCGCATGGCACATCACCGAGGACTTCTTCTTTGAAGTGGACTACGCCGTGTCCGAAGCCGACCTCACCAGCTACGAGGAGATCACCGGCGGGCCGCCTCTGTTTGAAGACAGTGAACGCGACTACAGCTATTACACCCTCAACCTCGGGTGGAACGCTTTGCCGGGGGAAGTCTTCATCTTGGACGACTACACCCTGAAGTCAGACTTTTTTCTGATTGCAGGCGCGGGCAGCACTGATTTTCTAGGCGACAACTGGTTTACCGTGTCTGTTGGTGCAGGCTACCGACTGCTATTGAACGACTGGATTACCTGGCGCGTTGATGTACGCGACCATATTTTTGACCGCGATGTATTCGGTCAGGATACGACAACTAACAACATCGAATGGTCCACCGGAGTCACCTTCTTCTTTTAGGTATCGATATGAAAAATAATCCTATAGCCGTACTTCTTTTCGCCATGCTACCTTCAATGGTGTTTGCGGTACCCGATATCGGGCCGGCGGAAAATTTCACGCTCAAGAGTGCCCAGGGAAGCAATATCCGCCTCAGTGAATATCGCGGACAGGTTGTGTTGATTAATTTCTGGGCCTCCTGGTGCGGCCCCTGTCGACAGGAAATGCCACATCTCGACGCACTGCAGGAAAAATATGAAGCACTGGGTTTCACCGTATTTGGTGTGAACGTTGAACAGGACAGAAAAATGGCAGACCAGGTATTGAGAGACATTCCGGTCACGTTTCCCATTTTGTTTGATGAGCACAACACTGTTAGCGAGCTTTATGATGTTGATGCTATGCCCGCCACTGTGTTGGTAGATCGCAATGGCGACATTCGTTTTGTACACCGGGGCTACAAGTCCGGCTATGAAGACGTGTACGAGCGCCAGGTTCGTACACTGATTAAAGAGTGAAGTAGCTTATGAAATTACTAGCCCTACTCCCACTCGTTGTTTCGCTGTGTGCCTGCGGCATACAGCCTTGGGTCAAACCCTACGAGAGGCAAAATTTGTCGGACCCCATTATGCGTTTTGAGCGCGATCCTATTGCCGGTGGCTACACCAATCACGTATACCAGGCCAGGGAAGGAGCGCGAGGCGCAGAGGGTAGCGGAGGTGGCGGTTGTGGTTGTAACTAGAGCCACCCTACTTTTAGTTTGCGGCTCCGCCTTGGCGGTAGGGGCTTCTTTGTCCAGGGCTACCATACTGCCCGAAGAACGTAGCGACGCCATGTATCATAGTTATGATGGCGGCGGCGTGGAAGTGGATGGGCCCTCCGTACTGGTACGCAAGAATTTCAAAGAGACTGTTTCAGTCAGCGCGAACTACTATGTCGACAATGTAAGCAGCGCCTCTATAGACGTTATCACCAGCGGTGCCAGCGCGTACGGGGAGAAGCGCACGGAATACTCACTGGGCACAGACTATCTCTATGGCAAGAGCATTATTAGTGCCAGCTATACCAACAGCGACGAAAGTGACTACACCTCGGATACCTTCTCATTCAACGTTAGCCAGGACTTTTTTGGTGACCTCACCAACGTCAGCTTTGGCTATTCGCTGGGGCAAGATGAAGTATCTCAAAATGGCAATAGTGAATTTTCCGAAGACATAGACAAGAATAATTTTCGCTTCGATGTCAGCCAGATCATCAGCAAGGATTTGATAATAGGGTTTAATTACGAGTTGATTAGCGACGAGGGCTACCTGAATAACCCCTATCGCAGCTATCGCTTTCTTAGCGACCCCCTGGACCCCGATGCCGGTTACCAATTTGCGCAGGAAGTGTACCCAAACACGCGTACCAGCGATGCTGCCTCTATTCGCTTAAAGTATTTTTTGCCCTGGAGAGCCACAGCCGGTGGCAGCTATCGCTACTTTACCGATGACTGGGGTGTCGACGCCCACACTGCGCAACTCACCTACACTCACGTTCTATACGACAACTGGTTCTTCGATCTGAAATACCGCTATTACGTACAAACACAGGCCGACTTTTATGAAGACTTATTTCTTTCGCCCTCTCAAGATGAGAAAGACTACCGCGCGCGTGACAAAGAGCTAAGCGACTTCAATAACCAGACCCTGTCTGCTTACGTGAGCTACCAAAGACCCCTGAGCTACCCCCTGTTGGACCGCGCTGCTTTAACCCTGCAGTGGGACCATATCTGGTTTGATTATGACAACTTTGCCGACCTCACAGACGCCTCTTCCCCGGTGGGTGAAGAAACTCTCTACGAGTTTGAAGCGGACGTTATCAAGCTTGTGTTTACGCTCTGGTACTAATCGGCCCACTAAGCACTACTATCGCCGAAAGCGTGATAACGTAGTGGAATCCTATTTGCTACTGACAGTACACACAGGAGAAATAACGTGGACCTATTTGACGTAAACTGGATCGCCATTGTTGTCGCAGCGTTGGCCGGCTTTGCTGTTGGCGGTATCTGGTACGGCCCTGTCATGGGCAAGAAGTGGATGGGCGCTGTTGGCCTGACTGAAGAGCAAATTGGCTCGGGCAATATGGGTGCCATCTACGGCGGTGCGTTTGCATTTAGCCTGCTCGCCTCATGGACATTGGCACATACCTTTGCCTCCTATATGGCAGATATGTCTGCGGCGGTAAAGGTCATGACAGCTTTTGGTGTTGGTCTTGGTTTTGTGGTTCCGGCAATCGGCACCAACTATCTCTTTTCGCAAAAAAGCAAAGCGCTATTTTTTATTGATGCGGGATATTGGCTGCTCTTCTACACCGCGATGGGTGTTGTCCACGGCCTGTTCGGATAGTTTATGGTTACTGTTGCGGTGCTTCCACCGTCATTGGAATATCCGGATTGATGCCTTGTTGTTTTTTCTGCTCAAGGACCATTTTTCGCACGTCAGCTAGTAGCTCTTTAGCATCGTAAACAATGCCGTCTTTAATTGTCCAGCGTACCCCACCAACTCGCTCAACAGCATTGGTTTCATCATTTAGCTTGGGAACACCTGTGCCGTACAGCGATTTCAAGTTATGAATGGGGTTTTCATCTACGATGATAATATCGGCTTTTTTTCCTACGTGTAAGGTGCCAATATCGTTAGCCATTCTCAAAACTTTCGAACCCTCTTTAGTTGCAGCTCGAATAACTTCCAAGGGATGAAAGCCGGCTTCTTGAAGTAGCTCTAACTCCTGAATATAACCAAATCCATAAAGGCTATAAATGTAGCCGGTATCGCTGCCTGCTACTACCGTGCCACCTTTATTTTTGTATTCATTGACAAACTGCATCCAAAGTTTGAAATTATTTTTCCATTCCACCTCGTCTTCAGTAGTCCAGTTGAAGAAATAAGCGCCATGCTCTGCTCGGTTAGCACGATAGAATTGCCACAAATTCGGCATGGTATATTGGTAATGCCATTCAGCTGAATAGGCGCGCATTAAATCTCGGCTGGCCAAGTAGATGGTGAAGGTTGGGCTTAAACAGAAGTCACGTTCAAGTAATGTGTCTATTACATAATTCCAACGCTCGCTGCCAGGTTTTGCTGCTTGTTTCCATAAGCGCCCGGCTTGGCTGAAACGATCTTGTTCATTATTGTAAATGTAATCAGTGGGGTAGTTTTGGATAACTTTATCTTCAAATAACGCTTCTGGTAACCCGTACCAGTGCTCCATGCAGTCTAAGCCCATACCGGATGTATCGAGTACATTGGCGTGCACTACGTCTAGTTGTGCGTGATGCATTGTTGTGTCTAAACCCAGCTTTTCAGCCTGGTTTAGAGCGGCGGACATAATGTCTTCTTTCGCGCCCATAAACTTAATACCATCAGCGCCTTTATTATTCAGTGATTTAACTCGTTTACGCGCTTGTTCAGGTGTGGTTATTGGATCTTTTACAGCACCAAAATAAGGGAACACTGAAATTCTTGGTGCGGTTATCGCATTGCGCTGACTTAATTGCTTTAAGGCCAAGGTACGATCTTCTCCTTGATCGTCATAAACCTCACGTACCGTTGTTACACCATGGCCTAACCACAGCTTAAAGATGTATTCTGGTGAAACTTTCTGTCCATCATTTACATTATGGATATGTGAATGTGAGTCAATAAAACCGGGTAATACGTATTTACCATGGGCATCAATTTCTCGTGAGCCTTTTTCCGGCCGCTCTTTATCTTCTATTGGCAGTCCAGGGAAACCTACAACTTTTATTTGGGTAATTCGATTTTGTTCTACGACGATATCGGTGGGCCCATAGGGTGGTGCACCAGTGCCATCAATAACATAGCCCCCACGTATGACTAATCTGTCGTAAGTGCCTTCACCTTCAGCTCGCTCAGGCACTTCATTGTTAACTTGTTCAAATAATTTATCATTGTTTGCTGCTGCAGATGCTCCCCCGGAAAGGGTAAGGGCTAAAGATGCAGTTATAACTGCGTAGCTAAAAGAAGCTAACACTTTTGATGATGTTGTCATGCCTATGAACATCCCATTTAGTTTAGATATATACCCATACTACCTCAAAGCAGATATTACATAGCCGCCCCTACCTTGATTTGAGTAACAGCTCATCGGAGTAATGAAGCTTCCCTTCCCCATCGATTATAATGGCGTCTACACCCGACAAGCTATTGATTAGCGCTAGCCCACGTTCCAATCCAAGTACGAAGGTCGTCGTTGATAGCGCATCGCTGTCAATTGCCAGTGGAGAAAGCACACTGACACTCTGCGCGCCTGCTGAAGAACGGCCTGTGTCAGGATCGAGAATGTGGTGAACCCGCACACCGTCTTTGATAAAAAACCGCTCATAATCGCCCGATGTCGATATGGCGGTATTCTCTAGTGGGATCATCACCACAAATTCATCTTTCTTACGCGGATGGCGTATGCCAATAGTGCGCGACCTCTCGCCCAGATCACCAAGGATTCGCGTGTCACCACCCGCCGCTACTACCGCCGACGTGATACCTGCGCTGCGCAAAATACTAACAGCGCGGTCAACGGCATAGCCCTTGGCGATACCACCCAAGTCTATTTGCAGGCCGGGCTTTTTAAAGAAAATAGATCGTGTGTTTGTATTCAAGCGTATCGCCCGAAAATCGATATCTTGTTTCGATAGTGCTACTTGTGACGCGTTGGGGGCCTTGCCCTCGCGATATTCATAATACTGGCCCACCGAGGCAAAGCTGATATCAAATGCACCATCACTCAAACGTGAGTAATGAAGCGCTCGCTCAACCACTTCGACAATCTCGGGGGTCGTTGTTACCGGGTGTTTTCCCGCCTCCCGATTAATACGGGCAAGCTCACTGGCGGCGTTCCAGGGGTTCATCATGAGATCCAGGCGTTCCACTTCATCAAGCACGGCATCGATAGCGTCCAGACCCACGTCAGGGTCATCCGACCACAGCTCCACACTCACCTGTGTGCCCATAAGGGTTTTATCGGCACTGTGCCATTCGGCTTGTAGTGCAGATGAGTAAAAAAAAACAGACAATGAAAAAAGCAAAAAAATGCGGTTCTTATGCCCCCTATGTTTCATTGCAGCAAGCCCTTCTTTCCTCACACTCTAAGAGAATATTCATAAAGCCCTCGTCGCCATCGACGACATCAACATCATCGCACCACTGAGCCAACGCCTCGGCACTGCTTAGCACCAACTGATGTTCGATGTGATCAACAATCCAGAAACCCTGTTGCAACGCCGCTAGCAATTCAATTAGCTCACGCCCACTTGAGCCCGCCTGGCGCAGCGAAAAGGGAGTGAGTTCGATCAGGATAGTCGGTGGAACAGGCATCTCTTGCAGCAGAGGCATCAGCCCTTTTACCACGTCAAACTCTGAGCCCTGAGTATCAATTTTAATCAGGTCTATGGTTTCAAATTGGTCGTGTTCTAGCTGTCGGCGTAAATATTCCGCGCCCTGATACAGCGTAATATCCAGTTGCTCTCGCACGCCCTCACCTGCATAAACCTGATGATCACCCAAGTTGTCCTCACTGAGATAGAGTTGACCCGCACCGTCCCAACTGGAAAGCCCGCCGCGTACTGCATGCACGTTTTGCTGCAAAAAATTAAGCGCGAAATTTTTCTCCAACAAACCAAAGTTCCCTGGATCGGGTTCAAAGGCGTACACCCGCCCCTGCTCTCCCACCAGGCTGGCAGCGATTATGGTGAAGTAGCCAATGTTAGCCCCTACGTCTACGAATACGTTTCCGGCTTGTAGGCGCGACATAATTAAAGAGGTTTCAAAGGGCTCCCACAGCCCCTGCTCCCGTATTTTACGCGAAACATGCTTGTCTTCTGGCCCATGCACATACATGTGTAAGTGAGTTTGCATTCCCGGAATACACAGCGTCACCGGATCATCACTACTCGTCAATGGTTTTTCTCCTGTCTCGCCCAACTCTAATGATAGGCGCAGCCTACAGGGCAGAGCGCGCTCAGTCGATACGCATATCGCTAAAGGGTGACTCCAAATCCAGATTAACGGCCTTGCCCGCAATGTGCATTTCCTTGTCCGCCAGTTCAACATCACTGCCATCCAATACGCCATGATCGAACTTATAAACTGGGCGTTCTGTGCCCGCAATCATCCCATCGTCATAGGCCTGCTGTTGTTCGCGCACCGCTTCATTGGCACCCTGCCAGTTCTTCCACTGCTCGTTGGAGTAACGTTTTTGCAGCATTCTCTTCACAACATCCGGGCTGAGCACGGTGGCCGAAGCATTATTTCCACCAAAGCCTTTGGAGTTCAAAATAGTGTAGGCCAGTGAGTCGGGGGCTATTTCTGTGTGCTCTTTGCTGAACGCTAAATGCGACTGGGCCACATCGTCTGCAATTTCATCAATGCTGTGAATCCCGGGAATCAAGCCGTGCTGCCACACACCCATAGCCGCAGTGAATTGGTCACCCGAGGCCGAACCGAGTGAATGACCGACATAACTCTTGATTGCGGCGACTGGCCATTTCTCTATGCCAAAAGCCCGCGCAGTTTCGTTGAGTATCTCAGATTCAGTGATACGATTTTGCGGAGTGCCTGTGCCGTGAGCCTGCACCATACCACCGGTGCGAAGCACTTTTTCGCCGACAATGGCCCTGGCAGCCGCAGCCGCTTTCGCTACAGTTATGTAGTTACCCACGCCCGGGCCCGCGATAGATTTCTTGTGGCCATCGGCATTGACGTAAACGTCCAGCGGAGCGCCAAACATCGTCGCGCCCAGCTCCATGGCCAGCTCGTCATCGAACAACACAACCATTTGAGCAGATTCCGCCATGGTAAACCCACAGTTTTCTGCAAATGGCCTGCAGGCGCGGCGATGGTCAGGCTCCACCGTATCAGCCAAACCGTCCAGCGCCCTCAGGCCTTTGTCGGTAGCAAGTGCGCCCATGGCGCTATAACCCTCCATCACTTCGGGGTTTACCGGGGCTTCTGCGGAACCTACAAATGCGACACGACTGCGGCCACTGCGAATATCTTCAATACCATGGCGCAGGTTATACAAAAACGAGGCGCAGGCTCCCAGAGCAGCACCGGTTGAACCCATGGTTCCAAGTACATAGGCATTAACAAAGTCGGCGGGCATTTCTGCCAGACCCAATGGACAATACTTGGAAGTGACCTTTTGCCCGTTGTAGCGGGACTTCACCATGCCGCCCAGGCCTGCAGCATCCAACTGCCCCATAGCACTTCCGGCGTACACACTAACCTCATCGGGCGATATCCGATTAAGAATCGTGTCCAGCGCTATACCTGTACTGCCCAAGGCATCCGAGGCTGCATATATCATCATCTGCAAACCCCGGGGATGGCTGCGCGACTGATAAAGCGTACCCGGTTCAAAACCCGTGGGAAGTTGCCCCGCCGCCTTCACTTCAAACTCACGCGTGGTTGGAAGTAAAAAGTTTTGCTCGCCGCTAATCTGCACGTTGACATGAGTTACCGATACAGGGGTCACTCGCCAATCGAAGGGAATCTGGGCAGGAAGACTTTGTTTTTTAATATTAAAACTAACAGGCTTGCCATTACTGGTAGTGGGCAGGCGCTGGTTCCACGGAACAGCGTTAACATCGAAGTGGCTGAGTTCGACCCGTCGTACCAGCGTATGATCCAGCATGTATTGTTGCCTGGAACCTGGATCCGATATCCCCATGACGCCAGCAAGTGAGCTGAACATGCGTTCGCGCTGAGCAGTGGGCAGCGCGGACTGCACCATACGCCCGTATGCATGATGGTTTGATGCACGACCCGCCGCATTTATTCCACCAAACCCCACGACTACCGGTAAGCGCTGTTTGCTCATTCCCTGCTACTCCATACATGATTTTGAGGCCATCACTGTACCTTCAATACATAAATGGTAATATGGCATTTCAGCCACTAATTATGTTATTTTAGCCGCATTCTATTCAGAGGAAATCTTACGTGCATACCGTCGCGGCAGTTCTCTACCCAAGCGCGCTGGCTACCAGTATCACCCTGCCCATGGAGATACTGCAGGCCGCCAGTCAGATGGCGGCCGCAGCGGCTCACCAGAGAAAACCACGGGTTAAATTTTTACTTGCCGCACCCGATGTAAAAGCAGTAAAACTTGCGACAGGCATTACCCTCAAACCTGACCTGGCACTGCAAGACCTTCCTCCACTGGATTTGCTTATATTGCCTGCGATTTGGAGAAACCCGTCAGCGACTATACGCGCGGCTGGCGGTTGGCTGCACTACCTGTCAAAACTGGCGATGGCCGAAACACGTATTTGTAGTGTTGGCACAGCCAGTGCCCTACTGGCCGAGGCAGGCCTGTTACACGGCAAACCCGCCACTACACATTGGAACTACTTTGAGCAATTTGCCAACCGCTACCCCGACGTAGACCTGAAGCCCCGCCACCTCATCACCCAAAGCGAAGGCATTTACTGCGTAGGCAGTGTGAACTCCATCGCTGACCTAATGGTACACATTATCGAACAGTGGTTTGGCAGCGAGATTGCTAAAGCGATTGAGAACCAGTTCTCTCCAGAAATACGCCAGTCCTTTCAGGGTGCTGCCTACCAAAGTGAACCGGAGGGCTCCCATCATGATGAAACTGTGCTGGAAGGCCAGAAATGGCTGCAAGACCATCTGGCGGAACCCATAAGCCTGGCGCAGCTGGCAAAATTTCTTGGTATTAGCAGCCGCAGTCTAAACCGGCGCTTTACCCATGCCACCGGCTATAGCCCCCAAGCTTACCTGCAAAGCCAGCGAATCGTCACCGCAAGAGATTTGCTTCGAGCCAGTAATTTGAGCGTCAGCGAAGTGGCGTGGCAGGTTGGCCTGAGAGATGTCAGCTATTTTTCAAAGTTGTTTCGCAGACACTGCGGCGTGACGCCAATAGCCTATCGAAGGGCGGTGAGAGGTAAGTTGTTTACGCCCAAAGGGGCACTGGATTAAACTGGCGAAGCCGCATCAAGTCGAAACTATCGGCCCCGGGTAGCGCACTTTCAACAACTCAACAGTGCTCTAGTCAAACAGTCTCTGTCATTAGGATTTTTTTCTGAAATCAAACCAAACCTTAACAGTGCGTCTTCTCTTTCGGGTATTCGCCATAGGCGAGCCAGCACACCCTTGCCGGCCAGTCTGTGATGTATAAATTCGGCTTTTGCACTGCTCATCGACACCGAGATAAACAGAGGAGATTTGAATATGGGCTCCTCTTCAAAGCGCGAATGTAGCGTTCTATACATCCAGTTACTGTTTAATAGTAAACGCTGTTTTGCCTCGTGCTGCCAGTGATGATCTGCCAGCGCCATGGCAGCAACATACTGCGATACTGCCGAGACGGACCATAGGCACGCCCTGGAGGAAAGTGCATTAAGCATAGGGCTACCTGCCAATGCAAACCCTATGCGTATGCCTGCCAGTCCAAAAAACTTACCCAGGGAGCGCAGCACCACAACACCAGGCAACGAACTGAATCGGGCAAAGCTGCCCTCATCTGGCGATGAATCAATGGCTACATCGGCAAAAGCCTCATCGATTACCAAGCAGCCCTGTCGATGCGCAAGGCGCTGCTGCCAATCGTATAACAGCTCCAGGGGGACAGTACTGGTTGTTGGGTTATTCGGGTTTATTACAACCGCAGCGTCTACTTCACCACGGCGAATTTTTTCGTCCAATTGCTGCGGATCGACACCCGAGTACCAAACGACTTGATGCCCACAACGTTGCCAGTGCCACGCGTGCTCCTGATAACCAACATCCGGAATCGCAACACGACAGCTATCCCGCAGAGCTGGCAACAACTCTATGAAGGGCTGACTACCCGCCCCCAGCAACAAGCTTTCCGCTCCATAATAAGCTTTTGCTGCAGCTAGAAGATGTTCATCTGCCTGTGTCGGGAGCCGATAAAAATGCTGTTCAGGAATTTCGGGGATAGGGTATCCGTCCGGGTTAATCCCAGTGGACAAGTCCAACCAGCGGTCCCGATCGATGCCGTATCGCAAACTCGCACGCTGCAGGTCGCCTCCATGCTCTGGGCCGTCTTGAGATAATGAAAAATCAACTGCGGTAGTCTCTGTCGTTAACGGCAGAGGCTCTGATGTTGCTGAAAAAGGTTTCTGTTTCACCAGCCAACTCCCCAGTTAATAACGCCGATACTCAAAACCCACAGAACCAGTGTTCGGTTCACCAATGCTAACGCCCCGGCTATGTCAGTACCCTGCGCCTCCCTGCCGCAGCCAAGCGTCGCTCTGGACTCAAGCTGTCCACCATATACTGAGTCTCCGCCCAGGATAATTTGCAGGCTTCCGGCACCGGATGCCATTACAATACCGGCATTAGGGCTCTTCCACCTCCCGCCCTGCTCCAAGCAGCAGCGCATTGCGCTGGGATAGTTCCCCATCACGGCATAGCTCAGGCCGACCAGTCTAGCTGGAAGATAGTTTAGTAGGTCATCCAGCCTGGCAGCAGCCCAGCCGAACTTTCGATAGCGCGCATTCTTATAGCCCCACATAGCGTCCAGGGTGTTGACACCCCGGTACAGCACAATTCCGTACAGACCCATGGAGTAACCACCTTCACAACAAAAGGCAAACACACAGAACCAAAACAAGGCCGCAAAAATACCGTCACTGCCATTTTCCAATACCGACTCACAACAGGCCGAAGCAATTTCGCGTTCGCACAAATGGCCTGTGTCACGACTCACTATCAGTGACAAGCTAAACCGGGCAGCTTCAATGTCACCAACATGCAGGGCATCACTTACTGCCCTCGCGTGCTCACTCAGGCTTCTTGGCGCTATAGCCAGATAAACGACTGCAGAAACCATCAACATATTTAACAGCGGTTTTGAGGTAAAAAGCGCCAGGATGCAATAGACCAACAAGCTCTGCACCAGCAATATGATCGCCACACCGAAGATACCATGAGCTTTCGAGGCGGTCGGGCTACAGAGTTTTTTCTCCAGGATGCGAGCGGCATTTCCAAATCCCACCAGCGGATGATATCGCCTGGGCTCTCCCCATAAGCGGTCGAAAATCACGGCGATAACAATCGATAATAAAGTCATAACTGAAGTTCACTGATCGCCGATAAAAATTAGTTTTCCGCGACCCGGGCCCCGATTGACTTGCCTCACAGACTCGTAACTCTCTCTATCTGCACATCACCATAACTATGATCATTCGTCATACTGACCTACTCCCGCAGCGTATCGAGTTGCTGACACACGCTCGTAGCTCCGAGGATGAGACGCGCAGTGGGCCGTTGTATATAGTCTGGATGGACAAAAAATAAGGCTTGATGCTGCACCGCAGACAGAGAGGGATAGTCGGCCCATCGGTCCAGCCATTCTGGCCGTGCCTCACCCATACCGCTGGCCACAATGGCATCGGGATTTCTATGCAACACCGATTCGATACTAATTTTCGGCGCCAGGGAAACTGCGTCTGCAAAAGCATTGCTGGCACCACACAGCTCCAGAACTCGACTGATCATATGATCGCCGTTCACCGTCTGCAGCGGATCATTCCACACCTGGTAAAGCACACTGAGCGATTTTCGATGCCGGTACCTGGTAACAAGGGCATCAAACTGTTGCTCGACTCTTCCGGCTTCCTCCTCGCTTACCTGTTCTGTCCCTGCGAGTTTACCGATACTGCGTATGCTCGCAGGTATGTCTGCCAGCTGGCGTGGCTCACTGACATAAACCGGCACGCCCAGCCGAGTCAGTGCCGGCAGGTTATTCAATCCATTCCCAGAGCCCCACATCAGAATAAGGTCTGGCTCCATAGCGGCGATAGATTCCAGGCTCCAGGATTTGTATGTACCCACCACAGTAATTCCGGAGGCTCGTTCCGGGTAGTCACTGTAAGACACTACACCGACCAGTTTATCGCCCGCACCCGCACTGAACACGTTTTCCACAATATGTGGCGCCAGCGCAACAATCCGCTGGGCAGGTTCGGCCAAGCGGACCTCTCGCTGCTGCATGTCCGTCACCACTATCTCGCTGCGAGCTGCGTGAGTAAAAAATAGGATGAGCAGAAAAAAAACTAGCCTCATGATTCCCCCGAATTGGCAACGCCTGCCTGGTCAAATGTCGCCATCTCGCTGTGTAAAATCAAGGCTGATTGAACTATTCCCACTGCGACCGCAGCACCACTGCCCTCCCCAAGGCGCATGTCCAGGTCCAGCAGGGGCCGGAGGTTCAGTGCGTCCAGTAACAATGTATGTGCAGGCTCCACGGAGCGATGCCCCGCTATCATCCAATCACTTGCGCCGGGGTTGATCCGCACCGCCACAAGGGCTGCAGCAGTAGAGATAAAACCATCCAGTAGAATCGGTATACCAAGCTGGGCAGCACCGAGGTAAGCACCGGTCATGGCAGCAATTTCCAACCCGCCTACACAACGCAGTATATCCTCTGGCGACGCCATACTGAATTTATGCAGATCCAGCGCGGTGGCGACGGCGGCTCGCTTACGTCGCAGGCCTTCATCGTCAATCCCTGTGCCTCGTCCCACTACGGCCTCAGCAGGCAAAGCCAGCAGTGCTGCGGTAATTACCGAGGCAGAACTGGTATTTCCTATTCCCATCTCTCCGGCAATAAACAGGCTACAATCCAGCTGCTCAACTTGCTTTCGCCCCGCCTCCAGGCTCAGTTGCAAGGTGTCCGCTGTCATCGCCTCCTGCAATGTAAAATCTTGAGTACCGGGCACAGTAGACATGTCGACCAAACCACCGGCCCGCGGCGTGGGTTCAAGAGTACCCATATTCACCACAGAAAAATCCGCCCCGCAATCACGGCTGAGAACACTGATTGCCGCTCCGCCCGCAACAAAGTTATTTATCATCTGGACAGTTACTTCTGCCGGAAATGCCGATACACCCTGGGCACATACACCGTGATCAGCGGCAAACACACGCACCCCGATCTTTCCCAGAGCGGGTAAGGGCTTGCCCTGCCAGGCGGCAAAATTGATAGCGAGGTGTTCCAGTTGACCCAGCGAACCCGGCGGTTTAGTCAACTGCTGCTGGCGAGCCAACGCCGCTGCTCTACTGGCTTCACAAGGTTCTGCGCAGGGGGCGGTATACCATTTCATGATTTATTCGGCTCCTTGAGTACAAGCGGCAGGCCGGCGATAACCACAGTGACATGGGTGCATATGCGAGCGATGTCCTGTTGCAACCAGCCACTTTGATCGACAAACTGTCGTGACAGCTCGCCCATGGGCACCACACCATTACCCACTTCGTTACACACCAGGGCAATATCGGCATCCAGGTTCACCAACACCTCGAGCAATTTCGCCTTCTCCCGTTGCAGACAGCTATGATGCAGACAATTACTGAGCCACAGCGTCAGACAATCCAAGACGATGAAGCGACCGCTCCGATCAATAGATTCCAGGCAATCAGCGAGGCACGTAGGCTCCTCCACTAAAACCCACTGTTCATCGCGTCGCGCCTGATGACTGGCGATACGCGCTGCCATTTCCGTATCTCCGGCCTCGCCCGTGGCGAGGTAAAAGCGCTCTTGGCCACTGTGAAAGGCGCACTCTTCAGCGTAGGCACTCTTTCCGCTGCGCGCGCCGCCAATGATTAGATGCTTCATAGATGTATCACCAGCGGGTGCCCGGATTCGGGATGCGTCGATATGATAACCCGCACGCCGAATACCTCCTCAAACAGATTCTGCGTTAAAACAGTTTCGGGAGATCCCCGGGATACCAGTTGTCCGCCGGAAACGGCGACGACCTGGTCTGCCATTGCCGCTACCAGATTGAAGTCATGGGCCACAATAACCACCCCGCAACCCGTTTTAGCCAAACCTTTCACTGATTCCATAATCAATTGTTGGTGAGCCAGATCCAGGGCAGTGGTAGGTTCGTCCAGTAACAAAAGCCTGGGACTGCCCTCATCCCGCCAAATCTGGGCAAATACCCGTGCCAGCTGAACGCGCTGCTTCTCGCCGCCCGAAAGTTGAGTATAGATACGGCCCTGCAGAGCCGCGGTGTCGGTGGCACTCAGGACTTCTCTCAAAACCTGCCGGTCACTGTCCAGCCCACTGCGATGGGGAGTACGCCCCAGTAAAATGACCTCCTCTACCGTATAGGGAAAGTTGAGAAGCGATAGCTGAGGCAAGACCGCAAGAACCCGAGCTCTGGGCATTGGTTCCCAAGCCGATATCGCTTTACCCAGTAATTCATAATTGCCACCTGTGGGAGAAATATCGCCGGACAGCAGTTTCAATAAACTGGTTTTTCCCGCACCATTTGGGCCTATAACGCCGAGTACTTCTCCAGCGGCAAGCTCGAGTTCAATTTGCTGCAGCGAAAATTCGCCCCAGGGCGCTGCGTCTACCTTTTTGAGCTTAACAAGGCTCATCACTGCATACCGTAGTGATGGCGCCGGCGCAGCAGCGAGATAAAAAAGGGCACACCGATAAGAGCGGTGACCACGCCCACTGGCAACTCGGTGGGCGCCAACACCAGCCTAGCCGCAGTATCGGCCAATACCAACAGACAACTTCCTGCCAGTGCAGAGGCTGGCAACAAACGGCGGTGATCAGGGCCGGTTAGCATTCTCACCATATGAGGAACAATCAGGCCCACAAAGGCAATGGTTCCCGCCAGCGCCACCGCTGTCCCGACACCGATCGCAACGCACACGATAAGTCCAATCTTGACCCGCGCGACATTGATTCCGAGATGCCTGGCTTCGGACTCACCCAGTAACAGGGCGTTCAAGGCTGTGGCAAATTGTGGCAGGGCCAGCATCATGGCCCCGCACACCAGCCCAGCAATCACCAGTCTTGGGTAGTCCGCCCCGTCCAAGCCACCCATGCGCCACAGGCTAATCTGCCGCAATATTTCATTATCGGCAAGAAACTCCAGCAAATTACCAAGACCACCGGCAAGAGCCGTAATGGCTATACCGGCCAGTAACATGGTTGCCACAGACGTGCCATTGGGCGAACTCGCCAGACTGTAAACCAGCAGCACAGAAAGCAATCCACCGACGAAGGCACCAATCGATATCAGGGTCAAACCAGCGTAGCCAAAGACGACACTGCCGCTCATGACAATCATGAGACTTGCGCCCAGTGAGGCACCGGCGGTCACACCGATCAGGGAAGGGTCTGCCAGCGGATTGCGAAAAAGACCCTGCATGGCCGCACCACTAGAGGCCAGAATGGCTCCTACAACCGCGGCCAATAGTATCCGCGGCAGGCGCAACTGGCCAACAATAATAGCGGCCTGGCTGCTGCCATCGCCACTGAGGTAATGCCACAGCCCCCCCATCGTCTCCGCCGCGGACAGAGGCACCGCCCCATTTCCCAGACCCAGTAAAATGACTACGGGCAATGCCAGAGCCAACACCAGAATTACTTGTCTACCTTGCAGATCACGATTCATCGACTTCACTGCGCATACCACTGCGGAAATAACGCTGGAAGATCCATGTGCTGCTCGAGACAGTCACACAACCTGTCAATTTCCTGCTCCCGCTGCGCATTGCGATCAAAATGTTGTGGAGATTCCAGCCCCGCCCACCCTAGCACAGCCTCGCAAGCTGCCGGTGTATCGAATAGGCCGTGGAGGTAGGTGCCAGCTATTTTACCGTCTGCTGAAATACAACCCTCCTGACGGTTTTCATCCAGCTGCGCAAAGTGTTTTAACTCACCACGCTGCGTTGTCACGCCACAGTGAATTTCATAGCCAACAACGTGCGCATCGCCCAGTGTCAGCTTGCCCTCGCTCTGGCGTAACTGCTTGAGCGGGTCCAGGCGCGTTGTCAAAGGCAGTAAGCGCAGTCCTGCGCTCGATCCAGCCGGACCTTCCACACCTTCGGGGTCGTGAACATCATCTCCTAACATCTGGAAACCACCGCAGATGCCCAGCACTTTTCCGCCGTAGCGCAGATGCCGGAGTAAATCCTGGTCCCAGCCAAACTCGCGTAGGCTCTCCAGGTCCGAACGCACACTTTTACTGCCCGGCAAAATAACCAGATCGCTCGCAGGCAGTGATTGTCCTGGGCCGACATAACTCAGGTCAACCTGGGGATGACCCCTGAGCGCATCAAAATCGGTGTGATTGGATATACGGGGGAATACCGGCACCGCAATACGAAGCGAGTCTGTACCCGAGGCGAACTGACCACTATCGATAGCGTCTTCTGCATCGAGTTGCAGATCTGTGAGGTACGGTAAAACACCGAGCACCGGCTTGCCGGTGCGCTCTTCCAGCCAGTCTATGCCCGGTTGCAACAGACTGATGTCACCCCGGAATCGATTAATAACAAAACCGACCACCCGCGCCTGCTCGCTTGCAGATAACAGATCGAGAGTTCCCACCAGATGGGCAAACACGCCCCCGCGATCGATGTCCGCGACAATAATCACCGGAATGTCCACCGCTTCAGCAAAGCCCATATTGGCAATATCACGGTCCCGTAGATTGATCTCAGCAGGGCTACCAGCTCCTTCCACGATGATTGCCTGATACTGCTGCTGCAGCCTCTCCCAGGATTCAAGCACCGCAGACATAGCGATAGTTTTATACTCATGATAGTCGCGGGCACCCATTTGGCATGCGACCTGGCCGTGCAAAATCACCTGCGCCTGTGTATCTGTGGAGGGTTTCAACAGTACCGGGTTCATATCCGTGTGCGGCGGGATATTTGCAGCGATGGCCTGTAGAGCCTGCGCCCGACCGATCTCACCACAACCGGGTGTCACCGCACTATTGAGTGCCATATTTTGCGGTTTGAAGGGCGCAACCTTCACCCCTCGTCTCACCAGGGCTCGACACAGCCCTGTAACCAATATGCTCTTGCCCGCATCCGAGGTGGTGCCTTGGACCATCAATGCAACAGGGGATGCCCCGCTAATAGTCGACACCCTGGCGCGCCTTGATACCGGCTTTGAAGGCGTGCTTGACCTCCTTGATTTCGGAGACAGTATCCATAATCTCCTGCAGCGCTGAGCCTCCCCCGCGACCCGTGACCACAACGCTCTGTTGTACAGGCCGGTTTGCCAAAGCAGCTACAACGTCGTCCTCTGGCAAATACTTATAGGCCAGCATATAGGTCAGCTCATCCAGGACGACAAGATCATAACTGTCATCATCCAGCATGGGCTTCGCCACGGCCCAGGTCTTTTCTGCGGCGGCTATATCACCACTGCGATCCTGGGTATTCCAGGTAAACCCGGTACCCATTTGGTATAAATCCACCCCGGGGCACTGCTCCCGCAGGTAGATTTCCTCGCCGGATAATTGCTGGCCCTTGATAAACTGCACCACGCCTACCTTGTGACCATAACCCAATGCTCGCATTACCATGCCGAAGGCAGAACTCGATTTCCCCTTGCCGTTGCCAGTGAGCAAAATAGCCACGCCGCGCTCGATATCAGCCTCGTCTATGCGCGCATCTACCTTGGACTTCTGTTTTTCCATGGAGGCTTTGTGTTTAGCGTTTTTTCGCACTCCTTTATCAGTTTCTTCGCTCATTTGCGTTCTCCCGAATCGTCTCTTTCAGATTCTAAAATGACCATCTTACCCCGGCATAACCGGCAATACCGCTGGTATTGTAGGTGGGAACTTCCTCGTACTCCTCATCAAACAAATTTTCAACGCGGCCATAAATTTCGATGCCGTTAAACACTTCGAAATTAGCATTAATATCTACCACGGTGTAATCGTCAAGATCGTTCCCGTTGTTATCTACAGCATCATAAGAACCGCGAGCGTTAAATCCCAGTAGAAGACGACTATCCAGCAAGTGCCAGTTCACGCCAATATTCGCCAACTGCTCGGGGCGACGTTGCCGTGCAACACCCTTAGCAGTCTCAGTTTCGTTATAGGTGTAATTGGCCGTCAATACCAGAGTCTCCAGCACGGGGAACTCGCCAATTAATTCGACACCTTTTGAACTGCTGGTACCGTCGCCTTGCAGATAACCAGAGTAAGCGTCCAGATCAAAATCGATTTCATCTTCCACATCCTGGTCAAAATAAACGGCTTCCAGATAAAGCCCGGACTCACCAAACCAGTTCAGGCCAATATCGTAGCCCTTGCTGATTTCCTCGCTCAGGTCTGTTTCCGAAGCGGGGAAATACGAAAACGGCCCGCTATTATAGGCCAGTTCAAATAGACTGGGCGCGCGAAAGCCGGTGCCATAGGCACCACGAAGTTTCAGCTCGCCGCCACTGAGGTCAAAGACGTAAGCACTGCTCACCCGATAAGACGTGTGGGTACCAAAATCCTCGTTATCGTCATAGCGCAGCCCTGCAGTGATAAATAGATTGTTGCCAAATCCACCTTGGTACTCAGCGTAATACCCGTCCTGGTCTCGATCAACATCCGTGCCACCATCATCAATCTGTTCATTTTGTAGGTCGATGCCATAGACCAATCGAAAAGACTCGCTGCGGGTATAGCTGCCCAGATAACCGAATCGCTCGAGTTCACCTGCGGCCTGGTAAGATGAAAGACCCCCAGAGAAAAATTCTCGATTTGTTTCGTTCCTGTTATAAGACAACTCATGGTTGAAGTCGCCAACGCTGTATTCCACGACCGCGCGCCAGGCAGTCATATCGAAATCATTGCTACAGAGGTCAGTGCTTGCCCCCGTATCCACGGTCCTGCACCCGTCGTACTCATTTTCGGCGCTGACATCCCGGGCGACTAACTCGAAACGTAAATCCTCGCTGGCATTCCAACCAACTTTGCCATGTACGGTGGTGTTGTCGTAACCATCGTCGTCCCTGAGTTCGGCATCAGTGGTGCGCGCATTAAACCCGTCTGTATGACTATCCGAGACTGACAGAATTATGTCCCCAGAATCGTTAGCACCGCCTATATTACCGGCGAGCTCCTGGGTGCCGTAACGCCCTCCTTCAGCGCTGGCCTGACCACCAAAACCATCCTTTGGTGCGGTGGTGGAAATATTCACCACTCCACCCGCGTCGGCACCGTACATTAGACCCTGGGGACCACGCAGTATTTCTACACGCGAAATACTCGAGCTCATCAGGTGCTCAAGTTTGGGCCCGGTTTGGGTGCCGGAAGTGTCGGATATATTTATGCCGTCCAATAAAACCAAGGTCCGGAAGCCTTCCTCACCCCTGATACGCAGGGACGTCGCTTTACCTGCTCCACCAGAATTGCTCACAGCAACAGCTGGCTCACTGCGCAGAATATCGAATAGCGAAGTGTAGCCTCGTTGCTGGATTGTCTCTTCGGTAACGACAGACACCGAGGTGCCAATCTGCCGTAAGGGCATCTCAACCCGGGAGGAAGTGACAATTATTTCTTCGATTTTGTTGTTGGCGAAAGTTGGTGTAACAGCAGCACAGGCAAGCGCCAGGGCCGATAATTGAAATGTTTTTTTCATGATAAGTCCTTGTAAGCCAAATAATTGGCAACCAAGGGAGGGAATTCAGGGAACACAATATTGAAGGAATATTGAGCAACCTTTAATGAAGCCCTCCGCTTCATAGTTGCATCAATCAGGCAGGTTCCGGGCTTTCAGCAGACGCTGTGTACCGTTGCGGGGGCAGCGGTGGATTATGCCGTAGCATTACCACACTTCCCATTTAACCTGTCCTACCCTGAACTAACTTGGGCTGACAGGCACCTGATTCGGCAGGGACTCTATTCTTCTGCGATGTGAATGTCAATCAACTCTGTAAGGGCACCCCGTGTTCAAACGTATACTCGAACAGTTGCTGCGGAGATGTGTTGAGTAAGTGACACCGCATTGCGCGCAGTGATCCTGCGTGAGCGACCACCAGCGTGTTGCTGCTTAACTGTGACAGGCTCTCGCCCACGCGCTCGTAGAGCTGGCGTACATTTTCGCCTCCCGGCGGGCAGGTATCCAGCCAATTTTCGCCCCAGCGCGACATCAGCAGTGGGTCCTGTCGGTAGATATCATCCCATGACCTGTTTTCCCAATCGCCAAAGTTAATCTCTCTCAAGCGTTTATCTACACTGCAGGGTATATCCAGATGGCCAGAGATCAATTGGGCAGTTTCGTGTGCACGATGAAGATCGCTACACACTATTTCCCCGGGTATCGCTGCGGTCCAATCGCGGGCGAGAGTTTCAATTTGCTTTCGCCCCTTATCAGTCAGTGCGACGTCCCACTGACCAATACAGTAGTTGGCAGGCATCTGTGCCTCGCCATGACGCAATAAAATATATGAACTACCGCTGGCCACGCTTCTCTACCCCATGGTTGCTGCGATCACCAGGTAAACACCCACCTCAACCAATTGATTGGTCGCTCCTAGCGTGTCCCCCGTAATTCCACCGAGCCGGGCTGTAAAGAATTGCCGGCTTAACAAGACTAAGAGCAAGCCACAAAGCAGAATAACCATTGGGTTTGAGGGTGCAAAAACGACTACTAGAATGCTTGCCAGCGCACTACCAATCATCAATCCACGGATGTCGACAGCACCCACAAAAGGCCCGCCCGTGCCCTCAACTCCTCCGAGATACTCGCAATAGCGCAACATCGGCAGGATAGACCAGCGGCCCAATACATGACCGCAGATCAACGCCTGGGGAATGGCTTCAGCGGGGATAGTGAGCAGCGCGGAAAACTTGAGCAACAGTGCCGTCATCAGCGCAAGACCGCCATAGGTTCCGATTCTGCTGTCTTTCATAATGCGCAGTTTATCGTCAACCGTCCAACCGCCACCCAGGCCGTCTGCCGTATCGGCAAGCCCGTCTTCATGAAACGCCCCGGTGGCAACAATTGAAGTGATCATTGCCAACACAATCGCTACCGGCGTTTGCCAAAAAACCTGCGCGACTAAAAAAGCCGCAGCGCTTAACAGCGCAATGACAACACCTACAACGGGGAAATAGATTACTGACTTTGCTACAAGCCTGGCGTCATATTCAACAACGCGAACCGGCAGTCGGCTCAAAAACGCTATTGCGCTGGCGAAAGCTCGCCATTGTGCTGTTATCCAACTACCTATCACTGTCCAAGAGCTCCTAGTGTCCCCGGTGACCTTCCACCTGGAGGGTGTTCACAATACAGGAGAGTACCAAAACTCACGGGGCGGGTAGAAAATACCTTGTCATCACCCTGAAGAGGTTGAAATTGAGTGTATTGAGGTGGAATGCTTTACTCTATGTATCGGTCGTAGTGTTCTGCCAGGACTGCCTCATCATACCAGTGGGCACGTTCTGGCCAGAAAATATTGGCCTTGGGAGAGACAGAGGGTTTACCATCTAGCGAACCAGCTGGAACCACTAAGGTTTCACCACTGCGCGACAAATACGGAACACGAGAGCCACATTTGCTACAAAAGGAATTCGAGATTCCTCGACCCTTTAAATCAAAACGTACTATGGCTTCTACCCCACTGTGCCATTCAATATTCTTGGGGCCTGTGAACAAATTTGAGGCATGCGCTGAACCTGTAGTCTTTTGGCATTGCGAGCAATGGCAAAGCTGAAAATTCTGAAATTCATTCTCGACTTCGAAGGTTACGGCGCCACACAGGCAGCTTCCAGTCAGTTTAGTCATTTATTGGTTCTACCTAGAGTTAGCACCGCACCAGCGGCTGCAAGTTAATCAACATCATCTTCAATATCGTAACAGTCACTTTTCTCTATCTGCAAAGATACTGACTTGGCACGAAATGTCTACTTTTAGTCCCAGCCTACAAATCCTGGAATCGTAAATTCCCCTACACTGCCTTCCTATTCCTTTGTGTACCTGCACATAAATGTTGATAGTATATGTGACATGCAAGCGCATTTAACGGGGTATTCAAGCTCCTGGTCGGGAATACGCCTCTACACTACAGAGAGACCCGCTGCATCAATACTTGAGGTTTTTTAAAATGAACGAAGCAGATCTGGTTAAGTCATTCGGGGCATTTTTCGCTATTATGAACCCGTTTGTAAATCTCCCCATTTTCCTGGCCCTCACTTCTGCTTACTCAGTTAAACAGCAAAGAACTCTCGCCTTAAAAATCTCCCTGTTTTCTTTTGTCATGTGTGCCGTCATCCTGGTCGGCGGGCAACAGATTATTAGCTTCTTTGGCATTACCGTGAACGAATTTCGCATTGCTGGCGGTATGGTCTTAGCTCACATTGCATGGACGATGCTCAATGGTGAAGAGGATACTGCTCACCATGGTACAAGCGATGAGCAAAGCCAAATGGCCGACCTAAACAGCCTGGCTTTCTATCCAATGACATTCCCCATGATTGTAGGTCCCGGAACGATTGCAACAATCATAATTTCTACCGGTGTTTCGACAGGCAATGGAGGCATATTGAACGTGGGCGTGGTAATTGCGGCTGTGCTTCTGGTTCTGTTTCTCGTTCTGTATTTCGCGTCTTTCTTCGGCAAAGTCATGACGGCTACGATGAAAGTTATCATGACGAGACTGATGGGAATGATATTACTTGCTATTGCCGTCGAAATGGTCGCCGACGGTATCAAAGCTGTTCTCCCTGGGCTTGCCTAGCCAACTTAATCGGACAGTGCTACGTTACCTACTAACAATCCGATCCAAGGCAACCACCCTATAGACCGAGAGACCTTGGCATGTTGAAATACAAGCTAACCCATATCCTCTGAAGATCACAAATGCCGCATCTACAACATCACCCCCGTCGAGCACGTCTTAGAACTGCAAGCACTCTACTAGTTACACTATTACTTTCTGCTTCGGGCGCGTGGGCACAGGCGCAAACTCAATTGCTGTGGGGTGACACCCATTTACACAGTTCATTTTCTGTAGACGCTTACATGGCGGGCAACCGATCACTGGATCCGGATGCGGGCTATCGCTACGCCAAAGGTGAGCCGGTAGTTCACCCCTATAATCGTACTCGTGTGCAAATTCAACAGCCACTGGATTTCCTCGCCGTTGCTGATCACGCAGAATATCTTGGTGTGATTCCAGTGTTGATGAGCGGAGACTATGAACAACCCGAAGCAGGTTTCTTCCAGAAGATTAAGTCCTGGGTATTGATCACTATTCTGGGCTTCGCGATCGAGGATCCACTGGCGGGTACCAAGCGATTTACAGGCCTGCTGCCCGAGCCGGAAATACAATCCGGGGACAGCAGAGATCCAATAGCCGCAGCAGTTGCCGCTGGCACCGATGGCGGTCTGGGGAGCCTGGGACTGATCAATGAGGACGCTGCAATGCGTATTAGCGCCTCGCAGTGGACAAAATCCATGCAGATTGCGGACCGGTACAACAAGCCGGGAGAGTTCACCGCTCTTGTAGGCTGGGAGTGGACCCAAACAGCCAGCGGCGCCAATCTGCATCGCATCATAGTGTCTGACATGGACGGCAGTACCGCCGCCGGTATCGACCCGATTGGTTCAGACGATGCCCCCTACCCCGTAGACCTGTGGGAGAGTCTGGAGGCCCTGTCGATACAGACCAACGCTGACTTTGTCTCTATCCCCCACAACTCCAATCTGTCAAAGGGCTACATGTTTGCCAAGACAACGCTCAAGGGAGAGGCGATCAGCCCCGACTATGCCCATATGCGTATGAAGTGGGAACCGCTGGTAGAAGCAACACAATTCAAGGGCGACAGCGAAACGCATCCCGACTTAACGCCCGATGATGAGTTTGCCGACTTCGAGCGATTCGAATTCTATTTACAGGCTTTTCCACAGGCACAGGGCTATAAGATTCAACAAGGGGACACGGTTCGTTCTGCCCTCAAAAGCGGTCTGGAATTGGAGAAAGACATCGGCGTCAACCCATACAAGGTCGGTATGATTGGCTCAACCGATGCCCACACCAGCATCGCATCTGCGGAAGAGTCTAACTTCTGGGGCAAGGTTGCCACCGATTCCACACCGGAAAACAAACGCCGCGAAGATCCCTCGGGTTATGCCGATGGCAAGCAGAGCTTCAATGGCTGGAATATGTCCGCATCAGGTCTGGCAGCAGTCTGGAGTACAGACAATAGCCGCAAGTCTATTGTCGCCGCAATGAAACGGCGTGAAACCTACGCCACAACCGGGCCGCGTATTCAGGTACGCATGTTTGCCGGCTGGGACTTCACCCTTGCAGATGCACAATCTGCTGAGATTGTCAGTATCGGTTACGCCGGCGGTGTTCCCATGGGCGGTGAGTTAAGTGCAGCGCCCCCTGAAACTGCGCCCCACTTTCTGCTGCGCGCAACCCGGGGATCAATTGATCACAACCTGGACAGAATCCAGATCATAAAGGGTTGGACCGACGCCTCTGGCAAGGCACAGGAAAAAATATTCAATGTTGCCTGGTCTGATGATCGCCAGCTCGATGGGGACGGCAAGCTACCTGTCGTGGGAAACACAGCCAACATCAGAACCGGTAAAACAGCCAATACTATCGGTGCGACAGAACTAGCTACGGTGTGGATTGATCCGGAGTTTGATCCTGCGCAGAGCGTCTTCTACTACGCCAGGGTGTTACAGATACCAACCGTGCGTCACTCTCAGCTGGACGCAATAGCGCTGGGGATCGAAACACCCTACGAGGGTCCGGCCACTATTCAAGAAAGGGCTTATACCTCGCCAATTTGGTATACCCCATAAGAAACAGCTTCTATAAGGGCTGTTTAGTCGCTCCCAGCCTTCTGCGCCTCTTGCGCCGCATACACGCGGTTTGCGTCAAGCAATACATACTGACGAATGGCTTCAGCATCTTCCGGTGAAATAAAGTCCCGAAAGCTCACCATACCGGCTGAGGCAAGCACACCATCAATCACTATCTGCTGCCATACTTCGTGGATCGCAGCGCCGGAGCGACGTAGATCCGGTGTAATGCCTCCCGTGTTCAAGCCAGCTCCGTGACAGTATGTGCAATGCCGCTCATACATCGCCTGACCTCTGGCGATCTGCTGCTTATCACCGGTAACCGCTGGCGGTTTTTTCCAGCGCCTATCGATTTCGGGTAGCGCTGGCAATTGCTGTCGGCCGTTCAGTTTGAACACCATGACCCGGGGTATAGTTTGCACCCCCCAGTGATGCACGATAATACCACCCTCGGCAACCGCCCCCCCTCCCAGGCCAACCGCTATCGCGACATATTGTTCGCCGTCAATACTGTAGGTGACAGGCGGCGCGTGTGCCACGGTCTGGACACCGTGGGACCACAGAATTTCTCCGGTTTTCGCATCGCGCGCTACTATGACACCGGGTTCCCCCTTGGCGCCATTCTCTCCGGCAAATACCAGACCACCGCCGGTACTGAGAATTCCTCCAATGCCAGCTCTCCCTAATTCACTCGCCCAACGCGGTTCTTGCCTGACCGGATCCCAGGCAACTAATTGACCACGTACGGTACTGTCTATTGCATCGGCAACATCTACGCCCATGGGCGGTGCCATGGCTACTCTATCAAAACCAACATTCCAATAACCCTGCCCCGGGAGACTGTCCTTCGCCTCGGTCGGCTGTAAGAATGTGGAAGGAAGTTGCATGGTGGGTATATAGACCAATCCCGTTTGCGGGTTGTAGGACATGGGGTTCCAATTGTGTCCACCAGCGTTACTAGGCAGGGAAACATTTTTACCATCAAATAGGCGAGCGTTTTCGGTCTCTACCGGGCGCCCTGTTTTTAAGTCTATGTGCGAGGCCCAATTTACTTCGGTGTAAGGCTGGGCAGAGATCAGTTCACCGGTACGCCGGTCAAGCACATAAAAAAAACCATTTTTGGGTGCCTGCATCAACACCTGGCGTTGCTCTCCCGCAATTTCGAGGTCTGCAAGAATGATGTGCTGAGTGGCAGTAAAATCCCAGGTCTCACCCGGCGTTGTCTGGTAATGCCACACATACTCGCCGGTGTCTGGACGCAGCGCGACAATCGAGGTTAGAAAAAGGTTGTCGCCCCCCTGGGGGCTGCGCATCGTATGATTCCACGGAGAGCCATTGCCAACCCCGATATACAATAAGTCCAGCTCGGCATCGAATACCATGGAGTCCCAGACGGTGCCACCGCCGCCCCACTCCCACCATTGCCCCGTCCAGGTCTTGGCAGCCATCTCCATAGTGGCATTCTCAAAACCGTCTTCGGGGTTGCCCGGAACCGTATAGAAACGCCATACCAGCGCACCATCAGCGGCCGCGTACGCGCTCACGTAACCGCGCACCCCCAACTCTGCACCACCATTACCGATCACCACCTTGTCACCCACAATCCGGGGAGCGCCGGTAATCGAGTAGGGCTTATTTTGATCAATGGTTATCACTTCCCATGCCACAGCGCCACTGTCGGCATTCAGTGCGACCAAGCGTCCATCGATGGTACCCACAAATACCTTGCCATTGTCATAGGCGACACCCCGGTTTACCGCGTCACAACAGGTCTTGGCAAGCCATGCCCTATCGACGCGGGGGTCGTACTCCCACAACAATTCTCCATTGGTGGCATTCAGTGCATAGACCACCGACCAGCTGCCACTGACATACATCACACCGTCTACCACCAGCGGGGTGGCCTCCACTCCTCTGGGGGTTTTTATGTCAAAAAACCAGGCCAAACCAAGCGCATCTACATTGCCCCGATTAATGAGATCCAGCGTTGAGAAGCGCTGCTCCCCCGTGTCGTTACCATGTAATTCCCAACCCATGTCCGGGGCTGGGTCGCCGGGCGATACTACGGGTGTAGGGGTCTCGGAACTGCAGGCAGACAAGATCAGTAGCAAAGGAATCAAAATATACGCACGCATAGAAAAACCTGATTTTATTGTTGTTGTCCGTTCAGTCTAGCCTACCGCCTGTTACGAACAAGGCCTCAATCAAGCTTACGCGAAAATAGCGCTCACATTACAAGCGAAATCAGCTCAGTTGACCTTCACCTCCTAAGGCCGGGCGTGTGCAGCCCCAGCCTTGAGAAACAGCGCCTATTGTGGCTAAATGGGCGCCCTTTTTTAGCGCTACCTGATCATACAGGAACACTCCATGAGCAAAGATTTTGTCGTTATCGTAAATGGTGCCCGCACTCCTATGGGAGGCCTGCAAGGCGATCTGTCTCTAGCGACAGCTCCCGAGCTAGGTAGCACCGCAATCGCTGCAGCCGTAGAACGCAGCGGCGTCAATGCAGCAGATGTCGATGAAGTGTTTATGGGGTGTGTACTCCCCGCCGGCTTAAAGCAAGGCCCCGCACGACAGGCAGCACTGGGTGCCGGTATCCCCAAAGACACCGGCGCTGTCACGCTCAACAAGCTTTGCGGCAGCGGCATGCAGGCCACTATTTTTGGTCACGACAGTATTGTGGCCGGCACCAACACCGTCGTTGTCAGCGGTGGCATGGAGAGCATGACCAACGCTCCTCACTTGCTGCCCGGCGCCCGCGGTGGTGTTCGCAGCGGTCACGCCACAATGTACGACCATATGTTTTTAGATGGACTGGAAGATGCTTACACCGGTAAAGCCATGGGGATATTTGCTCAGGGCACAGCCGATGACAAAGGTATCACCCGAGAGCAAATGGATGCCTTCGCCATTGAGTCCCTCACTCGTGCCAAGGCAGCCATTGACGATGGCTCACTCACTGCCGAAATTGCGCCAGTGACCATTACTACCCGCAAAGGTGAAACAGTAATAAACGATGACGAACAACCGCACAAAGCCCAACCTGAAAAAATTCCCAAGCTGCGCGCCGCCTTTGTAAAAGACGGTAGCATTACAGCCGCCAATTCCAGTTCTATTTCCGACGGCGCCAGCGCTTTACTTATGATGCGCGAAAGCGAAGCCGGCAAAAGAGGCCTCGCGCCCATGGCACGTATCATCGGTCACGCCCGCCACAGCCAACACCCTTCAGAATTCACCGTGGCCCCTATTGGAGCGATGAACAAGTTGTTTGAAAAAACGGGCTGGAGTAAAGACGATGTAGATCTATTTGAAATTAATGAAGCCTTCGCCATGGTTACCATGCTCGCTATCAATGAGATGGGGCTGGATCATGCCAAGGTCAATGTGCACGGCGGCGCCTGCGCCCAGGGCCACCCTATTGGCTCCACGGGCTCACGCATTATCGTCAGCCTCATGTACGCACTGAAAAAACTCGGCAAAACACGCGGCGTCGCCGCCTTGTGTATCGGTGGTGGCGAAGCCACTGCTGTAGCCATCGAATTAATTTAACCCGCAACGCGCTCAGGCTCACCCTATGGCACTCAGTAGTATTCCCGATATTCTCGACGACATCCGCGCCGGTAAAATGGTCATTCTCATGGACGACGAAGACCGTGAAAATGAAGGCGATTTAATTATTGCCGCAGAGTCCGTCACCCCCGAGACCATTACCTTCTTCTCTACTGAAGCTTGCGGTCTTATCTGCATGCCCATTACCCAAGAGCGCGCGAGGCAAATAAAACTACCCTTGATGGTCAGGGACAACCGCGCCCAGCACGAAACCAACTTTACTGTGTCTATCGACGCGGCAGAGCGCAAAGGCCCGGGCATTAGTTCGGTGCAGCGCGCACACACTGTGCAAACAGCGGCAGCAGCAAACGCAAAGCCTTCAGACATCAATCAGCCCGGACACATATTTCCCCTGGTGGCAAAGCCAGGTGGTGTTTTACGTCGCGCAGGTCACACCGAAGCGGGTGTAGACCTTGCCCGCATGGCTGGTTTCGAGCCCGCCTCACTGATTGTAGAAATCATGAACGAAGACGGCACAATGGCCCGACGCGCGCAGTTGGAAGAATTTGCCGAGAAGCACAATCTCAAGATGGGCACCATTGCCGACCTGATCGAGTACCGCTCGTTACACGAACAGTCAGTGGAACTGCGTGACAGCAAAACCATAGACACTGATTTCGGCGAGTTTGAATTGCATACATTTCTGGATCTGGTGGACGAAACCATTCACTACGCTCTGACCCGGGGTGCTATCAGCGAAAACAAAGAAACACCAGTACGTGTGCAAACCGTCAGCACTTTAAGAGATGTTCTGGGCACCCATATCGACACCGAAAAACCCGGCTGGTCGCTACGCCGCGCCATGCAACACATTGCCGGCGAAGAAAATGGGGTCATTGTGTTGATAGGGCAAGAAGTCAGCCCCCAGCAAAGCCTCGCTGAAGTACTGCAGTTTCCAAACCCATCCAGTGTCACCGGCCCGGGCGAGCACGCTGGCGTGCAAAACTACCGTGTTATAGGCACCGGCGCACAGATTCTCAAGCGCCTGGGTGTGGGCAAAATGCGTATGATGTCAGCTCCGACTCGTTTTAACGCGCTGTCGGGGTTTAACTTGGAAGTGACTGATTTCATCCAGCCCTAAGGCTGGATGAGGTACGGCCAACTTACTCCTGAATCGTCTCTCGACGAACTTCCTGCTCATCCCGTGCCGCTTCGCAGAACGGCATATCTATCCAACCACCTTGTGAATACAACTCAGTGCTGTCCTCATAGTTTTCATTCGCAGGGTCGGTAGACTGTGAGTAGGAAAGAATTGCGAAGGCGTCAGGGCAATCACTCTCATCCCATGTAACGGCCTGCATATAACTATTTCCGTGACGAATATTCGAGTAGCCCTCGCCCTCGACCAGCCCCGAAGTTATGACACTGAACCCTATCCCTCCAGACGCACCGTGTATTGGATAACGCGTGCCGTTTCTTTCATCGAACTGCACTTCACCCCAGGGACGGTTCATAGGTATACCCGCCGCCGCAAGAGTGGCAACACCATCCGCTAAAGACTGCTTGACTGCCTCAACCACAGCGGGATCGCTAGTGTTTAAATCTCTTGGCGTATTGACCGGGTCGATGCTATCAAACGGCACAGCCCACCGATTTGCGGTGCCGTTGAAAGCCACAGCGAATTCATAAAAGATATGCGTACCAACGCTGTCCACCTTACTGGTGGTATCCCAGCTTGCCAAAATGGTACAGGCTTCTTCAATTTGAGCGGTATCGCCGCCAGAGGTATACGCTGACCAGTCATCAACCGCGCTGCAAATATCAACCACATCTGCATTGAGCATTTCGGCCAGTAAACTGCGAGAACCGAACAATACATCTCTGATATTGTCGACAGAAAACCCTGCCTCACCCAGACCATCGCTGCCTGCCAGACGCTCTTCGGCCTGCACAAATGTCTGCCGGGTGCGCAAAGATTGCTCTACCCCCTCGTTGCCGATGAGAGGCGAAAACCCCTCCAGTAACATGTCGGGATTGGACAGCCAGTAACTATCATTGGCGTTAGCCGCATAGCCACGGGTCTCAAGCTTGGGCAGACTATCATAGCCAAACACGCCATCGGCCGTATTTTCATCGTTACCCCACTCGCAATCGGGGTCGGACCCGTCCATAGTGACAAAGCCGAAGCCCGTCAACAGGGTTTGTAATTGACCACGAATACAGTTGCTGTACTGTTCTACCGACACGTGAGGCACTACAGAAATATCGCCATAGAAAGCATCTCCATCTCTATCAGCCGCAATAGTGTTAAACCAGGGGTTTCCCAGTGAGCGTAAACTGTCCTTGAACTCTCCCAGATTTGTGGACTGCCCCATGCTCAACCACTGCTCAAAGCCCCGTATATTGTCCTCATTTGCATCTCTATAAGTAAGTAGTGTACCCGCTGCATTCGGCCATCCGGCCAGCAGGGGGCTAACTGAACCAAGGTCGATAATAGGGCCAAAATGCGAGAAGTAGAATGTGTGCTGCACGCTCTCAATGCTCCCATCGGCAGTCAACTGCTCGGCACTCACCGTTTGCGACGTGATAGCGCGTACCTCACCATCGTATACATACTCCATTGGGTTGTCGGGGTTAAGCTCCAATTCATAAAAAGTAAACCGGGACCCCGTACTGACCGTGTGAGACCAAGCGACATCTTTATTAAAACCGATTGCTATAAAAGGTAGCCCCGCAAGAGCTGACCCCATCACATCATATTCCTCTCCCATGGTGAGGTGAGCCATATAGAAACGTAAACTTCCCTGCCAGGGAAAATGTGGATTGCCCAATAACACACCTGAACTGGACTGCGAGCCTTGCTCACCTACTGCGTAGGCATTGGAACCAATATCCTCGCCTGAGGGTAGATTTATCGCCAATTCAACTGACTCTTTATCTATAGCAGCAACCATGTTCCTGATATCAACGGGTAAGTAATTCTGAACAATGGATTCACCAGGCTGGGCTGCTACAGAGAAATCTGCCAACGGGCCGGAACTACCTACCAAAACAACTTTGTACATAAGTTTTGCGACATCGAATACGTCTACTTCACGAACCCATGATTCCCCTCGGCACCCTTCCTCACCCTCTGGTAAATTATCCACACCGGTTTCGGAGAGATATCGGTTCAGGCCAGCGGCATAACCTTCTGCCAAGTTTAGAATATACTCGGGCACCGCATCGATGAAAATTCGTTGTACTTGCTCATCACTGTTGAATAATTTATAGATCAGGTCCTCATTGATATTACCTTCATCACCTAAATATCGAGCTTTGATTGCTCTGCTCGTGACCATTTTATGCTCTTCTAAGAGCTGTTTATGACAATCTAATAATTGGCTATAGACATGGTCTAAATACTTG
>JADGEN010000110.1 GCA_016744355.1 Halieaceae bacterium
GAACCAGCTTGGCGGCGTGACGAAATGATTTTCTTGCAGTAGAAAATTGGCCCTCATCCAGCGCGCTGTAACCCTCACTCATAGCGCTATTGAAGCGTTGAAGTGTGTGTGCGTCTGCGACCCTCGCCAGTTCGCTCTTTACTTTTAGGTGCTGGGGGTCGAGGCTGGACGCCTGCTGTAAGAGTTGTTCAGCGGAGCCCAGATCACCTAGTTTTTCGGCTTCTTGTGCTTCCGATAACAGGGGTAGTAGTTGTTCCAATGCATGTGCTCTTTGTTCAAGCAATGCCAGTAAAGTGTTGGATGGTTCGATGGCGCTTGCAATAGATAAAGCATCCAGCGCTGCTTGCTGCTGTATACCTTCTATAGCCTGGCGGGCCAACTCGAGCTTTTGTTGCAGGGCAAGAGGCGCTGCCTCCACCAGAGCTTCCATGCCCGTTAGGGCGCTATCGTAACTGGATGTGGCTGCCACAAAGTCGCGCTCTCGATACTGTAGGTCGCCCTCCTGAGCCAGGGTCTTGGCCGTTTCAAACTCTTTTGGCGCCCATTGCTCTACGCCCTTCTCCTGAAGTTCAAACTGTACATCCAGCAATATAGCCAGAACGTCCTGTGCTTCTTTTCTCAGTTTCGCCAATTGGGCATCGGACCAGGGAGAGGCCTCTTCGGTTTGCGTTTGTTTTTTCGGGATTGCGGCAACAGTTGTCGAATTTTCTGTTTGCGGAGTTTCTGTGGCAGTCGGTGTCGTGTCTCCCCCATCGAGTTTGCCCGGCAACCAGAAAACAACAATCAGAGCCAGCACTAAAAGCCCCGCCAGAGCTGGTATTACCCAATTGGAGGAGCTTGAACTGGCGGGTGCCTTTTGCATAGGGGCGGGTGTGGGATCCGCCAGGGAAAATTCGGCTGCTTTAACTTTTTCATTTTGTGAAGACATTTGCTAAGAGGTGCCCTGGCATAAACTTATGGTGTGTGCGGTTGCTGGCTTAATAAGCCTGTTCGATAGTTTCGTCTAATGAGCCCTGTGATTCTTCCAGTTCTCCAATTTCTGCCCGATAAATATCCCCTAGAATTTCGCGCCACTGGGCATACTGGTCTTCGACGTTGCCGCTCAATACGACGGTACTGTCTTCCAGTTCGATAACCTGCGGTGTGATTTCAGCTTCCAGGGATTGGCCAAGTTCATCCAGAGCTTGCACGTGAATCTCGGCTTCGTTGCGTTTTTCAAGCCCGCTTTTCAACAGGTAGCCACCGCCGAGAATAGCAACATTGCCTGCGGTTCGTGTAGTTTGATTATCGCCGCTACTGGCTGCAGCTATCCCTGCAATCAGAGAGAGACCACCGGCAATCAGGCGAGCCCTGCTCTCAGCTCTCAACTCTTGCAGGGCGACAGCCTCTTCATAGCTGAGTTTGCGCCATTCCTGATAAGGGTCCAGCATTTCATTATTGAAACTGCCGTAGTGCCCTTGCATGGTGTCTATAAAAACGTTGTCTCTATCGCGAATGGCGCGAATTCGCTCCAACATAGGGTCATTCTCAGCAGGCAGGCGCATAACCAGAATTCGGCCTGTACGGTTTTTCTGGAGGTAACCTTTATAGGCGTCGGGGGAAAAACTTTGCGCGAATAAAAGTTCGGTTACCAGGCGAATATTTTCGCGGTCTTTTTCCTTTAGCGTCTCTAAAGATTGTAATAAGTCATTGGCAATTGTGTTGTAGACAGCCAGAAAAGGGTCATGCTTATTGCGGGTTGTTGTGCCGTAGGAATAGCGACTAGCGTGACTGATGTATTTTTTGTTTAGCCATTCAACATCTCGGGAGTCGGTGGCAATAATATGCAGATTTAACTTCTCGCCATCGGAATAAAGAATTTTTCCGGTAACCATAAGATCGGATATCTGATCTTCTGACGGCACAACCCTCACTGCGCCCCAGGCGCCGCTGTCTTGCATCGATTCTGATAACAAGGTGGGCATGTAGCGGGCTTCGGCTTTGCGCACTTCAGGATAGATCAGGTTGTCTTCGTCGTAATCATCCAGACCCGGATCAAAAATTGCGATACTGGCATCAAGTAGCAGATTTTCTTCTACCTGGGCGCTAGGCGTATTAACGCTGGGCACCGAGGTACTTTTGATGGTCTGGTTAACGCATGCTGACAAGGTCGAGCACAACAACAGCAGGCCGATAAAACGACAAAACGATATTGTTGACTTTTTGTCAGGTCCAATCCCCACTATTGTATTCCCTTGTAATTGCGGTATTCATCCCACAGCTTTTCACGTAATGCGGGGTCAGGCTCGCGCATGGCGGCCTCGCGAAGCTGTCTGGCGACGACGTCATCATCATTGCCCGAGGGAATATTGTCCGGGGGTGGGTATTTGGCAGTGTTTTGTGGAATGCCACCACCGCTATTGGATGCGCCTCCCGTGCCGCCGCCTGTGCTGCTGTAGCCGCCGGCGTCTGCTACGCCGCCCTCTTCATAGGCGTTGCCTCCACCGCCGCTGCTTTGACCGCCGGATTGGCCGGGTTGCGCGGTGTTGGTCTGTTCGCGAGTTGTGCGTCGCTGTTCGGTCTGTTCTTCTAAAATCATAGCGTCGAATTCACCTGCGCCTCGCTCTAATTGCGCATCGAGAATAGCGACCTGTTCTGCCGTGGTGAGAGGGCCGGTGCCGCCACTTCCAGTGCGGTAGCCGCCTGCGGATTGACCTGATACCGATCCGGGTTGATTGCCGGACCCGGCGCCCTGAGCGCCAGATGACGAGGACCCCGCAGCGCCGGAGCCGTACTGACCCGCTTGTGTGCCCGCAGATGTACTGCCGTCACCCATCGCTTCTTCCAGCGTCGCCATGGCTTCTTCCAAAGAAGGTTCCTCATCGCTCAAATCGGGCATGCCCGCATCGGCGGGTTCGCCGTCGCCTTCCGAGTCACCAAAGCCAGGTTCTTCTGTGTTCTGGGTGCTGCCGCTTGCCTGCTGTTCACCACCTGCAGTTTGCTCCCCTTGAGCCGGGAATTCGCCGCTGGGAAATTCGCCCAGATCGCCATCACTGGAATTGCCGTCGCGGGTCATGTTACCCATATCCTCGCCTCCGGGCTTGGTGGCGCTCTCAGTCTCGGCACTGCTTGGTGATGAACTCTCACTCGAGGGTGGCGAAGAAGACTGTGGTGCGCTAGAGGGTGTCGAAGGGGAGCTTGGAGGTGTCGAGGGGGTGCTCGGTGGTGTCGAAGGGGTACTCGGTGGTGGTGTGGGTGGCTGTGGTGTGGTGGGGTTGCTCGCGCTGGGGCAGCCGCTTAGCAGCAGGCAAGCTGTTATCAATCCCAGCACGCCTGGTAGCGAGCAGGATTCTAAAAAAAATAGTTTATGTTGGAATAGCATAGGCTTTCACAATTTTTTCAGTCGGAGTTGGTTCCCCATTCTCAAAGCGGGGGCGGAATTTCGTTTTTCGTAAGGCTCGCAATAAACGGTTTGCTTTGCCCTCTGTGGCTTCATCGGGCTCAAGCTCAGCAGTGTTATCTTCCCGTACGCGACTAGGGTCTACGACTGTACCGCGCGCGCTCACCCCGAATTCTACCAGAATATTGCCCTCATTCACTCCCACCTCGGGCAGTAATGGGCGCACGCCATCGAGGTCGGGTAGTGGTACTGGCTCTCCCAAAAGCCGTTGGGTATGTAATTGGGCATCGTCGAGTTCTGCAAGTTCCCTGAAAGCGCGGGTATAAGATGCGAGAGCGGGGTCGTGCGCGTCGTGCCATAGCATCCAGTCACCCAATAAAATCCTTGTTTCAATTGCAGGTAGGCCTTTTTCACCGTAGTGCGAAACCTGAATACCATGCATTGCACCAATAACTGAGCGGCCCATATCATAGCTCTTTGCAATATAGCGGTTGAATCTGGTTTGGGATTGTCTGCTGCCGCCTCCTGAACTGAAATCATAGTTTGTAGACCTGGTGTGGTCGTTGTGGCTGGAAATGAGATATTGGGCTTGAAGCATGGCATATAGTGGAGGCAGTAAACTGGACGATTTGTCCCCCTCTCTTTCTAATATCGTGGTTAGTGCCATGCGGTTGAGGTCCCACATGTATAATAAATGAGTAAAGCTCATCTCCTCACCGCCAATGCCTAACTTATAAGCCTTGCGCTGCCAATCTGCCTGCTGCATCAAGGCGTCAGCCAGGCTTTCGCTATTCGCCAAACTGCGCTTTTGAGCGCGGTAAAGGCGTGACTGACCTTCATCTGCTTCAGTGTATTCACCCAGCGCGAGGTAGCTGGTAATTTCCCGTTCCAGAAACGGAATCTGCTGCGCGCTGTAGAGTCCATTGTTAATGCGCGCAAGGTGCGAGCCGCGTTTGAATACCTTGATCGCGTCGATGTGGCGACCTTCACGCTGTAATACCAATCCCAGGCTGAGCAACTGTTGGGGCAGCTCAGCAGCATAGGCACCACTGCTCGATTCCGCATTTTCTACGGCGTTGCGGATTGCTCGAAGCTGTTCGCTGTCGGGCGCGATTTCTAGCGTGGATTCCGGTATAGCGTCCTGCTCGTCTTCGGCATACACGAGGTCAATGTTCGCCACGGAATATATTAATGCGAGCGCATAGATGGCGGATGCGCGAACGCCTTGTATCAGTAGTGTATTCGCGCTTGATTTCATGCGTTGCTTAAGCCCTTCCCGAACTTCAACTAATGGTCAAGTATAGCGGTTTCTCCTCATCGTTTTACATCCCCGTGAATTTGCTGTATCAATTCGCGCCTTTGATATTATCCCGGAGGATATTGGGGCATGAGCCAATTCGAACTTGAAACCGCTGTTACCCAGCTGGAAGAAAATCTATGGCGCGGAGAATTACACCAGGGTTGGCGTGTCGGCACAGTCCCAAATGGGGGTTATGTGTTGGCGGTGGCCGGACGCGTACTGCGAGAAGCTTTGCCGCATAAGGACCCTTTGACGGTGAATGCATTTTATATGGCGCCAACAGCTCTGGGCGCTATCGACTGTAAAGTAGAAGTGTTGCGAATGGGACGTAACACCAGTCACGCTGAAGTAAAAATGTTTCAAGATGGCGAGCTTAAAGTGCATGTTACAGCGGCTTATACTGAGTTGGAGAAACTGCAGGGGGAGAACTGGTCGCGCGATCCAAGGCCGGAGTACGCACCCTGGGATGAGTGTGAGGCAAAGGGAGATAATCCCGTTGAGTTCCGGGAGCGCGTGGAGCTGCGCTTTGCGGAGGGCGGAGAGCTGTTTAGTAAGGGTGAGCCCAATGGCAGCGGGGAGTTCAAGGGCTGGGCGCAGCACCGTGATGGTACGGCGCCGGACCTGATTTCACTGCTGATGTTTGCCGACGCGTTCCCACCGCCAGTTTTCACTCTATTTGGCACGGTGGGGTGGGTGCCAACCATGGAACTCAGCGTGCAATTGCGCGCTCATCCAGCTCCAGGCCCATTGCAAGTACATATATACTCGCGGCATTTGACCCACGGTATTGTAGAAGAAGACGGGGAGTATTGGGACAGTACGGGCACTCTGGTTGCGATCAGCCGTCAGAGTGCAAAACTGCGTATTTAGGGCGCCTCAGGGCTGCAGTTGAGAAATTTCCCAGTCGCCAGAGGCTTTTAGCGAATACAGGAAGCGATCATGTAACCGGTGTTCGCCTCCCTGCCAGAATTCGATGCGCCGCGGGACAACCCGGTAACCACCCCAGAAATCCGGCAAGGGAATCTCTCCATTGCCAAATTTTTCCTTCATCGACATTACTTCTTTCAACAGCATGGCCCGAGCGGACACGGGGCGGCTCTGGCGCGATGCCCAGGCTGCTATTTGGCTCTCTCTGGGTCGTGAAAGGAAGTATCGGGTCGACTCCATGACAGACATTTTTTCGACCGTGCCACCGACTATGATCTGGCGTTCTAACTCGTTCCAGGGAAAATGCAGCGACACCCTCGGTTCGTGTGCCATCGCTTGTGCTTTGGCGCTGCCGTAGTTGGTGTAAAACACAAAACCGTTAGTAGATACATCTTTTAACAGGACGATACGTTGCCAGGGCCATCCCTGCGTATCAACCGTGGCCAATACCATTGCAGTGGGGTCACGCAGGCCTCCTTCAACGGCCTGTGCCAGCCATATCTCAAACTGGTGGATGGGGCACGGGTGGAGCGATTCCCGGCTCAGGCCACCCGACAAATACTCTCGCCTGAAATCTTCGTAGTGCAAAGCGTGCGCCCTAGTGGGGAGGGAAATTGGAGAATATCGCCATGGCTGCTTCCCTGCGTCGCTCTGGCGCGGTTTCAGGGTCTGGCTTGGACTTCAGCTTGGATTCTATGGTTGAGCGCCATACCGATTGGCCGCGGCTTGGATCAATCATGTCTACGATAAAAGTGCCTACTGTGTACTGGCGAACACTCACATCTGATACAGACGGGCCGCAGCGCCAGCAGTTGTAGTAGCTCGCGGAGTTGTAGCTGCGTACGTCGGTCTTTTCCTGTGTGACCAGGTGCCACGTGAGAAGCAGGTCTGCGCCCTGGGTGTCTGTGACTACGGTAAAGCCTTTGCGGCGCAGGTCATCTTCCATAGCTTCATTAATCCTGCTCACCTGCATATCGCTAACTTTTATGGTATTCAGATTGGCCCTGTCTATGGGTAGGAATGCGATATTGCGTACCTTGGAAAAATCAAACTCCCCATCAAAATCTGAAACCGATTCCAGCGGCGTGCTGCCACAGGCTGATAGGAATAGCGCAAAAACTGTGATTAGGTAAATCCGGATAGTGCGTATTTTCATGAGAAGCATCCTGTAAGTTTGGGCGCATTATAGTCAATCTGGGGTACTGGGGTACACCGGAGCGCGCTTTCCCATGGCGGGTATTTGTGGGAAGGGGAAAAATTCTTGCCAATTATCCGCAAAGTTCTGCGCTATGGAGCGACCGTAAACCTCGAGATAGCAGGTTTCCATAGCATTACTGAGCCCATCTGGCGTGGCTTCTCCGCTCAGTACCGCAGCCTCCATCAAGCCCTCTGTGCGCAATCTCAGCCCCGGGGCGACATCTCCCCCAGCTTTCAACGTGGTAAAAATGTTATGCCAGCGGACTTCAAGTTCGATTAAAAGTGCGTTCATTCGCTCACCTTAATGCGTTTCAACTTTGTTGCGGATTTCCCGATGTTGGCAGATTTACGCAAGACACACCAACTTAGGTGTTTGCCTAGGGCTGTAAAACCGTTAAAGTTTGGCTGAATTTTTATCAGCGGAACAGTCACGTGAATCTCTCTGGACGTTTTTTACTCGCATTATTAATGATCGTTTTTACGCTGCCAGGCCTGGTATTGGCGCAGGGTCCTGCACAGCCTACAACCGGTGAAAAGACACCCATAGTTGACTATCAGTCACGTTTTTTGCCGGTAGTAGCAAAAAACGGCATGGTGGTCGGCCCCGAAAAACTGGCTGCCGAAGTGGGTAAACAGATACTGCAGCGTGGTGGCAATGCTATCGATGCAGCTGTCGCTACGGGCTTTGCGCTCGCGGTCTCCTACCCCAGAGCGGGGAATCTGGCGGGCGGTGGCTTTATGCTAATTCACCTGGCCGACCAGAACCGACAAACTCTCATTGACTATCGTGAGACCGCTCCCGCCGCGGCAGGTCGCGATATGTATCTAGGCAAAGATGGAAAGATTAATCGCAGGCGTGAATATTTCAGTCATGCGTCAGCGGGTGTCCCCGGAACTGTAGCGGGGATGATTTATGCGCTCGAGAAGTATGGCACGATGAGTTTGAAGGAGGTTCTGGCGCCCGCTATTGAGCTTGCCAATGATGGAATTATCGTATCTTTTGCGCTGAACTATGAGATACGCGCCCGAGCCGAGCAACTGCTGAAAAACAAAGAGGCCGCCAGGCTGTTTTTCAAGTCCGATGGTTCACCCTACGATATTGGTGAGCGCTGGAAGCAAAAAGATCTGGCGTGGACTTTGAAGCAGATATCCCGACACGGCCTGAAGGGTTTTTACAGCGGACGTGTTGCAGAACGCATTGTTGCGGACATGGAAGCGAACGGAGGCCTAATTACAAAACAGGACCTGAAGGCGTATAGCGTAGTAGAGCGAGAAACCGTACGAGGCACTTTTCAAGGCTATGAAATAGTCTCCACGCCACCGCCTTCCTCAGGCGGCGTCCATATTATTCAGATTCTGAATATGCTGGAGGAGTACGACTTGCAAGCACTTGGCCATAACAGTGCCGCTTATCTGCACTTGTTGGCAGAAGCCATGAAACGGGCTTATGCGGACAGGGGGCGCTATCTCGGCGATCCGGATTATTCAAAGATTCCGGTGGCAGAACTTATCGACAAGGATTATGCCGCACGCCAGCGTTCAACGATAAAAATGGATAGGGCGACACTGTCGGAGGAGGTTTCTCCGGGTAGCCTGCTGCATTCCGAAAGCACTGACACAACGCATTTCACTGTCGCTGACAGTCAGGGCAATGTGGTTGCTAACACCTACACACTGAATTTTAGTTTTGGCTCTCATATTGCGGTGCCGGGTACGGGCATGCTGCTCAACAATGAGATGGCTGATTTTGCCACGCAGCCAGGCAAGCCCAATGCCTGGGGCCTGGTAGAGGGTGAGGCCAATAGTATCGCCCCGGGCAAACGGCCTCTGTCGTCCATGTCTCCAACGCTGGTTTTGAAAGATGGTCGCCCCTGGCTCGCTACGGGCAGCCCCGGGGGGAGTGTGATTATTACCTCGGTGCTGCAAACTATCCTCAATTCCATGGCTTTTGATATGAATGTGGCCGCTGCTGCTGCCATGCCGCGAGTGCATCATCAATGGCTGCCGGATACTTTGCGCATCGAAGAAGGGGTGAGTGTGGACACTGTGCGCATTCTGCAGAGCATGGGGCATAACGTGGAGAAAAATAATCGAACCACAGGGCGAATGGAGTCCATTATGCTCGATGATGGATGGATCTATGGCGCCACAGATACGCGCCGTCCCGGGGGGTGGGTCGCTGGGTATTGAGTGATGATAGCGGCTTTGAAGCCGTTATTATGGAATACCACCGCCGTTCAAACATGTTATTCTTCAACCACTTAGATTGAAGGGTTAGCTTCATGCACTGTCCATTTTGCGCTGCAGACGACACCAAGGTTATCGACTCAAGGCTAGTTGCCGGTGGCGATCAGGTGCGTCGCCGACGCGAATGCCTAACC
>JADGEN010000111.1 GCA_016744355.1 Halieaceae bacterium
ACATTGCACCGGTGCTGGAGTTGGATGGTAAGCCCATAGGTGATGGAATGGTGGGGCCCGTGTGGGAGAAGGCGATGACCCTCTATGAGGCAGCCAAGTTCGGTTTTTAGGAAAACTGCTACGATTACTCTCGTGTAGCAGTATCAATACTGGCAGTTACTCTCGCTGCTCATCCCGGTGTTCTGATTGATGCTGGCTTGTTCGGTCAGAATTTTTGCATGTTTATTGAACTCGGTTTTCTGTCCGGGATCATTTAACAACTGCGCAGCCCGCAGGCGTTTCTGTGCTGCGCAGGTCGCGGCAGATGCCAACTGAACGGGATTGCTTGGTTTGTATCGGCTGATACCACCGGTCAATGGGCGAACCAACGGTCCGAATAAGGTGCGAGTTACGGCTCGACGTACCGGTGAGTTGGCAAGGTAATAGCCTCCATCACCGGAGACGGCGGTGACTGAAACAGACTCTTCTCGCGCGGGATTGTATGAGACTAATTCTCCGGATTCCCTGTCCAATAGCCCCACTCCAAACTTGAAGGGTAGTGTGAACTGGCCGTTGGTAAGACCTGCCCCAACGGATACGGCAATGCCATTGGCGACGATTGTTGCCGTCGACATATTAAAGTTTCTGTACGGTCCAATCTCAGGAAATGTATTCAGTTGGGATGTCCATATCAACTCCGCTTTGTCGCCGAGGTCAACAAGCTTGTAAATGTTTTGCAGCGATACTGCGTACAGCTCGTTGTTTTCGCGGGAGATGGATATCGAAGCGGGAATGTTTTCCGGCAGCTCGATGGACCAAAGAGGATTCAGGTCCCGATCAAATGCGAGTACGTTGTGGTCATTGTCTGCCGTATAAACCCGGGTTCCATCTGCATTCAGCGCCGGGCTTGCGCCGGTACCGCCGGTGAAGTCCTGACGTGCCACAGTGATTAGTTCATAATGTCCGCTTTTTGTGAGAAGAAGGTCATAAGCGTAAAGCGAGCCGTAACCGGAGACGCCATCTATCTTGCCGTCTGAGCCATCGGGTGATGTTGCGGCGATAAATATACGTCCGGAGTTTTTGTCTACGGCAAAATAGTTGGAAACTTTGTAGCCGCCGCCAAAGAGTGCCTGTAAAACTGAGCTGAAACGACCTTTGTCATAGTCCAGTTGCCCGAATACCTCAGCCAGCAGGCTATCGACTCTGGCAGTCAATTCAGGGCCAGGACCGCCTGTATTGCTTGCACCTGGTGCCCCTTCAATGGTGTAAGGTTTGTCTAGCAGAGGTATTCCTGTTTTTCGGTCGAGAACGTAAATGTCGCCAGCGGCGGTGAGGCCAATCAAGGCATCAGCTTGCACATGATAGTTCAAGCCGAAGACATGACGGTCATCCAAATCACCGGGTTTCAGGTCGGGTTCCAACAAGCCGGTTAAAGTGTCCCATATGATGTGGCCGTCCTGTTGAACTGCTATAGCCCGGTCATAGGCCCCGGCGTATATGATCTGTTTTCCCGGAATGTCTGGATCGTTCAATACAAGCGGTGCTCCACCACCCGCTGCTTTGTACTTGCCGATAGAGGGTATGGCCCAGCGCCTTGTCCCTGTTTTTGGATCCAGTGAAACCAGCATTAGGTCTTCTTTAGGGCCTATGGCTGAGAAGTACAGGTTTCCATTGTTGTCTTCCGTGGGTCCTTCTGCAATGAACATGTCGGGTTCTGAAGTCCAGTCCAGTTCCACCTCAGCTGCGGCAGCAATGCTTAGCTCGTCGGAGTTGTGTGTGTCTCCGTGCAGAGCGAAGAATCGGCTGGCCGCGGGTATGACCGAACTGGTGATGGTGGCGACGTTGACACTGACAGGTCTCCACTGCGAAGAATTCGGTGAGTGTATTTGGCGAGGAGTGCCTAGATAACTCAGAGCAACAAGTGCTAACAGAATCGCTATGGTTATAAATAGTGCAGTCTTTTTCATTCAGATCGTCTCGAGGGGATGACAATTATTGTTGTAGTCAGGCAAATATAACCGTCTCGCTAGTTGCACGCCAGGGTTCGTAATGGTGCTGAAATTTCTCGTCAATGATTACGCGCTTGAGCTTCAGGGTCGGTGTCATCAGATTGCTTTCAACAGTCCAGACCTGAGCGAAAATCACCAGGCTAGCAAGGTTCTCATGTTTGTCCAGGCTGGCGTTTGTCGTCTTGATTAATCGCTCGAGCGCGGCTACAAGCTCCGCCTTGTCGCTCTCGTTATGCAGGAGTGCAGCGGCCCGATCCGACAGAGTTACCAAGGCTATGGGTTGTGGCAGGTCGGCACCAGTAACACAGACCTGTTCCAGTGACGTATTTCGAAGCAATAAGTCTTCGATAGGCGCGGGGGCAACATACTTGCCCTTGCTGGTTTTGAATATTTCTTTCAGACGACCGGTAATCTTCAATCGGCCGGCTTGGTCCACCTCGCCTTTATCACCGGTGTGCATGTAGCCTTCAGCATCCAAAGCTTCGGCGGTCAGTTCGGGTTCGTTGTAGTAGCCGAGCATATTGGTCGGCGACTTTACCAGAATCTCACCTCGCTCAGATATCTTGCAATCTACCTGCGGGCTGGCCGAACCCACATACCCGATCTTTGATTCGCCCAGGCGCGTAGAGTGAGAGTAGGCGAAGTTTTCGCTCATGGCGTAGCCCTCCAGAATTTCGATGCCCAGGCTTCGGTACCATGCCATCAGGGAGGTAGAGAGTGGTGCGGCACCGCTGATACCGATTCTCACGGCATCCATGCCCAGGGCCTTGGTCAATTTTTTGCGTATGAACCATGATATCACCGGCGTTTTGAGCAGACGATTCAGTTTTTCATCGGGCACCTGTTCGAGTACACGCTGCTGCAGTTTGGTCCAAATTCTTGGGACCGCGAAGAAAAGGGTAGGGCGGGCCCTGCGCAAGTCGTCGGCGAAGGTGTTCAGCGAGTCTGAAAAGTAGACTCGAAATCCTTGATAGAGCTGGTTTATCTCTACGGCAGCGCGCTCGGCTACATGAGCCAGGGGAAGATAGGAGAGCATTCTGTCTGTGGGGCCAGTCTCATAGAGGTCGCCGGCCAAGGTACCGACCGTAGCCATAGTGCGGAAGGAGTGCATAACGCCTTTGGGCATACCGGTGGTTCCCGAAGTGTAAATGATGGTGGCAACGTCGTCCAAGGGGCGCACAGGACTATCAGATATCGGCTTGCACTGGGTCATGACTTTTTCCCAATCGATATCCCTGCCACGAGCAGACACAGGAGCCAGTGGCAGATTAATACGGTGTATATCCGCGGGCACTCCCTTGGACATTTCTTCCCAGCCAGCGAGCTTGCCCACGAATATTACTTTCGCGCCGCTGTGATCCAGGATCTGTTTGATTGAAGTGGAGGAAAGAATTGGATAAAGGGGAACCGAGATATGTCCGGCCATCCAGATGGCGATGTCCGCAATTATCCAGTGGGCGCAGTTACCAGACATGAGTGCGATACGGCTTCCAGGTTCCAGGTCGAGACACTGGATATATGAGGCCATGCGCCGTGCTTCGTCTCCGACCTCTTTCCAGGTGTATTCACGCACACTGCCATCCGGATGCGGCTGAACAAATGCTACAGACGAGGCCTGCCGTTGTTCTTGATTATAGAGCGCCTCAAGCGGAGAACGTAAATTCGCGATACTGTTTTGTGTGTTGGACATGGTTACTCCTAGGTTTGTGTCCTAGCTAAAGCTGATGGTGTCAAAGTCATTCATCTCCGGCTCTGCCATTTCAGCTTCCCAGCGCTGGAAGGTGTAGGGCCACAAGATAGGGTCACCGTCTCCGTCAAGGTACCAGCTCTGGCAGCCACTGACCCAAACAGTCTTACTCATGCCTCTTTTCATGTACTGCGCGAAACGTTGAACGGCGGTCGGTTTCACTTCTATGGCGTCAAATTCACCCTGGCGCCAGCGCTGGATGATTTTGATGATATAGCGGGTTTGAACCTCACTCATTTCTATCACGGAGAAATTACCGATGGGCGAGTTGGGTCCCAGCATCAGGAAGTTGTTAGGAAAGCCAGGGAGGCATACTGACCGGTAGGTTTTAATTTTGTCCTTCCAGGCATCGTTGATATCCAGCCCGTCTCTGCCCAGCAGGTTCATGGGGCGCATATAGGCAACGGGGTTGAAACCGGTAGACAGCACCAGCACATCCATGTCGATCTGCTCGCCAGTCGTGGTTTTAATACCAGTCGGTGTGATTTCGGCAATACCATCAGTGACCACATCGACATTGTCTCTCTGCAGGGCCGGGATAAAGGTGTTGGTGATAACCAGTCGCTTGCAGCCCACCTCAAAGTCGGGCGTCAGTTTTTCGCGCAGCACGGGATCTTTCACCGCACGTTTCATGTACTGCTGACAAACCAGGGTGAGCAGAAATTTTTGTAGCTTGTGCCCCGTGACTGCCTTGGTCAGCAGGTGGCTGAGAGCCCATCTATTAATCTGCCGTATACGCTCAACACGGATGGGGTTCTTGCGCAGACCCGCTTTTTCTTTTTCAGACACGCTCTTGTTGCCCAGTGGGAGTATCCATTGCGGCGAACGCTGAAAGACCGACAGTTTACCAGCTATCTTCGCTACCTCCGGTACGACCTGGGCGGCGGTAGAACCGGTGCCTATGATGCCGATTTTTTTACCAGCCAAATCGACACTATGGTCCCACTCGGCGGTGTGAAAGACCGATCCTTTGAAGGTTTCAATACCTTTGATGTCAGGTTTGGCGGGGTGGTGCAAAATACCGGTGCTATTGATGACGAAGTCGGCGATGATGGTTCTGCCTTTACTGGTTTCAACGGTCCACTTACCATCGTTATAAACACAGCTGGTCACCGCTTCATTAAAGCCGATGCTGTTGGTGACGCCGTACTTTCGACCTACACGCTCAAAGTAAGCTTGAATTTCATCGCCGTGAGCGTAGCGGTGGCTCCAGTCGGGATTTGGTTCAAAGGAATAGGTGTACATGTGGGCGGGGATGTCACAGGCCACGCCAGGATAGGTGTTTTCCCGCCAGGTACCACCCAGACGGTCGGTTTTTTCCAGTATCGTCAGGTCGGTAATCCCGGCCTCACGCAGTTTGATTGTGAGCAGGACGCCGGTCATCCCGGCACCGATGATTACGACTGATGGATTTCTAGTGGGCTTGTCCGTCATTTTGTCCATTACCAAAGCTGAACTGATACTTTATATATTATGCTTTGAGGGAAAAAAGGGAGTGGCCGCGGCAATCAAATTTACTGCCTATACAGAGCCTGATTAAGAAAATTCGAAGATATTTCGCTCGTCCTCAATCACCACCTGCCCCCTGCGCCCAATGGGGTCCTGGTCTAACAATTGGTTTAACGCATCTGCATCCGTGCGGGTGAGGGCAAGAATACGCTCGCCCTTATCGTTTCTGGCGACCACAATGCCTGTCTTGGGGCCGTGGCGGTTAAAGGCGACGGTAAATGTTTCCACCGTGGCTGGCCCTGCTGGGTTCTCCGCGAGCGATACAGTTGGTAGTTCATCTATCTGTTGCTGCACAGCGGCGCTATCCAGCGCCTGCCACTCGCTATCCGCCGGCTCGGTGGAATACAGCCCCAGAGAGTGTTTGGTCAGGTAGAGGCCATTGGCTGTGACCAGACCATAGCCCTTGTCGCGGCCGCGTAGTCTGGCGACCATCTCAGCAATGCCGTGCAGGGAGTAATTATTGCCCGGGCCACCCAGATAGGGCAGGCCACCGGTTACGGTGACACCACGTGGATCGTGCGGCGATAGACCGATTTCACTACAGGCTACCTGCACCGCGCTGGGGAAACAGCTGTATATATCGAAGTCGGTTACGCCATCGATGTCTATGCCGCTTGATTCCGACAGGCTTTTCCATGCGAGGCGGATGGCCGGGGATTCGTGCAGGCTGGGGCGCTCGCTCACATACCAGTTGTCGTTAACATCAACGCCGCCGCGCAGGTAAATCCACTGGCTGGGATCGATGCCGAGTTCGCGCGCCTTGCCAACCGTGGTCATGATGACGGAGGCTGCCATATCGACCGCCAGTATGGGGTTCATTGCCTTGGTGTAGGGGTAGCCGATGTAACGGTTTCTCTCGTCAACCGTACTCACCTGCTCTGGACTCAGTGCTTCACGCTTCCAGGCGTGCAGGTTGTTGGCGGCCACTTCACTCATCTTGCTGCACAGCTTGGCTATGTTGGCCTGGTGTTCATCCGCGCCAATGCCCAGATGATGCCTTAGGCTGTTTTCGAATAGAGGGTAGGTGTTGATCGGCTCGTACAGGCTGTACTTTTTCTCGGTGTCATTCAGTCCATCCCGCTCTTGGCCGATGGTGGTCGGCTCTTCTTCTGGTTCTCCAGGCCAGGCTGATATGTCGCCACCGGTTTTCAGGGCCGAAAATACTGTTGCCAACAATTCAGCGCCGGATATCATGACGGCGCTATGTTCGCCGTCGGCCAGTTTGCGGGCAAAGTGGTTGACCAGATATTGCGGTGTATTGCCGCCGATTATGCCCTGGAAAAAACTGGCGCCTGAGATACCAAGGCGCTCTGCAATATGTCGGCCGGGATTTCTTGGGAATAGAGCCCCCATGCCCGGATCGGTATCGGCAATAAATCTGACCATTGCCACCGCGTCGATGGCCCCCGTCAGATTGCTCTCGCCTGCATCGGCCAGAGCGAGTGCGGATGCTTCGGTGAGCGCATCAACGGGGGTTCTGGTGGCGTCAGGTTCGCGCCAGGTTTTTTGTCCGACACCAACGATGATTGGCATATTGTCAAAGTTTTTCATTGCAGACTTGTACCCTATTTTTTTACAGCAGATATCTTCAGGAGATTGTTGAGGAGGGAACATATAGGCAAGACATTAAAAGATCCACTACTGCGCAATCGGAATGGTGATTTTGATCGATTTAGCTTGTAGTTTTGTTAGCTGCGACAAGTGGTGGTCAATTTGATAATTGGCCCAGCCGTGACATACTGACTAATCGACAAAGCTGATTGTTGAAGTTAAGTAACGACTACACGCTCAATTGCCAGCTATTGGCTAAGTTAACACACAAAGATTATATAATATTGAACATGCAATCAGATCCTAAAAAATTAGTAGAAAAAAACAAAAACCTTACCCACTCTGAATTAATGAAGGTTCTGTCACATGTTCAACGAGAGCAGGGAGAGTGGGTTTTACATACCTTAATGGTAGAGGATTGTGATGTGCCGTTTAAATTCAAGCGCAAAGGTAATTACCAAAGCTTGAAAGGTGCCAGAGTGAACATGACCTATTACCCAGAACAGGAAATTGTCGCGGGCATGAATTTTGAAGTGATGAAAGTAGTACGTATAAAAAGAGGATGATCCAAGGGTTTTCATGAAATATTTTCTCACTGACATTATCTGTGTTGCTTCCTCGGTTAGAAATTAGGTAATGGAGCCTTTAGCAGAGCAAGTAGTGAATTGCCCATACTGTGGAGAGGCCATTGAGGTGCTCATAGACCACCAGGAAGCTGGGCACCAGTATATTGAGGACTGTCAGGTGTGTTGCAAACCGATCATATTCAACGTCACCGTAGATTCAAGAGGCGACTTATCTGTGTCTGTGCGGGATGAAAATGAAGCGTACTAATCTGACACATAACAAGTCAGGACTGATGGACGCTTCGTGCCACAGCCTGAAGCGTTATACGTAATTGAGGATAAACTATTGCCAAAGGTAATACTCAAAGGGTTTATCATCGTACCCTCCGAAGATCTTAAAGCTGTACAAGCTGAGCTTCCAATCCATATTGATAACACCAGGAAAGAAAAAGGATGCTTGATCTTCCAGGTTCTACAAGATAAAGCGCAAAAAAACAGGTTTGATGTTCACGAAGAGTTCATCGATAAAGAGTCGTTTGAAGCTCACCAAATTCGTGTTAAAAACTCGAAGTGGGGTAGAGTTTCATCCAATATTGAAAGGCACTACCACGTCAATCAAATTGGCTAGCTGTGGGATTTTTCCTGCCGCAGTTTTGGGTAATAAAAGTACGAGATCGATATGACACCAGCAATCAATATAGCCAAGAAAAATAAAATTTCACACACGATACATGAGTATTCTCATGATGAGTCAAGTGAATCCTATGGGCTCGAAGCCGCTGAAAAAATGGGCGTCTCCGATGAAAGGGTGTTCAAAACCCTGGTAGTGAGCCTGGACAACAAAGAGTTAGCTGTAGCCGTAATCCCCGTTTCATCCATGCTAAGCATGAAACTTATCGCAAAGGCTGCCGGCGCAAAAAAGGCGGCTATGGCCGATAAGTCCGATGTTGAGCGCTCGACGGGATATGTTCTGGGGGGAGTGAGTCCGCTTGGTCAAAAGAAACGACTTACAACTATTATTGATTCGTCCTCCAATGACTATTCTACGATTTATGTCAGTGCTGGCCGCCGCGGGCTAGAAATAGAGTTGAGTCCCGATGATTTAAAAAAATTAACTAATGGGGTGCTTTCTGATATCTGTCAGTAAGACTACTTCAGACAGTTACGGTCGGCGAGTGGCACAATGTGCGCCCATGCTGTCAGTGTTATGTAATCAAGGTGAAGTATGCTTAAGAAAGCTTTTCTCGTTGTCGTTGTCTTACTTGTAGGGGTTGTTTTATGCGGATGGTTTGCACTTTCGTGGTACACAGAAGCATCCAGGAACGATGACGCTTTTTTTGAAAGCGAGATTCTGGATTTTGAGAAGTCGGACATGCAGAGTTTACCGAAGCCCAACGGCATTCTTTTTGTAGGTAGCTCCAGTATTCGTTTTTGGACAACATTGGCTGATGACATGGCCCCGTTGCCTGTTATTCGAAGAGGCTTTGGCGGCGCGCATATGTCTCATGTGCTTTATAACTTCGAGCGTATTATCACCCCATACAAGCCGAAAGCAGTTGTTGTATTTGTTGGTGGGAATGATGTTGGCTCAGGAAAAACTGCTGAACGCCTAATTTCTGATTACCAGGATTTTATTGCACGGCTAGAAAA
>JADGEN010000112.1 GCA_016744355.1 Halieaceae bacterium
GGGCTGGCCTCCCTGAGTGTACTCAAGCACCTCGGGGATGTAGTCAATGCCTGCGAGTTTGCAAACTTTTTCCATCGTTGCTTCGGTATCTGTAACCAGCTCTTCAAAACGTACCCTCAGGGCGGGTCCGCGACGCTTCGTGAATTGCTCAATCTCGTCATAGTAGCGATTTTGCCGTTTGCAGAATCGCTTTAGATTTAGCGTGGGGTTGCGGATCAGTTTGGAGTTTAAGTGGGCGCGTGGATCGCGGATGATAAACACGCCGCGCACGCTATAGCTTTGCGCCAACAGTGCGCCCACCCTGGTGAGATCTTTATTGCTCGGTTGCAAGGCACAAAAGAATACCCGCATGCGACCATCGCCGGGGGTGTGTCCAAGTGCTGCAGCCATTGCTTCAACATGGTTCTTAACCAAGGCGTTCACGCTGCCACGCTGGTGATGTTCTTTCATGTAGCGGTAATAAACATCGAGATCCAGGGAGTTTTCCGTGCCTACGGTTTCGGTTGCCTGGCCTGCATTGACTCGTTCAAGGTGGCCGTCTTTCTGCAGGCGCCGACAAAATGCCGCCGCGTTGTCGGCTGAGGTGAGTATTCCGCGCAAGCGAGACAAGGGCTCGCGTGACAAATGCCGCAAAAAATAATCTTCATCAGGGGGCAGCAGCAGTTGCGGGTGGTTGTCCAGTAATCCACGCAGCAGATGGTTGCCACCCCGGGGCGGGGCGCTTAGCAGTAGCAGCGGTGGCTTATCTGAGCTTTGCATAATAAACCTGAAGCACTAGTACATCAGGGCTTCTTTTTCGGTGACTAATGGCTTGCCCCGAAGCAATCGTTTCAGTTTTTTGATTGCCATATGGACGGGACGAACCTCCTCAAATACAACGATAAAGACTTTACGAAAACTGTCTTCAGGGCAATTGATGCGGCGCACGCCGTGCCAGGAATTTCCGCGTCGACCAAATATCAGGCTACGATTGTCGAACGTTTCTGCTGGATATTCCGCGACAAAATCTTCGAAGGCCGGTGATGTACCTGGTTCAAATTTGCCGCCATCGTCCAGTACAACTGTTTCGCCGCCCCATGCCGAGTCCCAGTCGCTCTCGGTGTTCAGGTAAAAAATTTGGGACCCTATTTTGCTTTTAGAATCGCAATGTGGAGACACTTCGCCACCATTGGGCGTGAAATGCCAGTGAAAGCGAAAGCGCACATCAGACACATTCAACATACGACATACCAGCTTGCGATAGGTACTGCTGCGAAGCTCGGTGATCAAGTCTGTCCAGGGTTGCGATAACTCCATACCCTCTTCATAGTCGAGGGTATAGCGGTCGTGGCTCGCTTGCCCGTGCTTGCGCTGTTTTCCAAAGAAGGCGCGAAATTGCGATATATCCGGCATGGTGTCCAGTAGGGATTGATAGCGCTCAGGTGCAATGAAATTTTGCGGATTTACCCAGGGAAAGGGGTCCTGGCCGCGAAATTGCGCAGCATCGATGCCGTCAACGACCTGCCCATTTAAATAACCACCGGATTTCAATTGAAAAAGCCCCGCCAAGGGAAAAATGAACCTGTAATGTACCACAGCGGAGGATTGTGGGTCAGGTCTGCAAGATTCATTTTTGCGGGCGCTTGGCCCACGCTATTGTTTAACCACCGGATAGTTTTTGATAAATCTGCTGGTAGTTTTTGTTTCCCGGTGATATTTCGGTCAGTCGTTTGGCGTAGGCCAAAGCCTTGTCTCTCTGCCCCAGTTCCGCATTGTAATTAGCCAGGGCGAGTAATACATCTTCTGAGCCTGGCACGCTGCGCAGCAGGGACTGCAGTTGGACTATTGCTTCCTTGGGCTTACCCAGATCGTGCAGGGCGATGGCATAAACAAAGCGGTGCCGGGTTCCCACCACCTCGAGCTCCGCTGCTCTGCCCAAATATTGAAGCGCTTTATCTGCATCGCCGCTACGGGTTTCGAGTAGACCCAGAGCGTGCAGCGCATTACCGTGATCAGGCGCTATAGCCAGTGTATCCAGCAGTATTTTGCGTGCTTCATCTTCGCGTTGCTGTTGGCGCAGCAGGTCTGCGAGATTAAGCCGTGCAGGCACCAGTTGCGGGTTGATCCGAATCGCCTCGCGATAGGCTGCCTCCGCCGATGGGAGGTCTCCCCGGGTAGTGTAGAAAACGCCCAGCTGCGACTGAATACCAGGCATATCAGCATGTTGCTTTTGAATGCTGACGTATTCACCGAATAAACTGCGCAGCGCTGCGGCGTTGTCCACTGGAATTTGGTCCAGAGGGACGCCAGCCAGAGATACGGCAACTTCCATGCGCACAGAAGTAATCGGGTCATCCAGTAGTGGCTGCAACAACTTGTAACGCTGGTTCAGTGGCAAAAAGTCCAGTGAGCGCACGGTGCTGGTTCTGATAATGGAGTCATCGGAATACAGCAGCATGGTGACGCTTTGCAAGGCGTCACGGCCCCCAACTTGTCCCAGGGCCTCCATAGCCGTTGCTCGCCACACAGGGGCAGCGGAAGTATCGGTTGCCAGCTGGGCAAGGCTGGGCATTACCCGGTTGTCACCCAGATCGGCTCGCAGAAAGGCGCGCGCGGGATGGGTGGCAGTATCACGAAATTGAATACCCCATTTAGCCAGAGCATTCAGGGCCCACTGCGGATCGTTATCTGTATGGCATTGGTTGCAGGCATTTGGCGTACCCATTACCACGCTAAGATCAGGCCGGGGCACGCGCATGCTGTGATCTCTGCGCTCGTCTACGCCCATATAGGTGGTCTCGGGCATATGACAATTGGTACATGAGGCGCCGGGAGTGTTTTCCGGGTGGTGGTGATGCTTTTCATCATCGTACACGGCAGGTTTGTGGCATTGTGCGCACACAGCGTTTTGGGAGCCCTTATTCGACGTACGCAACTTCAGACTGTGGGGTTGGTGACAGTTACTGCACACTACACCTGCCTGATGCATTTTACTTTGAATGAAAGAGCCGTAAACATAGTCTTCATCGAGGATTTGTCCATCGTGATAGTAAAGAGGCGATTGGGGCAAGGACAGGCGATGAGTGTCTAGCAGGTCGGCGCCGTAGTGGTAGTCTCCCAAGGTGCCGCGGCGGGCGTGGCAGCGCCCGCAGCTGTCGATCTGGGTGCGGGATTCCAGCTTTGTAACCCGGCTGGCTATGTTGCTGTCGTCGCTAAACTGCCACTGTCCTCGCTGTGACAAGGACATGGGGAAGCCGCCATTGTCAGCCCCTGCCAGTGCCTTTTTCTCGGCCAGGTTTATGTGTGTTTGGGCGGGGGCCGTGGCAGGCTTCGCAGCCCACATCTATTTCGCTAAAGTTTGTGTTGAAGCTTTTGCTTTGCGCGTTGTAGTTTTTCTCCAACTGCGTGCTGTGACATTCGGCACAGCGGGTGTTCCAGTTTTGATAAGGGCCAGTCCAGTGCAGAGGATCCTTGAAATCAATTTTTTCGTCGGGATAGAGGTGATACCAGCGTTGACCGCCCTCGTTGAGGGGGCGCGCATCCCAGGCGATACTCAAGGCCTGCCAGCGGCCTTTCGATAGGGGCAGCAAGTATTGCTGCAGAGGATACACTCCAAACACATAGTCCACAGGAAACTCGGTAAGCTTGCCGTCTTCCCCGTCTGTGCGCACGATGTATTTGCCCGCTTTAGTCAAAAAAGTTGTGGTAATACCGTTGTACATGAATGTAGCGTTGTTAAAGTCGCCCAGGACGGTGTCTTTCGTGGGCAGCTCCATGGCCTTGTCATGATGGGAGCCAGTCCAGCTTTCGAGTTGTTGGTCGTGACAACCCGCACAGGATTGTGAGCCGACAAACCCCAGTTCTGTATTATTTTTGCTGTCCGCCAGAGCTGGAAATGCCGATAAAGAAGCGGCGAGGCACAAGGCGCTGACAATTGACTGTAGTGGTTTCATGGTGAGCTTATTTCCGTCTTAATTTGAACTGGCCATTGGCACGGGCAACGGGGCCGTTGGGCCCGGTTAGCGTTGCGGTGATAAATCCCAGACTGGCTGTGGTGTGTACAAAATCAGTTTTCGACTGTATCCACTGACCAAGTTTGGCAGCACCCACGAAGTCGGTGGTTAAATTGATGGTAGGTCTGAACTCCATCACACCCAGGTGATGGCTCAGGCCCATTGCCAGTACGTTGTCCAGGAACGTGACCAAGGCTCCGCCGTGGCAGATACCCGCGCCGTTGCAGTGCTGGGCTTGTACTTCAAACCCCATGCGAAGCTCGTCGTTTTCCCTGCTGTAATAAAACGGCTGGATTGTGTCGTTGTAGCCACCCATGTCAGGGGCCTGCTTAAAACCGGCGGGAACGTCGTTCACCATAACTCCTTTTGGGTAGGGTCTAGCCCCGTCTGTGCTGGACAGGGCACAAGAGCCTACTTATTATAATCGCCTTTTACAAACCCCTGTTAGCGCAGGCTCGAGGTTAATGTGAAGCTGGGCATTCTGAAGACCGATACTGTACGCCCCGAATGGGTGCCAGAGTTTGGTGAGTACCCCGATATGTTTGTTACATTGCTTGGCCGCGCTGACCCCGGTATGGAGTTTGTCAGCTACGATGTTGAGGGAGGCGTGTATCCTGCTGACATCGATGAGGTGGACGCTTATTTAATAACCGGCAGTAAGTCCAGTGTCTATGATGACAAGCCCTGGATACCACCTCTGATCAAATTTGTGCAGGAGATAGCCGGGCGCGGCAAAAAAATTATCGGCATTTGCTTTGGCCACCAGTTGGTTGCGCAGGCATTGGGTGGAAAAACAGATAAGTCAGCCAAGGGCTGGGGTGCGGGTCTGCATACTCATACATTCACACAGACGCCGAGTTGGCACGATGGCGGCAGTAAGCAACTGAAAATTTTGGTCAGCCATCAAGACCAGGTGGTAACAGTCGCCGAGGGTGCAACAGTGCTTGCAGGCAGCGATTTTTGTGAAAACGCGGTGTGCCAGATTGGCGACCAAATTCTAACCTTTCAAGGCCACCCCGAATTTATTCCGGAGTATTCAAGGGAAATTATGGAGTTTCGCCGCGAGCTGTTTGGCGAAGATGTCTATCATTCGGCCGTGGCCTCAATAAGCGGTGAGCAGAAGGGCGGACAGGAGGGTGACCGGGTGGCGAATTGGGTAGTGAAGTTTCTGAAGGGCTAGCCCTGCACCCGTTTTACTGCTCAGACTTGACCTTGTTTTGCATGGCCTCCAGGTAGTCATCCAGTTCTTCATCATTGGCAAACACAGCCATATCTGGCAGTGCTTTTAAAATCTCGAATACTTTGTCGATATGCGGCTTTCGATTTGCCGCTGCCAGACGATTTCCGGCGTTTTTGGCTTGTTTTGCCGCCTTGAAAATAACCCGTAACCCTGCCGAACTAATATAGTCGAGCTCTTTCATGTCTAGTACAGTGAGTTCGTGGCTGTTATCCAGCACAGCCTGTAATTGCTGCTCAAACTCGGGGGCTGTGTCTGTATTGAGCGCCCCTATCACGCACACCCGGGCGAGATCGTGAACGTCATCAATGTCTACAGTTGTTGTTAGTTTCATGCTCGTACTCACTTATCGAATGAACTGAAAAATTTCTCTAGCCTGACAATATTTTTATTATTGCTGCGCTGATAGTTTTGCCGGTCGGTGAGCCGGGTAATTAAGTGTACACCAAGACCGCCCACCTCGGCAGAGTCGATATCGCTACCGAGGTGGGCGCGATGTGAATCTTTGAAGGGGTCGAAGTGAATTCCGGCATCCGTGAACACGAGTTCGACCCTGTCGGAATTGGCATTCACTTGTAATTCAATGTCGGCGCCCGCTGGTAGCTGTGCGTATTTTTGGATATTGGTCATAATCTCTTCTGTCACCAGCACCAGCTCCATGGCCAAGCTGTTGTCTACCGACTGTTCCTCCAGCAGTTTGTTCAGCCAGTCGCAGGCGCTACCGGGCTTGTCTGCATTACAGGAAAAGTTGTGCCGGGTACTCAAATATTCCAGAGTTGATAATATGTCGACTAGCATCAGAGTAATGTCGTCTGACTGTGGCATATCGCCTGCAAATGTATCTATCTGCTGGAATATGGCCTGTCCGGCTTGAGCTATTTTGTGTTCGCCTGTTTTTTGTAGCTGTGTATTAAATCGCTCTACACCAAACATTTCTGCACTATCGTTGAAAGCTTCGTCGATTCCGTCTGTGTAAATTGCCAGTCTATCGCCTTGGGCGAGTTGCAGAGTATTCTCCGGATAGCTCATGTCCTCAGCCAGGCCCAGCGCGGGGCCTGTTTCCTGGTTCACCGCGGTTACAACGCCCGCGCGAAACAGGCTGGGAGCTGTGTGCCCGGCACTGGAAAATTTCATCTCCAGGCTGTGCAGGTTTATCACACCAAAAAATAGCGTGACGAACATGCAATTGTCGTTACCTTTTTCCAGTGCGTTGTTCAGCAGGGCAACGCCTCTGGAGGGAGACTGGAACTCTTCCTCAAACTGTTGGATATGGCTGATTGCCTTGGCCATAAACAACGCTGCCGGTACGCCCTTGTCGGACACGTCGCCAACCACGATGCGCAATTCTTCATCGCCGTGCTGGTAGAATGTATAGAGGTCGCCTCCCACGGACTTTGCAGGACGAACCTTTGCCCACAGTGAGTATTGCCCGGATTCTTGCAGCGCTTCACCGCCCTGCGGCAGCATGGACATCTGTATCTGTGTGGCTGCGGCCAGCTCTCCTTCCAGCCTGGCCTTGCCAGCGGTGGCCACTTCCAAATCGGCGATATAGGATTTTAAGTCACGCTGCATCGCGCCGAAAGATTGTACTAGTCTGGCTATCTCATCTTTGCCCTTCACTCGCGGCAGCGGCACCTCCAGTTGCCCTTGCGCCATAGAGTCACTGGCATCTGCCAGTGCCACCAGTGGCTTGGTCAGGCGTCGAGATATCAGACTTATTGCCAGTGCCATGAGTAATAGGGTGGCCAGGCCAATAAAAATAGTCTTGGTTCCATAGCTTCTAAGTGGGGAGAGAACTTCGTCCTGTGAATAAAGGACAGCCACGGGCCAGCCAGTGGACGTCAGGGTAGAAATACGTGTGCTGCACTGACCCAGCCGGGCAGGACATTGGATGGGAAAGACCAGGGTTTCGCCGCGCAATGTTGCTTCAAAGGAGCGTTGCCAAACGTCTCGGTCTTGCGGTGCGCTCAGGGCCTCCAGATAGTTTTGCACAATGGCATCGTGTCGGTCTGAACTCAGCACAATGCCCCCCCGGCTAATCAATATACTCCTGCCGCTGGGTCCGAGACGAAGTTGTTGCAGATAGGTATGCAGCTTTTCTAACGCTACATCTGCCGTTATTACTGCGTACAGTGAGCGCAGGCCCTGTGCGTTGCTGTGATAGATGGGAACGGAAAAGGTGGTCATCAAAATTTCGCCGCCACCAGCATCAAAGTAGGGTTCTATCCAAACTGGCTTGGCAGCTGCCACCGCGCGGGTATACCAATCTTTTTGCCAATACTCCCTGCCATCTTCGGCCAGGTCTACATAGGTGATACCGCCATTTTTGCGATAGTAATAGGGGGCGAAGCCTCTCGGATTTCCCTCGAAATCCGGGTTTAATGCGATTGTGGCACCGTAAATTTCGTCCTGGTCGATGAGTACATTTGCCAGTAACTGGTTTAATTCAGGCGGAGAAAATTTATTCTGCGTCAATATACGAGCGAGGAGCTTTGTTGAGTCCTGTACTCCGTCCAGCCAGTACTCGAGGTCGTTTACCACTGCATTGACGGTATCAAGTGACTCCAGGCGTACCCGCTCCAGTATTTCAGCCCGTGAGAGTTGGTAATCTGTGTAGACACTGGCGCCGTGAATGCCTGCCAGGCAAAGCGTGAGCACAGCAATGAGTTTGCCTGTAATGGTATTGGTCATTGCGGGGCTTCTGGCTCGCGACCTACCAGCTTCCGGTGTTTTCCATGGACTGCCAAGGTTCCTGTGGCTGTAGTGCATTGCCTTCTTGCAGCAGTTCTATAGATACTCCGTCGGGAGAGCGAATAAAAGCCATATGCCCATCTCGCGGGGGGCGGTTGATGGTTACACCGGCGTCCATCAGCTTCTGGCAGGTTTGGTAGATGTCATTGACACGATAGGCGAGGTGACCGAAATTGCGCCCGCTATCATATTCCTCTGGATCCCAGTTGTAGGTGATTTCAAGCAGAGGGCTCTGTCCCTCGCGGGCAGTTTCCACGTCATCTTCAGCGGCGAGAAACACCAGGGTAAAGCGACCCTGCTCACTGTCGTAGCGAGAGACCTCCACAAGACCCAGTTTATTGCAGTAAAAATCGAGTGTGTCGTCCAGGTTGCTGGCTCGGACCATGGTGTGGAGGAACTTCATTGGCGTTTCCTGCTGCTAGTTACGCTGCGCTGCTGCGACAGCCTTGCCCGCCATTCTACCTGAGAAGGTGGCATCGCCGACAGACATGCCACTGCTATAACCTTCAGCTCGCCTCACCACGCCACAAGCGGTACGTCCTGCAGCGTAAAGCCCGGTAATTGGGGTGCGCTGAGGGTTTACGACCTCGCCCGAAGGCAGGGTGTCGAGTCCCCCGAGCGTGAAGTAAGGAATGAAGACGCCGCGGCCCGGTGTCACATCCAGAGCCACTAATGGCGCTTCTAATTTTTCTAGCCACTGTGCCGCCTTGTGTTGCTGTGTGTCCTCACCTGCCTCGGCATCTTCATTATAAACTTCAATAGTGTATTGCAAAGTGCCAGTACGCAGCCCCAGCTCCTCTTCCAGCTCTGCCACGGATTCCCCTGTGGCTGCTACCTCCGCGCCCATAAAGCTGACTTTTTCATAGTCACCGTACTGGTCAACGGTGAGCACATAGTAGAAGCGCTCCGACTGTTGCCTCAGCATGAACGCGCCCATGCGGCCATGGTATACATC
>JADGEN010000113.1 GCA_016744355.1 Halieaceae bacterium
CGAACTCAGGTAATTCTTTATCCATCTGCTCGGCATTTAGCTCAGAGATTAACTTGTTGGTGTTCATGGTGTGCTCCTGTACAAAGTCATTACTAGCTTCACAGCTAGAGGTTCATCTATCTATTAACGTTTCTATCGGCAAAGCCCCTGCTGGGCAAGATACTCTGCTAACAATGTCTCTTCTTCTCGCGTCCAGTCTCTGCCTTCCAGCAAATCGGGCCTGCGTTCATGTGTTCGCCCCAGTGCCTGTTGAAGGCGCCAGCGGCGGATCCGCTCATGATCACCACTGAGCAAAACTTCCGGAACCTTCGCTCCGTGATACTCCTCGGGCCGCGTATAGTGCGGGCAATCCAACAAGCCATTAACGAAGGAGTCCTCCTCCGCAGACAACTCGTGTCCCAATACACCGGGTAACTGCCGGCTCAACGCGTCTATCACAACCATGGCAGCTAATTCACCACCACTTAATACATAATCGCCGATGGAAATTTCTTCATCGACCTCGGCCTCCAACAGACGTTCATCCACGCCTTCATAGCGACCAGCCACCAAAACCAATGCTTTTTCCCCCGCCAGCTCTAGAGCTTTGGCGTGTGTAAAGCGCTGACCCTGGGGTGACAGATAAATGACTTTAGCCTCATTAGTACCTGTCGCCTCCTTTGCAGCGGCAATAGCCTGCCGCAAAGGGTCTATCTTCATTAACATACCCGGGCCACCGCCATAGGGTCTGTCATCTACCGTTCTATGCTTGTCCAGTGTGTAATCACGCGGATTACAGTGCCTGAAACTGAGCACTCCCTGTTTGACTGCCCGCCCGGTCACACCGTGCTCACTTACTGCGTCAAACATCTCCGGGAAAAGGCTTACCAGCGCTATTTCCATCTTTGTACTCCTCAAAGCTCGAGGAACCAATCGACCTCAATAACAGCCTCGTCCAAATCAACCCTTGTAACAACATCATCGGGAAGGTAGGGAACCAATCGTTCTTTCTGGTCGTAACTGCCTTCACAGGCCTTCACCACCATTACATCATTTGCGCCGGTTTCTATCAGGTGGTCAACCACCCCCAACAGCACGCGACCGTCACTTTCGGGACCGGCCTCCTCCTTGGAGTCCTGATCCGCACACCACACCTTTAAACCACTCAACTGGTGCCAGTAAAAATCACCGGATTCGAGCTTCGGCAATTGCGTTGCCGGAACCGATAGCTCGAGGCCTTTGTAGGACTCGGCAAGCGTGCGGTCATCAACACCCTTTATATGCGCCACCAGGCCCTTGCCCTGGCGATGCCCTGTGTCGATCTCCAGACGCGCATTGTCATGCACCCCCGGGCGGCCCTCTCTCGCTTTAACGGTATAAACTCCGTAGGCGAGAAAATTCTCTACCGGGTCGGTATAGGCGTGAATTTTTACCCAACCCTTAATACCGAAGCAACCGACAATCTTGCCAATTAACATAGTATCAGAGCTTACTTCACCCACCGACCCGAACCGAATCAGGCTGCGACTACAGCGGCATCCTTAACCAGCTTTGCAACGCGATCAGACAACTGCGCGCCCATGCCCTGCCAGTGTTCAATGCGTGCGTTATCGACACGCAGACGCTCTTCCTGTCCACGAGCACATGGGTTGAAAAACCCAACACGCTCGATAAAGCGGCCATCACGAGCCTTACGGCTATCGGTGACTGTCAGGTGGTAAAAAGGACGCTTCTTAGAGCCGCCACGAGATAAACGAATTGTTACCATGTTGTTCAAATTCCTACTAATTTAACTGAGATTTGCTGTAGTTTTCCACAGCTCCCACGACAAAAACCGGCACAACAGCCGGAAAGGTGGCGCATCATACGTAAAAACCAGCACAGATGAAAGCCTGTGGCGGGAATTTATTTAGTAAATTCCGTACGTTAGCCCATAGTAATTTCTGGTCTTTCAGGGCCGAGCAAGGGTTCTTGTCTGTACAGCGCCGCCCCTCGCCTGTGCGACCTAGAAAGGCATACCACCAGGACCACCGGCACCGCCGCCGGGTGGCATCATTCCACCCATGCCCCGCATCATTTTCTCCATACCGCCGCCCTTCATCTTTTTCATCATTTTCTGCATCTGCTTATGCTGTTTGAGCAGGCGATTTAGGTCCTGTACCTGCGTACCTGACCCCATGGTAATACGGCGTTTGCGGGAACCGACAATAATTTCAGGGTTGCGACGCTCCTTGACTGTCATCGAGTCGATCATGACCTCCATGGTCCGAAACATCTTCATATCCAGATTTTGCTGCGCCATTTTAGCCATGTTGCCCATACCTGGCAGCTTATCCAACATACCGGTTATACCGCCCATATTGTTCATTTGCTGCAACTGATCGCGAAAGTCTTCCAGGTCAAACTTTTTGCCCTTTTTAATCTTGCGCGCTAGCCTCTCAGCCTTTTTCTTGTCGACTTTTTGCTCAACTTCCTCGATAAGCGACATAACATCGCCCATACCAAGTATTCGCGATGCGAGTCGATCCGGGTGAAAGGGATCAAGTGCGGTGGTTTTTTCGCCCACACCTAGAAACTTAATGGGCTTGCCAGTAATTGCCCTGACCGAGAGTGCAGCACCGCCACGGGTATCTGCGTCCACTTTAGTGAGAATAACACCGGTTAACGGCAGGGCTTCGCCAAACGCTTTCGCAGTATTGGCCGCATCCTGGCCTGTCATTGCATCCACGACAAACAGCGTCTCAATGGGTTTGATAGTGGCATTTAACTCGGTGATCTCTTGCATCATGTCATCGTCGATGGCCAATCGGCCCGCCGTATCAACAATCAGCACATCACTAAATTTTATTTTTGCGTGATCTATCGCTGCTTTAGCAATATCAACAGGCTTTTGACTGCTATCGCTGGGAAAGAAATCGACACCCACTTCGCTTGCCAAAGTTTCCAACTGTTTAATCGCAGCCGGACGATATACATCTGCACTGACCACGGTGACAGACTTTTTATCACGCTCTTTGAGCAATCTGGCCAGCTTGGCCACAGAAGTGGTTTTACCCGCCCCTTGCAAGCCCGCCACCAGTATTACCGCTGGTGGCGCTGTAGTAAGGTCTAAGGCCTCATTGGCACTGCCCATCACAGTCTCAAGCTCACCTTGCACTATCTTGAGAAACTCTTGCCCGGGGCTCAGGCTTTTTGCAACGTCCTGACCAACAGCGCGGTGCTTAATCGATTCAACAAACTGCTTAACCACAGGCAGCGCTACATCGGCTTCCAGCAGGGCCATACGCACTTCACGCAGGGTTTCCTGGATATTGTCTTCTGTGAGCCGGGCTTTGCCAGTGACATTGCGTAGACTACTCGACAGGCGATCGGATAGATTTTCAAACATGAATAACTCTCTTAGCTAAAAAAACCAAAACAATTGCTACAGCTGTATCGCACGAGAACGATCATCACTATTGATTATAGTGAGACAAATCGGTACAAAGGAGCGGAGTATACGTCACCTGAGCCTAAGCCCCAACTAATGCTTGTCACATCTCTTGCAGTAACGACCGCCCTGTTATACATGATCGCCACCGGAATACAGTTGGTGCACATTGTGCAACACAGGCCACAGCTGGATCGCAAAGTGTTTGCTCTGGGCCTGATTGCTTTGACCGGCCAGGCGATTGTTGCCTGGAATGGCGTCGTAATCGGTGACTTTGTCGCTCTGGGCTTCTATAGAGTGCCAGCAATAATATTTCTTGTGGTAAACATCGCCTGTTTCGTTGGCCTGCTGCGTCGCCCTTTGCAAAACCTTATCGTAGTTCTGTTCCCTCTGTCTGCTCTCTCAGTGTTGGTGTCTGCGTTCGGGCCGGAAACAGCCGCTGCAGAGAAACAAATTCCACCTGGCGTAGTTATTCATATCGTGAGCTCGATCCTGGCCTATTCTGTACTGACGCTTGCCGCTTGTCAGGCGATTCTGGTGGCCATTCAGGACCATCAGCTCAAGGCGCGCCATACACGGGGGATCATTGAGTTCCTACCTCCATTACAACTCATGGAAACCATGTTATTCGAGTTACTCTGGGTCGGTGTTGTGCTACTCACCGTGTCCATCGGTTCGGGTATGATTTTCCTAGATGATATCTTCGCCCAACACCTGGTTCACAAAACAGTGCTTACCATTATCGCTTGGGGCCTGTTCTCTACCCTGCTTTGGGGTCACTCGCAAAAGGGATGGCGAAGCCAGACAGCGGTTCGCCTCACACTAGGTGGGTTCGCCCTACTAATGCTCGCCTACTTTGGTTCCAAGCTGGTACTTGAGCTGGTTCTACAGACCCCATGATTAACGAAGCATCAATGACGACACTTTTCGTCGTCCTTACAGCACTGATTATATTATCGGGTTTCTTCTCAAGCTCCGAAACGGGCATGATGTCCCTAAACCGCTATCGCTTGAGACACCTCCTGAAAAACAAACACAAAGGTGCCCTGCGAGCCAGTAAACTACTGGAACGGCCCGATCGCTTGATTGGGCTTATTCTTATCGGTAACAATCTGGTAAACATTCTCGCCTCCGCTATCGCCACCGTTATTGCCATTCGCTTGTGGGGTACAGCTGGTATTTTCGTCGCCACTATTGCACTAACTCTGGTTATTCTGATTTTCGCCGAGATAACACCGAAAACCATTGCCGCGCTACACCCCGAGAAAATAGCTTTTCCGGCGAGCTGGGTTCTGCTGCCACTGTTAAAATTGATGTACCCCGTTGTGTGGCTAGTAAATTGGGTAACAAACGGTTTATTACGATTACTGGGATTCGACCCGAATAAAAAGAATGACGAAAATGTATCGTCGGAAGAGTTACGCACCATTGTCACCGAGGCGGGGCGCCTTATCCCAACGCGCCACCGCAACATGCTACTCAACATTCTCGACCTGGAAGAAGTGTCGATTGATGACATTATGGTACCGCGCAACGAAGTCTATGGAATTGACCTCGACGACAGTGACGATGAAATTTTACGCGTGGTACATGGAAGTTCGCACACACGCCTGCCAGTCTGGCGAGATGATATCAATGAGATTATCGGCGTGTTACACATGCGCAATATGAGCCGGATTCTCAGTGTTGAGGGGCTGGACAGAGAGGCGCTTGAACGAGAAATGGATAAGCCCTATTTCATCCCGGAAGGCACTCCACTACATACGCAGCTTCGTAATTTTCAGCAGAAAAAACGTCGACTCGCAGTGGTTGTTGATGAATATGGAGAGGTGATGGGGCTTGTCGCTCTGGAGGACATTCTCGAAGAGATTGTTGGGGAGTTCACCTCTAACCTTGCCGAGTCTGTTGAAAACATTTACCCCCAAAGAGATGGCAGCTTCATCATAAGCGGTAGCGCCACCATTAGAGAAATCAACAAGACACTGCAGTGGCAACTGCCAACTGACGGCCCTAAAACGCTTAGCGGAATGATGCTGGAGCATCTGGAGTCGTTTCCGGATGCCCGGGTTGGCTTAAAAATTGAAAAATGGCATCTCGAAATTTTGGAGCTACAGGGAAATGTGATCCAGGCTGTTCGAGCGCGGCAAGTAAAACCGGCCGCGGTTAATCCAGGCGAATAGTTGTAGAAGCCAGAATTCGACTTTGTACCTGCTGAAGAACCTCGCGCTTCTGCTGCGGACTGGCCATCGCCCAGTCCGTTATTTCGTCTGCACTGCGATAACAACCCATGCAGATATCCTTTTCATCGAGAACACACACTGAAATGCACGGCGACGAAGGTACCTCGCTGTTCACGGCTGTTCGCTCAACTCTGACACAAAGCGCTGCGCATTACCGATGTAGTGGTCGGCATTGTGCATGAGACCCAGCTGCATTTCGGGGGACAGACTAGACTTTATTTTGGCCGGAGATCCGAGCACAAGACTCCCGTCGGGAATTTCCATACCCTCAGTTACCAATGCATTTGCACCGATAAGACAACCCTTCCCCACTTTAGCGCCATTTAGAACCACCGCATTAATTCCCACCAGAGAGCCATCACCGATAGTACACCCATGTAACATGGCGTTGTGGCCTACTGTGACATTTTTGCCGACAACCATCGGGAACCCAAGGTCGGCATGTAAAACCGTACCATCCTGAATATTGCTACCCGCCCCCACCTCGATCCGCTCAGCGTCCCCACGCAGAACACAGCTAAACCAAACACTGGCATTTTCATGCAAGGTGACATCCCCGATCACGGCGGCGTTAGGAGCAATAAAATGTCCCTCACCTATTAAAGTTACACGTTGCTCACCAAGACTATATTTCACGGTTGTATCCTCGGGTTATGTTCAAGGTTCAGCCCGGCGTCAAACGCCAGGTTGGCCAGTTGCACCAGCACGGTAGCGGTCACACCCCAGATATTGTCTTTCCCCATTTGATAATGGGGAACCATCCGAGTACCGCGCTGGTCCGTCATTTCTTCCAATCGATAGTTCGCCTTCAAGGCAAAATTTTCCAGAGGCACAAGGAAGGCACTCTCCATTTCCGTAGGATCAACTACCATATCAAATTGCGAGGGCACTGCCGCTACGCAGGGATGAACTTGAAAGTCAGAGCGCGTAAGCAGAGCCGACATTTCGCCAAGTGGCCGCACTAAAACGGGCTGCAGCCCAATTTCTTCATGTGCTTCACGCACAGCAGTACCCCAACGAGACTCATCCTCAGGTTCTCTTTTTCCTCCTGGAAACGCAATTTCCCCGGGGTGTAAACGTAAATGCCGGGCACGGCGCCCCAATATTACCCGGGGTACAGATTCATCGGTGAGGGCTACCAATACCGCCGCCTGCAGACCGCTACCGCTCCACAAAGGCGTTATTTTAGGCAGACCATCTCTCAGGCGCTGGAATAATTTAGTATTACCCTCACTCATACTAGTCCGCTTCGCATCACACACCTTCCGCCTGAGCGGCAACAAATTCTTGCTCAAATGTCGACAAGGTCTGCGTGGCTATCGCCTCCCTGATCGCCGCCATATGCTGCTGATAATAGTGTAGGTTGTGAATAGTATTGAGTTGCGAGCCTAATATTTCCTTGCACTTATCCAGATGATGTAGATAAGCACGGCTAAAATTACTGCAGGTGTAGCAGTCACAGCGCGAGTCCAGCGGCGCAGTGCTGGTTTTGTGTTTAGCGTTACGCAGCTTAAGCACGCCGCTTGAGGTGAAGATATAGCCATTGCGAGCGTTGCGGGTCGGCATAACGCAATCGAACATATCAATACCGCGCTTCACGCCCTCCAATAAATCTGCTGGAGTACCCACGCCCATTAAGTAGCGAGGTTTGTCCTCAGGTAATATTGGCCGCATCACATCCAGCACTTTCATCATTTCATGTTTAGGCTCGCCCACCGACAAACCACCAATGGCATAGCCGTCAAAGCCGATATCCACAAGGCCGGCCAGCGACTCTTGGCGCAATTGCTCGTACATCCCCCCCTGCACGATTCCAAACAGGGCAGCAGAATTTTCGGCGTGCGCTTTTTTACTACGCGCCGCCCATCGCAACGAAAGCTCCATTGACTGCCTGACCTCATCCTCTGCAGCGGGATAAGGCGTACATTCGTCAAAAATCATGACAATGTCTGAGCCTAGTTTACGTTGGATATCCATTGAAGTTTCAGGGTCCAGAAACACTTTGGCCCCATCTACTGGCGACTGAAACTTGACACCCTGCTCCGAAATTTTGCGCATATCTCCAAGACTAAAGACCTGAAATCCGCCAGAGTCGGTGAGAATAGGGCCGTCCCAGCCCATAAAGTCATGTAGGTCACCGTGCTGCTCGATTATTTCAGTACCGGGGCGCAACCACAGATGAAAAGTATTCCCCAAAATTATTTCGGCGCCAATCTCGTGAATATCTCTGGGCAACATACCCTTCACGGTCCCATAGGTTCCAACCGGCATAAACGCAGGAGTTTCTACCGTCCCACGAGGAAAACTAAGTCGCCCACGACGCGCGTGCCCATCACTGGCCTCGCGCTCAAACTTCATTCTGCATTCACGACTCATTTGCCCACCTGCCCAGTTGCTGTAGGAGTAATATACATAGCGTCGCCATAACTGAAAAACCGGTAGGATGCAGCAATCGCTTCATCGTAAGCGTGCATAATATTGTCGCGACCTGCAAAGGCACTAACCAGCATAAGCAAGCTCGACTCGGGCAGGTGGAAGTTTGTAATAATGGCATCTACGCTGCTGAATTTATAACCTGGATAAATGAAGATATCGGTGTCTCCGGTAAATGGCTCTATCTGCCCGCCTTCAGTGCTGGCGGACTCCAATGAGCGCACCGCTGTAGTGCCCACCGCGATTACAGAACCACCCCTAAGGCGGGTTTCACGCACTGCTTCGCACACGCTCTCACCAACTTCCACATACTCCTGATGCATGATGTGGTCTTCAATGTCATCTGCACGCACGGGCTGGAAGGTACCAGCACCAACGTGCAGCGTCACCGTGGCACGCCTGACCCCTATAGCATCACATTGTGCCAGCAGTGCTTCGCTAAAATGTAATCCAGCGGTGGGAGCCGCTACCGCACCGTCCTTTTGAGCGAATACGGTTTGATAGCGTGAGCGATCACTGAGTTCATCCTCCCGCTGTATATACGGAGGCAGGGGCATATGACCTAATTTCTGCAGAATCTCTGCCATGGGGCAAACACTCTCAAGACAAAATAAAGCGCCCTCTCGCCCAGTTACTTTCAAACAATATTCCGATAGCGCAGCGCCTTCAGACGCCGCAAGAATAATAGAAGAACCTGGTTTGGGTGATTTACTTGAGCGGATATGCGCCAATGCTGAATCACGGCCGGTTAATCGCTCAATGAGTATCTCAATCTTTCCACCGGTCTCCTTCTG
>JADGEN010000114.1 GCA_016744355.1 Halieaceae bacterium
ATGGCTTCTCCCAGAATGGCCCCTTCTCGGTAAGGGCATCGTGCAGGGCTGTTGCGTTATTCACCAGTATATCCAGCTTACCCTGTTCAGTTTTTACCCGTTCAAACAAGGCGCTCACCTGCTGATCATCCGCGTGATCACAGTGCACGGCTATTCCCCGCCCTCCCTTTGCTGTTACCGCCGCAGCTGTATCTTCAACCGTACCCGGCAAACTCGAGTCGCCCTCCACGCGAGTTCGACCGGTGCAATAAACTGTCGCGCCGGTTTCACCCAGCGCTATGGCTATGCCTTTCCCCGCACCTCTACTGGCGCCAGTTACAACAACGACTCTTTGCGTATTCAGACCCAAATCCATTACCTCCAATCGAACGCGTGTCTCTTTACGTTTTTACCGCGAAACACTATCCTCTGCCTACCCCAAATGTCTATTGAGAGCGCAGCAAGTTCTCATTGCTCTACAGTGAACAGGATTCCATGCAGCCCGAAGCGCTATGCTACTGAATTTACCAAGCCACCACAGCCCTACGAACAAAACTTCTGTATTGCGTAGCTGTGTACTGCTACTCGCCCTATTTGTCACTTCGGCCCACGCGGGCTCCAGGGAAACTTACCACAATCAGTCGCCCATCTGGTTACAGGCCGTAGGAAAACTACAGGTTCCAGGGATAAAATACAGTCAGGGACACCCTCGTAATCACCGTGAGAACTGCAGCGCAACACTCATTTCGCGCTCCAGTAATAGCGTGCCAGCGTCCGCTGTCGCAGACACAATCGTCACTGCGTGGCACTGTCTGGAATTTTATAAGGACTTGAGCAAAACCATTACCTTCACCCTACTGTACGGAACCGATAGCAGTTTCTCTAGCGAAGCCGTGCGTGTGGCGGATGGAGGAAGTATGCAAGCCGATTGGGCTGTTCTTCGATTGCTAAAGCCCGTCCCAACCACTGACATTGCTGCACTGACCTTACTACCCGGCAAAGCCAACCCCCTGAAACCCATCAGCATGGCAGGATACTCTCGAAACAACCCGCAACAAAGGCTCAGCTATGACCTTGACTGCGACATAACTTCGCAGCCAGACAAAGGCAGTAGTGCAAGCAATTGCAAAGCATTAAAGGGCTCGTCCGGAGGCGCAGTTATCCAGCTTTCCATCGCTGGAAAGGCCATGTTAACCGGGGTAATATCACAGGGAGATAGCAAAAATCTAAGCTTGTTCGTACCAGTGGATGCTTTCAGGCGGTCTCTGAACGCCAGTCTGAGATAGCTTACCTACGGAGCTTTCTCTCCGCCTCTTCTATAGCCTCATCAACCGTAAAGTGGCCAGCATCCTTGTGCTCATCGAACAGATTTATCACTTTGTCAGACCGGCGCCCCAGCAACATCAATTGCAAATACCAGCTGTCTTCCAAACTGGGTTTGCGGATCGCGTCGACAGCAAATACTACGATACTGATGGGACCCATTAACAAATCGCGCAAAGCGTCTGCCGCCAATTTAATCTGGAACACTACCAGGTGACGAAAAGCCTGTGCTCCGGTTACCTGCGCATTGGGGCTGTCCCCAGTTTTGAAAAACATCAGTACCACTGCCCCGCTGGCTGGCTAATAAAATCGCTCTGCTCAATTTCTATTACTGTGGGCACGTCGTGCCCGGTAGCAGCCTGCAAGGCCTGCACCAGAGAATCGAGATCCCGTGGTTTGTGTGCAGCGCAACCCATCGCTTGCGCAAGAGCGACAAAATCCGGCGAGGGTATATCAACACCCACTGGCTCAACTTCGGAGGCGACCATGCCCTGTTTGATCTCGCTATAACCATTGTTGTTCCACACTATCACCGTCACCGCGATTCCTGCAGCGACGCCCGCAGCGAGTTCACTAAAAGTAAACTGGGCTGACCCATCACCAATCAAAGCAACGACTGGCGCATCCGGACTCGCCAGTTTTGCGCCCAGCGATGCGGGAATAGCATATCCCAGTGTTCCTCCACCGGTGGCCGAATGAAAATAGCCTCTGGCTCGAGTGGGCTCATACTGCCACACGGCGTAATAGGTGGGCAGGGTTGAATCCCCGACCAAAACGAGTCCGGGCAAAGCGGACTGCAGGGCATCAAAGAATGTTTGAAATTCAGAATGATAATGCGCCTCCGCACGAATAGCCTCGCGTGTATCTGCCACACAAGCTGGCGCGTCTACAGCCGAAGCGTCGGGCAAAACTGCTGCGAGCGCAGCTAGAGACAACCTGGCATCCCCACATATGGCGATTTCCGGGCGGATATTGCGGCACAATTGCTGGGCATCGATATCAATTCTGATAAGTTTCGCCCCAAGATTCAAATCGCCGACAAAAAGCATATCGTAATCTGTTTCTCCGAACTCGGTACCGACGGCTAACACGATATCCGCTTGCTGCAGCAAGGTTCGTACCGCCGCCAAACTGGGACTACCACCCACAGCGAGGGGGTGAGACGGGGGAAGCAGGCCCTTTGCATTAACTGTATTGACGACAGGCGCATTCAATTGCTCCGCCACTTTGCGCAACTCGTCAGGGGCGGCAATAGCGCCTCCACCGGCGATAATACAGGGGCTCTGCGCTGACAACAGCAGTTCACGCGCAGCGTCCAGCGCTTCTGCACTGGCACTGGCTGGACGGCAGGGAGGCCAGCACTGCGATGCGACATGACTGGCATCGGCGGTAATTATATCCAGCGGAATTTCTATATGCACAGGCCCCGGACGCTGGGAGCTGAATACAGCGAAGGCCCGGGCGAGTACCCGGGGCAATTCATCGGCGCGCATCAGGGTATGGCTAAACCGGGTGCACTGCGCGACCAATGCACTCTGGTCGGGCAACTCATGTAAATGACCCTCCCCCATTCCCAACTGGTGGCGCGCCGCTACGGCAGAAACAACCAACATGGGAATGGAATCAGCCATAGCCTGCAGCATTGGCGTCATCGCATTGGTAAGCCCGGGACCACTGATTAAAAAACATACACCGGGCTTGCCGCTAACCCGGGCGTAACCATCGGCCATAAAGCCTGCGCCCTGTTCGTGACGCGGCGACACATGGCGAATACTAGAGCTGGCCAGTCCGCGGTAAAGCTCCACTGTATGGTTACCTGGAATACCGAACACAGTGTCAACATCGTACCCTTGCAGCAATTCAACCAGGCGCTCACCGCAATTTATAGCGGACATTACTGGCCCCCTTCCGGGTGCACGTTTTGGCGCTCTGGAGGCGGACCGCCAATATGATCTTCATTGCGAAGTGCGGCCAATTCAATTTGCTTCTGTCGTTCTGAAAAGCGAGCTTTCTGGTCGGCGCTGAGTGTATCGAAGCAGCCTGGGCAGCACACGCCCTTGACATATTTCTCTGAGAGCTTGTCGTCTTCAGTAATGGGATGGCGACACCCATAACACTGATCGTATTGGCCTTTTTCCAGTTTATGGTTTACCGCTACACGGCTATCGAAGACAAAACACTCCCCCTCCCATGTACTCTCTTGTGGCGGCACTTCTTCCAGATACTTTAAGATACCGCCCTCCAGATGATAAACCTCCTCAAACCCCTCTTTAAGCATAAACGCTGAGGCCTTCTCACAACGGATGCCGCCGGTGCAGAACATAGCCACTTTTTTGTGTTTGCCGGGGTCGTAATTGTCACGCACATAACCGGGGAACTCCCGAAATGTTGTGGTATGCGGATCCACAGCGCCAGCAAAGGTGCCTATACCCACTTCGTAGTCATTGCGCGTATCAATCAAAACGACCTCAGGGTCGTTCACCAGATCATTCCAATCCAGGGGATTGACGTAAGTGCCAACCACATCATTGGGGTCTATGCCGTCAACCCCCATAGTGACAATCTCTTTCTTCAGCTTAACCTTCATGCGATAAAACGGCATATGGTCATCATAGGACTCTTTGTGTACCAGATTGGCCAGGCGCGGATCGCTACGCAGGTAGGCGAGTACTTTATCGACGCCCTCACGGCTGCCGGCTATTGTGCCGTTTATGCCCTCCTGCGCGAGCAGCAAGGTACCTTTGGCCCCCGCCGCCATGCAGGCCTGTAACAACGGTTCGCGCAATTCGTGAAAGTCCTCGAGGGTGACAAATTGGTAAAGCGCGGCTACGACTATCTCATTGTCTGTATCGTGACTCATAAGTCTTCTCCTTTACTGCCACCCATACAATTTGGAGATTGGGGCGAGTTGTCCTGCATTTGCCACTCCTCGGGTGTATAGGTATGTAGCGCCAGCGCGTGCACCGGACCGGCTAACTGCTCAGACACAGCACCGTACACCTGTTGGTGCCGTGCGACCTTGCGCTGCCCCGCAAACTGCTCGCTGACAATAACGACCTTAAAGTGGGTTTCCGAGTCAGGTGGTACATTGTGCTGACTGCTTTCATTGACGACGTCAAGAACTACTGGATTCAGCAGTTGGGTCAACGCATTTTCGATTTGTTTCTGCACGCTCATAAAGCCTCCGCTCTCAAGGCGCGAATTATAACCGAGGTCCGCGACACAGCAAGTATTAAGAAGGTCGCGCCTGGTCTGCACTCAGTCTGGCGCGATATTGACCGGGAGTTTGACCCATCCATTTTTTAAAAGACCGATGAAACGCACTGGGATCGGTAAACCCCAGTTGAAAGGCCACTTCATTGATGGTCTTTTCCGGCCTATCCAGGTAAAGCATGGCAGCATCGCGGCGACAATTGTCCTTAAGCTGCTGAAATGTCGTGCCCTCACGCTTCAGTCGCCTGCGCAGTGTGGGGGCGGACACATTGAGTGCGGTGCTTATCGCTTCGAAACTGGGAAAACCCTCACTGAAGTCATGCCCTATCATGGCTTTTACCTGCGCCGACAAATTGTTACCGCTGGTGTCTTTCTCCATGATGAGCAATTGATAGGGTGCAGTACGCAAAAACTCCCTCAGGGAGTGCTCTGTGTGCACCACAGGCCAAGCCAGACATTCGCTGTTAAAATACAGTAAATCATTAGGCTGGTTAAAATTCAGTGGACAACCGAACAGGGCCTCATACTTCTCCAGCTTGTGCGGAGCGCTACCGGAGAAATCCACACGCTTCAGATCGATCACGCGACCACACAGCCAGCTAAAAAAACGATGCCACATGGAGAGGCCATAGGCGTCGGCCGCCGCAACCCGGTTGCCGGCGTTATCGACCCGGCAATATCCTACCCGGGCATACTGCTCAGTAAAGTTGGCGTACAGCTGGCCTCGCTCTTCAAAGAAAGTCCGGTAAAACTCCGAAGCGCGGGTAATAGCCTGCCCCAGATTCTCACAGGATAAAATGCAGTAGCACATCATCCGAAACCCGCCGGGCGTTACGGTGCCTACATTTTTTGTGCCAAAGGTTTCGTCCTGCAACAATAGCAATACGTGTTGATAGACGCGCGAATACTGCATGGCGCTAACTTCTGCACGATAAGCGCTGCTGCTCTCATCAAATGGATCAAAATCTACGCCAGAATCAGTCAGAATCGTCGAAAAATCATAACCTTTCTCTCCTGCCATTTTCAGCAAGCTTCGGACAAATTGAGTTGGGACGCGATCGCTCATGCAAGTAGATAAAAAGATGAATTGGCGCACATACTAGCAGATACAGCAAAGGCTTACCCAAACCCGATTAAGCTTCCCACATTTATGCTTGGCCGCTTCGCACTAGCATCATATACTCATTGCAGCACCCTTCCTTTGAGGTTACTGCAATGGAACCACTGTACGATGTTTGTTTCGCTGGGCAACTGCTGGATGGGCAGGAACTGCAGAGTGTTCGCAATAAAATACAAAAACTGTTTAAAGCCAATCCTGAAACATTGGAGAAGCTGTTCAGCGGTAAAACCCAGATACTCAAACGAGGGTGCGACAAAGCCACTGCGCTTAAATACAAAAAGGCGATGGAGACAGCGGGGGCCAAGCCGATGATTCGTGCTGGCGAGGTAACTGCAGACTTCGCGCCAAGCAAACCCGCAGCAGCAGAGGAAAGCCTCGCCCTGGCTCCAGTTGGCGCGGACGTGCTGCGCCCTGAAGAGCGCGAGGCACCTACACACACAAATGTCGACGTTTCTCACTTAGATCTGGCGGTTGCCGGATCAACGTTGGGAGAACCCATACGGGTAACACAAAGTGCGCCAGATACTAGCCACCTATCAATGGGAGAAGTCGGCGAGGATATTCCCAATTTACCAGGTACGGCAGCGGACATCACACCAGATACAAGGGAAATCACTCTGGCACCGGAAGGCAGCGACTTTTCGGATTGTGCTGCGCACAATGATGCCGGCCCAGAACCTGACCTCTCAGCGATCGAATTGGCATCACCGGGCGCAGACGTCCTTGAGGAGCAGTATAAAAAAAATGATAAAGCCAGCGCTCCTGATACCAGCCACTTGAGCCTAGACCCCTAGCTCGCAAGCCGTCAAACCAGCTCTATTGGTACATAAGCTATTTCAGGTGTGGCGCGACACAGGAAATTTAACCCTGACCTGCAAACCCGGGTTATTACTGCCCAATTCAACTCGCCCATGATGATACTGGGCTATGGCCTGCACCAGACTTAAACCCAGACCGTGCCCCGGTTGCTCTCCCCTGCTAGATTCCACTCTATAGAAACGTCGAAATACGTTCTTGCGCTCAGCAGTGGCAATACCCGGTCCTGAATCGGCGATGATAATACTTGTCATATCTGCATCTTCGCCCTGCGCCGGTTGATTGTACAATCTAACCTCTACCGCGCCACCGGATGGTGTGTACTTAACGGCGTTGTCGACCAGGTTCGTGAACAACTGGAACAACAGATCCACTTCCCCAATGCAATAGTGCTCGCTGGAGCTGTGGAATTGCAGCACAACGCCCTTCTCCTCTGCTACCGGCTCATACAACTCAACCACATCGCGCAGTAGATTTTGCAACTCGATCTCGCTACCCCCGGACAAAGCACTCCCGGTCTCCAGGGTTGAAATACGCAATAGCGCATTGAATGAAAGCAATAACTCATCGCACTCTTCAATGATGTCTTGCACATCGTCTTTGCCCGCTTTTGCAATACCCGACTGCAACTGGCTCAAGTGATTACGAATTCGGGTGAGCGGTGTGCGCAGATCGTGGGCAATATTATCCGACACCTGGCGCACACCCTGCATCAGGGATTCCATCTGATCCAGAATGTCATTCATCATCACAGCCAGTTCTCGCACGTTGCCTAGCTCTCGTCCGACTTGCAATCGCTGCCCGGGGCCTCCTCGAATCACCGTAGATAGCTCTATTTTCAATCGCTCGATTCTATCAAGAGTGGAAGATGCACTGATGTACCCCCCGGCCAAGCCCAGAACCAGAGTGACTACCATGGCCCGAATCAGGGTACGGAACACCAGGCCGGTTTGCTCTACAGCATCGGCATAATTCCGCGCAACCAACGCAGTGAAACCGTCATCGAGTTGCGTGGGCCTAGCAAGAAACTCTGCATCGCCAGACTCCCCCCACTCCAATAAATCCAGTTGAAACCCCATCCAGCCACCAGAAAACGCCCTATAATTGGGGCTTGCAGGGAGGTTTCCCGAGACTTTTTCGTCATCGGCATTAGTAATCAAGTAGTAAAAAGACTCGACAGACCGGCCTGTCAAATGGTCGTCAATATATTGCTCGACTCCCGACAAGGACTGTCCGCGGTAGATTAGCTCAATGGTGTCTAGTTCATCGACAATAGAGCTACTCAGATCACTGAAATAGGTATAGGTAAAAAAAGCGTAGAGCGCGCCCAATAATACAAAGACTGTCGCACTCAATGACATGATATAGCGCGCCATATACCTGAACGTGATACTGGTAAGAACCTCACGAACTTTCATCGGGTAAGCAGGCTTATCTGATTAGCCATCAGCTTGCGGCCCCCAGGCGGTAGCCGGCGCCACGCACTGTATCCAACAGCGCTGTGGAAAATTCCTTATCCAGTTTCTGCCGAAGCCGTGAAACATGCACGTCGATAACATTGGTCTGTGGGTCAAAATGATAGCCCCACACATGTTCCAGTAACATCGCCCGGGTGACTACCTGGCCCGCATGACGCATCAAGTACTCCAGTAATTTGTACTCTCGCGGCTGCAAATTGATTTGCACAGTGCCTCGATAAACCTCCTGAGTAAGGAGGTCCATTCTTAAATCTTCTACGGTCAGGGAGGTAACAGCCCCCCCCGATGACGCGCTGGAACGGCGGTGTAATACTTCGAGGCGAGCCAATAATTCTTCCATGGAAAATGGCTTTGTCAAATAATCGTCGGCACCGCTATGCAAACCGCGCACGCGGTCGTCGACCTCAGCAAGGGCACTAAGCACCAGTATCGGCACTGTATACCCACCGTTGCGCAGGGTTGTAACGAGGGTTAGGCCGTCCATCAGCGGCAGCATACGATCTACCACCAGCACATCGTGATTACCGCAAAGTGCTTCCCTGAGCCCGTCTTCTCCGTTGTGCTTGTGCACGCAGCTATGTCCTGCGGCGAGTAGCTCGGAGCAAATAAATGCCCCTACGTCTTTGTCATCTTCTATCAGTAATACGTTCATAACTGCGGCCCCAAATCCAGCACCGAATGTAGCACGGTGTTGGGCCTCATAATAAATGTTACGTGAGAAACTTATAAGCTGTTGTCGCTTATGGCTCATTTGTAAGTCAAAATGTCACTATTACGAGCAAGGACTTTTACATATATATAAATTGGACCTATGCAATCTCATCCGAAAAGGTAAGGGG
>JADGEN010000115.1 GCA_016744355.1 Halieaceae bacterium
GTTGTAGTGTTTACGAACCTTTACTACCAACTTTATAATTATTTATGTTTTCTAGTCTGTTGTTCTCCGGTTAATTTCCTCTAGGGTAGTGACACCCTGAGCTACTTTCTCCAATGCCGAGGCTCTTAGATCTCCGAAGCCTTCCTCTCTGCAAGCGGCACCAATTTCTATTGAGTTACCTTCGGTCATAATAATGTTGGAAATTTTTGGCGTTACACGGACGACTTCATAAACACCGACCCGGCCTTTATATCCATTACTACAAAGGTCACAACCCACTGCATGCATAACCGTTGCTTCTTTTAGTGCTTCTGCAGTGAATCCTTCTTTGAGCAGAGTTTCGTCTGGGATATCTGCCGGCGTACTACACACTTTACATAAGCGTCTTGCCAGACGTTGAGCGATAATCAAGCTAACTGATGTGGCGAGGTTGAATGCGGGCACGCCCATGTTGAGCATACGGGTTACTGTCTCAGCAGCGCTGTTAGTGTGTAGTGTGGACAAAACCAGGTGGCCGGTTTGTGCTGCCTTAATGGCGATCTCAGCTGTCTCCAGGTCACGAATCTCACCAACCATTATGATGTCGGGATCTTGACGTAAGAATGAGCGCAATGCCTGGGAGAAATCCAGGCCTACTTTTGCATTTACGTGTACCTGGTTGATACCTTCCAGGTTTATTTCTACGGGATCTTCCGCAGTGGAGATGTTTCGTTCGGGGCTGTTGAGAATATTCAGGCCTGTATACAACGAGACTGTTTTACCTGAGCCGGTTGGTCCTGTCACCAGTATCATGCCCTGAGGCTGGTGGAGGGCCCGCATATACATCTCTTTCTGTTCTTCTTCGTAGCCCAGGGCGTCGATGCCCATCTGCGCACTGGATGGATCCAGAATACGTAGCACGATTTTCTCCCCAAACAGCGTGGGAAGTGTGTTTACACGAAAGTCGATGGCTCGACTACGGGACAGCTTCATCTGTATTCTGCCATCCTGTGGTACGCGCCGTTCAGAGATGTCCATCTGCGACATGACTTTAAGCCTTGCTGCGAGACGCGGCGCAAGATTTTTGGGTGGACGAACCACCTCGCTCAGAATTCCGTCTGTGCGAAAACGCACGCGGTAATTATTTTCATAGGGCTCAAAGTGAATGTCTGAGGCACCCTGTTTTATGGCGTCAATTAATACCTTATTTACGAAGCGGACGATGGGGGTCTCATCAACGCTCTCGCCGCTCTCATCACCTTCGGCGCTATCTTGTACGGCTTCAATATCTACGCCGTCCAGATCGACATCGTCGAGTTCGCCCAGACCGTCATCGAGATTCTCTTGTGCTTCAGTCCACTCGATGATGAGTTTATTTAGGGCCGTTTCCTCAACCAATATGGCGTCAGTATTTATGCCGGTATGAAACTTGATCTCGTCAAGGGCTGCCAGGTTTGTAGGGTCGGAAACTGCGATAAATAATCGTGAGCCACGTCTGAATAACGGCAGGGCGTGGTGCTTGCTCACAAGGGCGGCATCGACCAGACCCTCTGGAAAGTTTGTGCGATTAAAGGCGGTAATGTCGAACAGGGGAACCCCAAATTCGTGCGAGGCTACTTCGGCAAGTTGTTTGGCATCCACGTTCTTATGTTCAACCAGGTACTGTACAAAGGGCACATGCTCGGCAGCAGCTTCCTTCTGGGCATCCGCAGCAGCCTGGGTTTTTATCAAGCCCTCGGCCACAAGCCTGCCAGCGAGTCCGCTGAGTTGCCCTACTGCGATGTCGTTCATTTGGCTGGTGTCACTGGTTTATGATCCCTAGTGCTATTCGGCTTCTTTTATTGCACCTTGGTGCTTATGACTCCTAGTATAACCATGCCGTTGAGATGCAAGAACCCTTTAGTTGGACTTAATGTCATGATTTTTGGTTATTTTTTGGGAAAATCACCTTTTGTGTTCATGTGTTTTTTGGCTGATGCCTTATGGTGGGCCCCCCAGCGTGACAGCAAGGGCCGTAAGTGACAAAAAACGTCACATTGCGCCGAATCTCCGGTGGCGGACTGGCGAAGCCTTTCCTACAATAGTGGCGGTGCGAATCATTTTTAAACGTCTAATGCATTGATATTCAAAGTAAAATAAATAAATTACTTGGATTTATCCATTTTTGGCACGTTGCGTGCATTCACTCAGGTATCCCAGTCGGCAAGTGCACACTTCCGATGTGCAGGGATCCGAAGAAGCAAAATTACTGTTTAACCAAGTGGAGAACGACATGAATATTCAAAAGAGCGCACAACAGGGTTTTACCCTTATCGAACTGATGATCGTGATTGCGATTATCGGAATTCTGGCAGCTATTGCCCTGCCTGCTTACCAGGATTATACAGTTCGAGCTAAAATGTCCGAGCCGATTGCGGGATTAGCGGAATCTAAAACAACCTATACTGAGTACTATTCAGCAAACGGTACGATTCCGACAACTCTGGCTCAACACGGAATTGTTACGACTCGCAATGGGGAGTATCTTGAGTCAATGGCTGTTTCACTGAGTACGCCTCTCATCACTGCAAGTATTGTAGATGGCGTAATCCCTGGTCAAACAGGATCAACCGTTATACTTTCGGGCACTACTCAAACTGACGGTACTATCATGTGGATTTGCAAGCCGGGCGCAAATATTCAGACTAAATATTTGCCTTCTACTTGCCGCGGTTAATAGCCAGCGACAACATGTGAAAAGGCCCGGTTGTACCGGGCCTTTTTTTGTCTCGAGAAAATGACAATAGGATTGCAGTTAAATCATATTGTAGTGAGCAGGTATTACGGTAGGCTGCAGGATAGTTGATTGAGCGTTTTAAATGGGAATTATATGATGCCCTCCAGTTTCTCAAAGTACTGCCTACTCTCCGGTTTGATTGTGTTTTTTGCTGTGTTGGCATATGGAAATGCATTGAACGGACCGTTATTTTTTGATGATCTGCCAAATCTAACCCAGAACGAACCGCTCAAAATCAATGGTGCGGAGTTTGATGCCTGGCGTTCGGCAGCGTACAGTTCTGGTGCCGGTGCCTTGAGGCGACCTGTCTCTATGCTGAGTTTTGCAGCTAATCATGCAGTATTTGGAGCTTTTACACCGTTTTCACTCAAGGCGGTAAATCTTGTAATTCACCTGCTAATCGCTGCGTTGGTATATTACCTGTCATTAGCAATTTTCCGTACACCAGCGCTCCCCAGGAAAAGCATAAAAGACTTACAATTGGTCTCAATGGCTGCAGCCGTCATCTGGTTGCTACATCCATTGCATGTTTCGACCGTTCTGTACTCGATTCAGCGAATGGCGCAATTGTCCACGCTCTTTGTGGTGTTTGGCCTATCGGTCTTTATTCACTATCGATTACAGTGGGCCGAGCGCGCTGCCTACGCCGGTGAAATGTTTGCGGCGGGCCTGTGGCTGTTGTTGATTACGTTACTTGCGACCCTGTCTAAAGAAAATGGCGCACTTTTACCCTGGCTGCTAGCGGTAGTCGAAGTTTGTCTATTTCGCGGGCGCTGGCGAGGATCCCAGTCTCGTGTTTTGGTCTGTATAGGTTGGGCTGCTTTGCTGCTACCTTTACTGCTAATGTCGCTGATTTTTATGATCAAACCGGGATTATTTACTGCAGGTTACCAGGCGCGGGATTTTACTTTGAGTGAGCGTCTTTTTACGCAGGTTCGCATACTTTGGCATTATCTCTATTGGCTGTGCGTTCCAGATATAAGGGCTATGGGGTTTCAACACGATGACATTGCTATCTCCAGAGGTTTCATTGCGCCGATTGGCACGCTTCTTTCATTGCTGGCATTGGTGCTGGCTCTTGTTATGGCTTTTATTGTACGCCGCCGTTATCCCCTTATTTTATTTTCATTATTCTTTTTTCTCGTGGCACATGTCATGGAGTCCAGTGTCCTCGCTTTGGAAATGGTGTATGAACACCGCAACTATCTTCCGAGTATTGGAATAGCTTTATTGCTCGCACAAATTTTGACGTCTCGAAAATTATCGCGTAATAAAGTGAGTGTTTATTTTCCTGTGGGATGCGTATTCAGCGTCCTGCTTCTGATGTTAGTTCTCAGAAGCCAAGTATGGTCGGGGCAAATGTCGCTGGCTCAAGCAAACCTAGTCAATCATCCAACATCAAGCAGGGCGCAGTATTTTTATGCTACCGCACTTTTAAATCGCTATGTACAAGGGCAAGAAGCCGGTATGAGCGAGGAGGAAAGCCGATCATTAATGGTAGATATTAGGCAGTATCATCTGCAAATGCTTCAACGTTCACGCGATGATGTTCTGGCCTTGGTTATGCTGATTTATGTTGACAGTTATTATTTTCCTGGCCTTGGAAAAACCGAGGAATGGTTTGTCTTACTAGAAGAAAAATTAGAGGGTAGAGTTCTTCAGGCTACTGATGTAACTGCGTTAACGTTGTTATGGGGGTGTGTTGGGTCAGGGGACTGTGATGTACCCCTCTCCAGGGCGAGAGCGCTGCTGAATAATTTAATTTCTGCCAATCCGGCCAATGTGCGATTACTGATAGCTGATTACCATTTGCTAGCATCCACGAGAGCAACATTTGAGGCCAGAATATCTCCACTCGAGAAAGCGGCGAATATTGATCCGCGACATCCCTCGGTCCAAATTTATAGGGTTCTAGAGATGGGTAAAGCTAATGAGGTAGGTGCTATGTACGAAATCGTGCGTAAATGGCTGGAGCATGATCCTAATCGTTGGGCTTTACCCGTTATCAAACCGCTGTTTTCGCCGGCGGATAAAAATGTTGGTTCGTAACTGATGAGCATGGCGGTGGAGATCTCTCGATTATGAACGCAAGGCAATTGACAGCTAAATGCACAATGCCTTTAGCTGTTGTACTAATTTTGTTCGTGACTTCGTGGATATACTGGCCTGGTATCAACGGGCCGGTCATGCTTGATGACCGCGCGAGTGTTACCGTGCTGGATGATCTCGATGACAACCCTGAATATGCCCTGGATTTTATATTTGCAGATAGCTCCGGACCGCTGGGAAGACCTGTCTCGATGGCCACTTTTGTGTTGGAAAAACTGTACCTGAATGAAGGGATAGTTGGTGGTAAGAAGGTCAACATCATTCTGCATCTCATTAATGGGTGCTTATTAGCATGGTTGCTCGTCCTCCTATTGAGGCATTTGCGGCTGCCCGCATCCACAGGTTTGGCCGTACTCGCTGCTACAGGCTGGCTACTGTCGCCGTTATACGTAAGTACTGTGTTGTATGTTGTTCAGCGTATGGCAATGCTGGCGAGTTTTTTTATAGTTTCGGCTTGTATCAGTTACATCTATTGGCGCAGTGCTTTTATTCGAGGAGTCAGGTGGCTTTCTATTGTATTGCTGGTAACTACTGTCACGTTCCTGGTTGTAGCAGTTTTTGCTAAAGAAACGGGTATTGTAGGCGTGCCCATAGTGCTTCTAATGGAAGCGCTGTGGTTTCAGTTTCGTGATGACGATGGAAGTATCCTAAAACCCTTGCGGATATTTGTTCTCGGACTTATATCTTCAGGCGCTGCATTTGTAGGTTTTTTCTTTGTTTTAGACCGTGACGGCTTAGTCGATTCTTACGCGCTTCGTGACTTTACCTTGACTGAGCGGGTACTGACAGAAACCAGAATACTTTGGGAATATGTTTGTCAGTTGATATGGCCCGATGTGTCGAAAATGGGTTTGTACCACGATGATATCGTGATCTCAACATCGCTATTGCAGCCTTTTACTACTTTGTATGCAGTGTTGGCTTGGCTTTGTGTACTTGTCCTTGCTGTCGCTGCATTAAAATGGTCCCGAGGGCGATATTTGGTATTTGCCTTAACGATATTTTTCATTGGCCATAGTACCGAGTCCACCATACTTCCACTTGAACTCTACTATGAGCATCGGAACTATTTTCCAGGCATTGGGTTGTTTCTGGGGATGGCGACTATTCTGGGTTTTTTGTTCAGGAAATGGCCCGAGGTAGTAACTCCAGTTCTCACTTGGGGATGGGTGTTTGTTTTGCTCCTTGCGATGAAAACCAGTTCTCAGGTGCAGATCTGGTCAGTCGCACCATTACTATATTTGAATGACGTGAATGCGCACCCAGAGTCTTTTCGCACAAATGCTAATATGGCGAGCCAATTGGCCGCAGTCGGAGCGCTGGAGGGAGCTTTGGAGTACTCTGCCAAAGCACATCGGTATAGTGGTATCGAGTATCGCGGAGATTACGATCTGCGTGATTTGTCGTTAAGTTGCAGCGCTAACCAGCCACTGCCACCTGAGCGAATTTCCAGCTTGGGTCTTGTTGATCCTCATCGTCCGCTGAGCTCGGTGAGTACCTTGAATATTCTAGTCCGACAGATCCAGAATAATGACTGCCCCAATTTCGATCGATTGAGTTTCGCAAATCGAATGGCAGAGATTTTCTTGAGTGATCAATGTTGCAATGGTGAGCCACACGAAAATCAGTTTCAGGAAAAAGCGGCACCCAATATATATGCTGGCTTAGCCGTAATGGAAAATGCATTGGAAAGATATGATAATGCCTACGAATACACTGAACGGTTCCTCGCGGGTTCTCCAGGGAATGTGCGCGGGCTACTGATGAAATTACACTTTGCCACAGCATTGCATAAGGGAGATGAAATTTCTTCATTATTGAGCCAGTTGCAGACGCTTGAGGCATCCGGAGTGCTATCATTAGCGGATCAGAAAACTCTGTCCCTTTATAAGGAAGACAATGACTAATTTCTCTATAGTGATACCTGCTAAGAATGAGGAGGCAGGACTCGCGGAATTTTTACCAGCGCTCAAGTCGATGTATTCCGATGCCGAAATCATCGTCGTAAATGACGGTTCCACAGATGACACGCAGAAAATTTGTGAGGAAGCTGGAGTGCGCGTTGTCTCCCATCCGTATTCCAAGGGCAATGGGGCAGCTATTAAAACGGGTGCCCGTGTGGCCAGCGGGGACTATCTGGTTTTTATGGATGGTGATGGGCAACACGACCCTGCTGATATCAAGAAACTTCTGGATAAGGTCGGTGAGGGGCATGACATGGTCGTGGGCGCTCGTGTCGGGCGTGCTTCACAGGGGAGCGTAGCGCGGTGGAGCGCCAATGCATTTTATAATCGATTCTCCAGCTGGATGGTTAACCACCAGATCAAAGACCTGACTTCCGGATTTCGCGCTGTAAACAGGAAAAAATTTCTCAGCTTTCTCTACCTGTTGCCCAATGGATTCAGCTATCCAACGACGTCCACCATGGCGTTTTTCCGCGCAGGATACTCGGTGGAATATGTGCCTATTGAGGTGGCGCAGAGAGTAGGGAGCAGCCACATTAATCATATTCGTGATGGCGTGAGATTCTTTTTGATTATCTTCAAGGTAGGTACGCTCTACTCTCCCCTGAAGGTTTATTTTCCCATTTCTTTCGGAATCCTGTTTCTTGGCATGCTCAATTACTTTTTAACCTTTGCCTCGGGCGCGCGCTTTACGAATATGAGCACTATGCTGCTGCTGGGCAGTGTCCTGGTTTTTCTAATAGGGCTCCTCTCTGAACAACTGACCAATCTGCAGTACAAGGATACTGAAGACGAAGGGTAGTAATCAGTAGGGTATTTCCAGGGCCAAGGTCTCTTTAACTTGTTCCATGACCACATAGCTGGTTGATTCCTGCACACCCGGAAGAGTTAGGAGTGTCTCCCCCAGGAACTCCCTATATGCCGCCATGTCGGCTACGCGTGCCTTGATTAAGTAGTCGAAATTACCTGAAACCAGATAGCATTCCTGTACTTCCGGCAGATCGTAGGCGTGTCGCTTCAAGTCCTCGAAGATATCCTGCGATGTCCTGTTGAGACGAATCTGCACGATGACAACAAGGCCGGCATCCAGATGGTCGGGGTTCAAAATAGCCTGATATCCTCGAATCACACCTTCCCGCTCCAGGCGTTTTACCCGCTCTTTACACGGCGTGGTGCTCAGGCCGACCTGGCGTGCCAACTCAGCAAAACTGGTACGCCCATCTTTTTGTAGAACCCTGAGAATATTACGATCGATCTTGTTGAGCTGCTGAAGTTTCCTGTCGATGATGACTTACTCCATTTGTTGCCGAGTCTTGCGTGGTGTTTTCGGTCGATGGTCTTTTTTCAGCAAAAAAGTTAAATTTGAACTAAAAAATAGCTGAAACAACTAAGTATGTCCACAAATTAGATCGAATAAGTATGTATAACCACCCTAGAATAGCTCATCTAGATTAGTTAACTATAAGGATAAAGCTATGTTAATCGGTGTTCCCAAAGAAATAAAAAATAACGAATTCAGGATTGGCCTGACTCCTGCCGGGGTTAAGGAAATGATTCATCATGGCCATCAGGTACTGGTTCAACGTGATGGCGGCTTCTCAATTGGGTTTGACGACGCACAATACACTGCGGTTGGTGCCGAGATCGTTGAGAGTGCTGATGAGATATTTTCCAGAGCGGAGATGATCATCAAAGTTAAAGAGCCCCAACCCAACGAGTGCAAAATGCTGAGCCCAGGACAGATACTGT
>JADGEN010000116.1 GCA_016744355.1 Halieaceae bacterium
TCCAAGGAAGTGCCATCTACACAATTGATCAACCAGGTCTCACTCTCTGCATCGGTTGTTTTTAGTTTATAAGACTTGTCCCTCTTGAATACTAGATCGTATTGATTTGCTTGACTATTTTTCGGCACCACTGAAGGATGACAAACATGTCACTCCTTACTCTCGTAATCACATTTCTCGGCTCATTATTCAAATCTCAGCGTCAATTGCACCTTGAAAACCTGGCGCTCAGGCAACAGGTGGCCATGCTCCAGCAATCTGTGAAGCGCCCTCGCGTCTCAAAGGCAGACAAGGTTTTCTGGATACTCTTTTCTCGATATGTGGATGGATGGCGTAACACGCTGCATGCACTTCATCCAGATACTGTTGTACGGGGGCATCGGCAGGGCTTCCGTCTTTATTGGCGCTGGAAGAGCCGAGGACCCAGGCCGGGGCGGCCACCAATTGATAAAGCAACGCGCAAGCTGATCAGGGAGATGCAGGCAACCAACATGGGCTGGGGTGCGCCCCGAATCCACGGTGAATTACTCAAGCTGGGTATTGAAATATCACAAGCGACAGTCTCGAAATACATGCTGCATCCAAGAAAGCCCCCGTCACAATCCTGGCGCACGTTTCTCGACAACCATCAAGACTGTATAGCATCGATGGATTTCTTTACCGTCCCCACCGCCGCATTTCGAGTTCTCTATGTGTTCATCGTGCTCAGCCATGACCGCCGGGAAGTCGTCTATTTTAACGCGACAGAACATCCCACTGCTTACTGGACAGCACAGCAGATAGTTGAAGCGTTTCCGTTCGATTCAGCCCCACGTTATTTACAACGAGATCGAGATGCGATTTACGGTAAGAAGGTTCAGCGACGGATCAAGAGCCTGGGTATAGAAGAGATCATCTCTGCACCTCGCTCGCCTTGGCAAAACCCCTATGTCGAACGTGTTATTGGATCTATACGCCGTGACTGTCTGGATCATGTGATTGTCTTCAACGAGCAGCACCTGAGGCGGATTCTTCGCGACTATTTCAATTACTATCACTCGTGCCGAACTCACTTATCTTTGAACAAGGATTCTCCAACGCCCCGAGCTGTTGAACCTGAAGCACTGGGTAACATCGTAGCGCTGCCTCAAGTCGGTGGGCTTCATCATCGTTACACACGAGCTGCTGCATAGATCATGTGCATAAATGCTGGAAATCGAGTCAGCGATTTAGTTTTCAGGAGGGACAAGTCTTTTATCTACCCCGGGTACTCTCCCCTTTTAAACTAAACATGACCAACAATCTGGCTGCAAAATTCAGGGCACTGGTTTTCCAAATATCTAGGAACTTGATTCAACCGAGATGCGCGTCAGATGATCCAGGCTAAGCCAGTAAAAATCTCGCCCCCAGCCTGGCGATGGGAATGCGACCGATTGCATATAGTTGCCCATGGGTACACGGGCTTTCTCCAAGCCGGTTTCGATATCCAGTACCACGCTATTCTCACCTTCGCGTAGACCCCTGAGTGTCTTCAGGCTATGGTAGTCCGCGGTGACGATTTCACCTGTATCCGGGTAATAGATAGTGTGACCGCCCATTCCGAAGTCGTGGCGAGTCCATAACTGGGTCAGTTCTTCCGTCTCAGGATTGTGCCGCCAAGCGCGCACGACGCAATTGGATGAATCGTAAGTCACGATAATGTTGCGCTGCGGGCAGTACATAGGCGGGTTCGTCACGCTGCCATTTGAGATACCACAGATCGGGGTGATAGTGAAATTGGAGGCATCACGCTGGGACACCCTGATTATATTGTTCGGGGTTGGATTGACCCCGGCGTTCAACATGGACAGTGCGTTCGTTGCCATCTTGTGTTTGCCGTTGTCCATAAACCAGAGGTTTTGTCCGTCCACTACCGGGTCCCAGCCATATTCCTGAGTGGTATTCCCCACGTAGTCCAGAGACCAGCTCTCATCCAGCGTCAGGGTCTTGCTGTCTGGATCAAATTCATAGCGATAAATGGTGCGCACGCCGGTGACGTAGATCTGGTTGCCCGAGGAACTCAGGCGTGAAATCGACGGCTCGGGCATGGTTGTATGCGGGCAGGCTTCCTTCATGGTGTCCGGGTCCAGCACCACTATAGAGGTCGGTACGTCACTTGCGATGGGTTTGGTGACAAGGAAGCCGCTATCGAGAACCACGTGTGAGTTGTAAGGTAGATCCTGGGGTAACTCGTATGAGGCAAGCAGTTCGCAATCGGGATTGAGCCGGTGTGTCCAGCGCCCAAAGGTCAGGTAGAGGTCACCGTTGCTATGCACACAGAGCCCGCCCGGCCAACAAGCGCCACCGGGTAAATTGGGAGATGTCCTGATCGGCTTGAGAGTCTCCGGATCCAATTTTTCCACGTGAGAATAGCAATGCATGCCGATCTTGTCCCGCAGGGTATCCACGTGCATCAAGTACACCTCACCGGGCTCGCGCAACACCACCATATTACCGGTGCAAATGCGCCGGGAGGCCTTTATCACGATAGATTCACCCGCCTGAATATCCAGGCCCTTGACGCCGGAAGGAACTTGCAGACGTTGGGGGCCACCGTCCTCGCACGGCCAGGGACTTGGGTAGTAGCCAGGTGCCACGGTGTACTTTTTCTCTGTCATGATTTCATGTCTCCAGTGTTCACTACAGGGCTGTCATTAGCCTATAGCTAACGAGCTCGGTAGAGCTTAAAGTAAATCGGAAGCCATGTGGATCCGGTCCGTTTTTTCTCCGGTACAGACTTGGAGACCTTTCGGCGAACCAAATTCTCCGAGAGCTTCTCGATGAAACCGTTCTTGGCTGCCCAGAGCCGTCCTACAGGCCTGTCATGGCTGTATTTCACAGGCTGACCGGCGGTCACTGCCTGCATCTCCGGAGGGCAATTGACAGTTTGCGCCAAAATCCTGATTGCGCCATCCCCCAGGAAGGCGCGGACTTTCTGTTGATCGTCGGCGCTCAACACCTGGTAACGCTGCTGTAACTGCGACAGGCAGTAGACCCGGTAGGGGGCGGTCGGTACTTCCCATTCCAGGTTCTCGACTTTGTATCTTGTGGTGGCTAATCCTGACTGAAATGCTTTTTTGTTCTCCAGTAGGTAGGGCAAATACTCCCGTGCCATTTTCTGCATGATCGGCTTCAAATCTTCGGGCACTTCATGTAATTCCGGCGCAGTTTCAAGCTCCCTGGGGCGAGTGGACCACAACCTTCCAAGCCAACGGAAAAGATGTGGAGCACGGACATGCATGATTTCCTGCGGAGTGGGGTCATTGCCGAAATGCGGAAACATCGGCCCGAACAGGCCGAAGTCTGCCTCACAAGGGCGCTCACCAAATAAGTAAGGGCGCGTCTCAAACACCGGCTGCAACAGATCCAGAGTCTCCAGATAAAGCTCTTCGATCTGCCGGGCATGTTCGGGTGTTACAATCCCATTACCTCTTATATGGACTTCTTTCTGCCGCCACGTAACGAGACGCTTGTGTATAAACCGCGGCAATTTCAAACCGTTAGCCAGAATCGTATAACTGAACTCCTCACTGCGCCGCCTGTTATCCATTTTGAATGCCCAGCGGTAATACAATGCAGGTGTCCATAACCACTCATCAAAACAATCCTCCAAAAATTGACTGCAGAAAGCGACTACAGGGTCTTTTGGGTGCAGCGCCGGTAGCGATTCATCGGATTCGAAATGCTCAATAATAAGAGTTGTATCGGTCAGCCAGGTGCCATCAGGGCACTGTAAATGTGGAAACTGGGTGACGCCCACTGTTTCGCCACCGTGTATGAAACCTGGGCTGTCCAGCTCGACAGACTGGTAAGGAATTCCTTTAGCGAGGAGGTACGCTTCCAATTTTTTGGTAAAGTACGAAGACATCATACCGTGCACTACATAATGACCGTTTTGCCTGATTAATTTGTTCATAATCTTTACCGGTAGTTGTGGTGGTTTTGAACATAGTCACAGTTTGTGATAAAAATTTACGGACGAATACTCGGATGTTTAGGCTCGTCAGTTGCCCAAGAGCTTTTCACAGCCCGTACCATCCAACAGTCGGTCTACACGCCCCCGATCAACTTCACCAAGCGCTCGGTATTCTTGATTGATCCACCCCAGGCATTTTGCCTGATAGGGAAAAGTTCGCTGCGTCCAAGTGGCGCCGTCTATCTGTGCCTCCCAGGTTTTCTCCGAACGATGTACGGCCTCGGCGTTAGCAAGCTGGGCGGGCACGTAGACTCGACCGATCTCGCCCAGCAGAACCCTCAGGCTGTCCGGAAGTTGTTCAATGGAAGTCCAGTCGCTTTCTTGCGGCTCCAGCCCGGATTCATCCTCCATCTGGTTGACCCACCCCACAGTACGAGGAGAAACCTCATGAGCAATGGCTCGTGGGGTTGGATCGTAGCCCACCAGCTGGCTGAACTGACCATAGATCGCAAAATCTCCTGCGCCAGGCCTGCAACCCAACAGGAACGGCTGTCGTTCGAAATGCCCCTCCAGAGCCTTAAGCAAGCGAATGTAGCTTGCCTCTATGATAGGGGTGGTTGTGGCGTTTGAGCCCACCACATGAAGGCGCCCCACCTGCCTTTGTGTAAACATTTGCTTTATCGCAGACAATTCGTCCGGTGGCACTGTCACATCAGCGGATGTCACCAATATCGTGGCGGCATTGTCAGCATCGACTTCGCGATGCCAACGATAGTGGAACATGTACTGGTACACCATTCGTCAGCAAAATCCTCAAGCAGGTAATCGATAAAAGCCAGTGCTGGATCCGCAGGGATGACAGAGCGCTGCGCATGCATGTGTTCCAGGCGGCGAATAATTGGCGACGAATCGCAGACAGCCTCGACACTGTCTTGATCATCCTGAAACAAAAACGTGGGCTCGAAGGTAATCTTCGGTGGCGTAATGCCCAGCTCCTCCATCCTGGCACCCGGGTTACCCCAGATCATGTCATACGGGATATGTCGATAGCGCAGCAGGGCAAGCATCTTTCGCGTGTAAGGCGAACCGGAGTTTCCAATAAGTTTAAGACGTTCCTGTTCAGGCATCTGTTTCCCTTCCTTCGACGAGTAATCGCAGCAAGCTGCGTGACAATTTTAGCGCAATCAGAAGCGATATTTCGCCTGCAATAAATAGCTGCGTAGTGCATCAATGTGCTGGAAGCAGGTCAGGTCAAACCCCTGGGCTCCCAGGGGCACATCGTTACCCCACACCGTGGCTTCCTCATCGGTCAAGTTCTTGCCAACCAGAGCGAGACCCCAAGTGTCGCCGGCATTGGCAAGCGGATTGAGCGATCTCATCGATTGGCTTATTTATGATGGTGATGGGAGATAGATTAAGCCTTGTCTGGTAATAAAATTTCATATATAACGACAAGTAATCACGAAATAGCGACAGACAATGTTGATCTTCCCGATATACCAATGAGCAGTACCCTGGTAAAAGCTTCCGCTCTTCAAGGGTACCGCGAAAGCGTCCTGGCACTGGGTGGTGATCCAGAGGGGTTGATGGCGCGCCACGGGCTGGCTACCACGGGCCTGGATCCCGAAGAATGGGTTTCCTATCCCGCTTTTTTGCATTTGCTGGAAGATACGGCGAAGGCCACCAATTGCCCCACCTTTGGGCTGGAGCTGTCTACTCGTCAGGATATCAATATACTTGGTGTGGTGGGCTTCATTGTGCAACAGGCGCCTGATGTACGCAGCGCCATAAGGGAACTGAACCACTATTTCAATCACATCACCCAGGGGGCAGTGACATCGACTATCGTGGACGATGGTATTAACCAGTGGGCATTTACACCCAAGCCACTTCTCGGCGCCCCCATACTTCAGCAAAGCGACTTGGTCGCAGGCCTCGCCCTAAAGATCATGCGCACCCTTGTCGCCGACTGGGAGCCACTCGCTATCTACCTGCCGCACAGCGCACCGGCGGACACCCGTCCCTACCGCAAGATCTTCCAGTGTCCCATTTACTTCGACTGGGACACCACCATTGTGGCCAGCGATGCATCCTTTCTTGACCTTTCCCTGCACCAGACCAATCCGCAACTACACCGCCTGCTTGAAAGTCACCTGAATGAACTGCGGCAAGACTTGCCAGACGACCTACCAGCCCGGGTCAGTTACCTGATTAAGGAAGCACTGATGAGTGGGGACTGTTCGATAGAACGGGTCTCCAACGTGATGGCCGTGAACAAACGCACTCTTCAACGCAAGTTGAAATCCCAGGGGACCAGCTATCAGGATTTACTGGACGAGGTGCGCTTTGACATTGCCTGTAATTACCTGCGCGAATCTAGCAGTTCACTTACCAATTTGTCACACATGCTGTGTTATTCAAAGCTCAGTGCTTTCTCCAGTGCATTTCGGAAACGTTTCGGACTATCCCCCAGGGTCTGGCGACATCAACAGTCAGCTGGATAGTGCTGTTGTGTTACCTGCAATTACGTGTGGGTGGTGAACTACTGGTTCATCCTAAAGATCAGCATGTTAGTCACACTCGACAAACCATGGCCCTATACACCTGTCTCTGCCAGAGACACTGTGCGTTTCATTACAAGTCGCAGTAGCAGGTAGGACATCAATCCTGCCGGTCCTATCATCAGTGTGGCAAACAGGAACGGTGTAGTGATCCAGTAATTAATACTCTGCCGCTTGGCGCCTCTAACGATCCAGGCCTCAAGAGCAGAGGCACCCAGATCGCATGGACCAACAGTTGCGTGATACGGTGATGGGACAGCACAAGCAACAAAAACCAGGCGGGCATAACGGCGTAATTGCAGATTAGAAAAAGGTCGTCGGTGCTCATTGTTTTCTCCATGGGTGTAGGAAGAGCCAGTCTTCGTGTTAGCACAGATTACAACGGCCACCACGATGGAGACTAGGGCAAACCGGGGGCAAGTCGCTAAGCAGCCTCCTTCATCCCAGGATACCATTCCTCGAAGGTCGACCGAAGTTCCTTGTTCAGTGTTTTGGTTCTCACCTGTAACAATAAGTGGGCGCCACGTTCAGTCCATCGCATCTGTTGCTTTTTCACGAAGCGTTTACTGATTACCTGGTTGACAGTGGATTCTACGAAGCCAGTGGCTATGCGCTCGCCATTTCGATATCGATCCCCATAGTTCGGAATAAACGTTTTGTTCGCGTCGATGTAGTGCTCGAATTCATACAATGCCTTCAGCAGCTTTGACTGCGTCTCCGTCTCGTCCAGATCCTCGATGTCCATCTGCAGAAACTCGATTTTTTCCAGAGCGCGAAATACATTACCGTGCCAAAGATACCATTTTATACTCTCGAGCTTTTTGATAGCATCCTCGGTCCCATTCCCATCTTCTGGAAGCGGCAACCCCTTCGCCGTCTGCCTCATCACGGTAAGCCGCATCGTCACGTGAAACCAATCGAGTATATGCTCTGCCTGGGGGTTAAGATAGCACTGTAAGGACCGCACATTATCGGCCCCATCGGAGAGAAAGGTCACCTGCTGATTCATTTGCATGCCCTGGGATTTCAGCACCTCAAACAGGCGTCGCTTGGGCTTTTTGTCATAGCGGCTGACGAAGGCGAAACATTTAGAGGCATCGTCAGCCATGCTTTTACCGGCGATGACTTCGAAATGCCCCTCACTTCTCGACTTGCCCTGACGTCCGCGCACATAACCACCGTCGATGCCAACGGTGATCGGCGCACCCGGTCTTGGCAATTGCCCCCAGTCTCTCGGACAACCGTCAATATAAACGTGTTCTTCCGAACCAAGGTCGCGCTCAGTGCGCTCGGCTACGCGCTGCAGCTGGCGGCGTACACTCCTGGTGTTGATTTGGCCGCCAAGCGGTAAAACTTCAGCGAGTAGGTCAACTGTTAGGCCATAAGACATCAGTGAAGCCCATTTGCTTTCCAGATAGGATAGTTCGGGTGATATCCGATCTGGCAGCAGTAACGCCAGAGGGCTAAAACTACGCGTGTCGGCCTGCTCGCATCCACAGCGACGCAGCCGCGGGCTGGGAAATTTGAGCTTACCGAATACCGTGCGACACACCAGGGTGTGGTGACCCTTAAGTGATCGCACCGCGCTGCAATTTGGGCAGTGGCGCTGTTCCTGCAGGTGATTTGAAATCTGCGGTTTAACGACGAAGGCCTGCAGGTGTTGAAGAATCTCTTTTGCCTCAGCCAGACTCAACCCCAAAGTTTCGGCAGATAATGTCTTCCGTCCCAGTAATGCCACCTCTTCAACGAGCTGTTGGCCTGTCTCCGATTCGACAATGACCTGAATTTTTACCTGCATGTTCGTACCCTCCTAATCGCACAGCGCCCACTTCCAATAGACCGAACTGCGAAAGCCCTACTGGGAAGGCCGTGATCGTCAGGTGAATTAACAGGAGAGGAGGAGAAGCAGCATCAAATCGACGCTGCTTCTCCGGGTTCGAACTACTGCGGCTTGCGTTTTCC
>JADGEN010000117.1 GCA_016744355.1 Halieaceae bacterium
CTGATATTGGAATTGAGGGTAAACAGCACAGTCTCAGTTGTGTGCCCTTCGATGGGAACGTGGTCTGTACACTGAACAATCTACCCGGCGACCTGCCCCGGCCGTGGCAGAGCCTCACACCTCGCGAGCGGGATGTGCTGGAACTTCTGGCCGAGGGGGAAACCAATGGAGCGATTGCGGCCTCCCTCGAAATAAGTGAGTCCACAGTTCGTACGCACGTGGAAAAAATGCTGGCCAAGCTTGAAGTTAGAAACCGCGCAGCGTTGGTAGCCAGTGGCTTTCGACTGGGTTACATCATCTAACGTAAGTAGCTGCGCAAGTACTCTGTATGGCTATATACAGCACCTTAGAGTACGGATTGTCGATTAGTACCCAAAAAGCTCCCGACTATATCGGTTAAATGACCGATGCACAGGAAAGCCTATATCGATATCTTTCTCACGCTCAAAAAGATGAATAAACAAACCCGTAAACTTCAGCAACACTTAAGTGCAGTCTACGGGTCGTGTCTTTTTCTAATCACATTGTTAATGGAATCAAATGATGACAACAAACCTTGTAGAGACTAATGAAACCAAGCCTTGTGTATTCATTCACGTCAATCATAAGCAAATTCTGGGTGCCCACGTTGGCGAACAGTCAATACGCCGTGCGTCTAAGCATAATGATAAATTTGATGTGAAATTTATCGAGACGAAAGATCATGATTTTATGCTGGCCCGGGAAGGCGACCATTTCTTGCGCAACGGCGTTAAACGTGAGTGGCGCATGAATGACCTGCAGTCGTTTACACCGCTGCGTTTTATGCCGCCAGAACTGATGAATTACAGCGGTCGCGCGGTGGTCATCGACCCCGATGTTTTCGCCGTTGGTGACGTATGGAATTTGCTAACCCGCGATATGGGCGGAAAAGCAATAATGTGCCGACAGCGCAGCAAGCGCAATCGGGACATTAATGGACCGCTGGCCAGTAGCGTTATGCTGCTCGATTGCGCCAAGCTTAAACACTGGAATGTGGAAGAGCAGTTTAATGAAATGTTTGACGCGCAGCGCGACTACAAAAAGTGGATTACCCTGATGTATGAGGATCGCAATACGATTGGGCTGTTGGAGAACTGCTGGAATGATCTGGACGTGCTTAATAAAGATACTCAAATGCTGCATACAACCAAGCGCTGGACCCAGCCCTGGAAGTCGGGTTTGCCCATCGATTTTGTCCCGGCCGATAAATTTGATAAGTTCCCGCCGCTGGGGTGGTTGCTGTATGCCCGACGTAAACTGTTTGGCGATTACGCCTTGCTAGGCAACTATAGGTCTCACCCTGATAAAAACCAGGAGGATTTCTTTTTCGGTTTGTTAAAGGAGTGCATGGAAAAGGGAACAGTTACAGAAGCCATGGTACAGCATGAGATGCTCAATGATCATGTGCGTAAGGATGCAGTGGGTGTGGTGGAGCGGGTGCGACCTGTTAGAGATACACTGGCGGCATTGCCAGCCTGATATAATGAAGGGAGTGCACAAGTGAATAGAAAGCGAGGGGTGTGAGATAGTGTCAATGAGTTTTTTTGCAACAAGCAAGCAATGGCAGGATGCGGTGTCCGATTGGGAAGGCATAGGGAATAGCCCCGCCAAACAAAATCGTCCGTTCCGCACAGGTTTTAAAGTTCTGGAAAATGATTTTCTGGAAAAATACTTTGCCACAGCCCATTGGTCACTACCGGGTTTGTGGGCCATTCCAGTGATGATCTATCTGCTGTACCGGGCGGCATTCGTGGTCGGTCACAGTCCGGCAACGATTGCCTCACTGTTTGTCTGCGGGGTGTTGGGTTGGACGCTATTCGAGTACTGGCTACATCGATGGATATTTCATCTGCGGCCCAGTAAAAAGCCATTGATTCGCACCGTTCAATTTATGTTGCACGGCTATCATCACGAGTTCCCCGAAGACCCGGATCGGCTGGTGGCACCTCTGGTTATGGCATTACCAGTTTTTGCTATTCTCACCGCGGTTGTGATGCTTTGCTTTCCCGGGGGATGGACTGGGATTATGGTTGGGGCTCTATTTGGCTACGTGTGCTATGACTGGGTGCACTATTACTCCCATCATGGTAACCAGAAAACAGCCCTGGGACGGCTAATGCGGCGCAATCATATGGCGCATCATTATCGCGATGCCAGTATTCATTTTGGCTTGGGTACGCCGCTTTGGGATTTTGTGTTTCGGACGTACAGTCATCGACCTCCCCGCGTGAAGGGCGACGTATAGCGCTTTTTAGTTGCCAACTATAGTGAGAGCCAGAGGCTCTTTATGAAGCCGCAGCTCGAGACGCCATGGCATCTGAAGACAGGGTTCCTTTGGGGTGTCGACTAAATTTCTGAGCCCCCGCTAATTTAATTTGCCGATAACCCCAATTGGAGTATCATCGAAATTAGTGATTCTTATCTCGGAGGGTTATTCGGTGGGGGTTTTTACTGTAAGGTTTTTCCGTGATGCAGTTACAGTCTCGGCCATCGTTTTTCTGGCGTCGGCCTGTAAGCATGGTGTATTAATTAAAGGCCAGGGCAATGTCGAATCAGCGAGCGGCACTCGCGACTGCGCAAGCTTACAATCTGAATGCCGTTTCGATGTTCAAGGCGCCTATAAAGAGACCTTCACTGCGTTACCTGCTAGCGGTTGGCTCTTTGATGCGTGGGAAGGTTGCTCGGTAACAATGGGTAACCAATGTAGCTTCGATATCTCCGCAGATGTAGTGGAAGACTTCAAGGATTTCTCCATACCCTCAGCTTTGGCGAGGTTTCGTAGACCAATAAGGCCCTTGTTTCGAGACGGTGCGGGCAACTATGGTCTTCCTGATACGCCGGCAGCCGGCCAGTTGGATTGGTTGCTTAACCAGATTGCGGCCAGTTCCACTTCGTTGAGCGAAATCAATCAGCGCTTCGATTCGAACTATCTCAGCAGTGTTTCCGCCAGTGAAATTCAGCAGTCGATCGACTCTCTGCGTAACTATCTTAGCAATGCAGTCGTGGTGGATCTTATCTCGGTCACGCCGGTGCTTATGCGGGCCGTTATAGGTGACCCCACGGACCCAGAGAAGAAAGGAGCGTATATCGCCCTGGAGACGCGCTATGAAGGGGATGGGGTGATCACCAGCCTGCAATCTACCTATCCATATTTTACCAATGGCAGCATAACAGGGGCAGCGGAAAAATCGAAAAACTTGGCTCAGCTTGCCAGTACCTTCGCGCAGCTTGCAACAAATACTTCAATACTGATAGCCGAAATTGAGAATGACAAGTGTGAGCCAATAACCAAGCGATCTGCCCTCGCGCCGCAGCCAACTGGCTCTATATTTAAGATCTGGACGCTGGGCGCATTAACGAGAGAGGTCGCTGAGGGGCGGATTGATGTAAATACTATGATTCCGCTGTCAGCCGATGATAGCGTTCCCGCAGGCTCCGGAATCAACGCCACACCACTAGGCACCCAATTTTCTCTGACGGATATGGCTGCGCTGATGATGGGGATCAGTGATAATTCGGCAACTGACCACATCCAGGAACTGGTTGGTCGAGACAAAATAGAACGTACACTGCAGTTGTTTAAGCATAAAAATAAACAGCTTATGACGCCGTTTCTGAAGGTCAATGAACAGTTCAATATCTATTGGACTCTCTCTCCTCAGCAGGCGAGTGATTACACAAATGGATCGGAAGATTTTCAGCGTGCCTTTCTCGAAAATACGCTAGAGCCCCTGGAGCCAGCCACACAATTTCCCTATGCCAACGAACAGGAGTTGCTTGAAAGCAGCTGGGCTGCGAGTGCTTTTGATGTCTGTTCAGCATATGTCGGCCTGCGTAAATTTAACAACCGCACGCCAGCATTTAACCTTATGGACCAAGCAATAGGTGCTGAGGCTGGCGGGTTACTGGGAGTGCGCAACAGGTGGGATCGGGTCTGGTCGAAGGGCGGTTCGCTTGCTAATGCGAACGGTAACTATGTGTACACGTACAGTGTTTTGTTTGAATCTGACGAAAAGGGAGCCTACGTTGTGGTTTTGATGGCAAATAATCCGGACGGATCAGCCATTGACGCTGTACCTGTTTTCTCGATTGTATCGCGCGCTGAGGAAATTCTGTTTAATCGTTGATCAATGTCATGGAGCGTTTGCCGAGTTGTTATAGGTGCAGATAGAGCAGCTGGGTATCTACAGCTGACAACTAGCTTGCTGCGCTAGGCGAAGTAATTGTAAACGTTTGCCCAAAACACGCGAAATTACCCTCGTCACCCCTTGTATCCAATTATCTGGAAAGGCAGATTAGTACAACTCTTGCTCTGCAAAATACACAACTATAAGAATCCTCTATGCGCTGTGATTTCAATCGGTCGACGCAACATAATACTATCATTGGCTAAAAAGTAGAGTGTTGCAACATGGCTCGTCGCGTGCAACCGACGGATATGAAAGACTACCTCATCCTCAGGGACGGGCAGTTTTTCCACACAGTCAGTTTCGCCCCAGCTCGGTTTCTTCTCGCAGTGGGGTTTTGAGGGCTGCGTCCCCAACTGTCGAAAAATTTTACAAACATAGCGGCAATAAGAAGACGCTGCCTACATTCACTGTAAAGCCATTGCTTAAATAAGCGCTGCACGATGAGCAACGTGTGAGGTGCGTCACATTGCAAGGAGTGAGAAGCATCGACTCGGCGGTAACCAGCTGGCTTAGCACGTTCCTTGCGCCCATAAAAGACAATACGCAAAAAACGCACCCAAGGGCATTTTATGAAAATTCTCACCAAGACCGTCGCTGTGGCTTCCATCTTTGCAGGCGCAATTGCGTTTGGGGGCGCCGCCCAGGCCGCGCCGATGGTAACCTTAACGTTTCCGGAATCCCCGGATTTGTTTCCCCAAGGCTATAAAGCCACACGCATTACTTACAACAACGACGATACTAGCAAGTCCGCATAGATCTGAGGGGTATGTTTGGTGGCACGGCAACCGACGCAGTCGAGTTCGACACGTCAAAGCTTTACAGCAGCGAGGATACCGTGCTGGCGTACTGCATTGATGTCATGAACAATCTCTTGGGAGTCGGCACTTACAACGTTGAAGCCATAGGCCAGACCCAGATTGAAATTTAAACAACCGGTGTTCGTCGTGATTTTGGGCGCAATTTAACACCCTTGGTATTGCTTCCTTTTCAGAGCTTTTGAATTGCTTGCAGTAATAGCCTGATGGACTGATGTCTGTTAACCGCCCGTAAGCGGCCGTATAGCTGGATGTGAAACGAGAGTTCCTCGTGCCGAGAGAAAGCGAAAACATGCAAAGATGAAGGTGCGGGCTCATCTGTTTGGGATCGAGTAGGGAGAAGTGATTGTGACGCAGGTCAAGAAAATGAAACCTTTATTTTCATTTTCACCCCTTGTGGCCTAGTTCATGCCATAGTCAAAGATGCTTAAATTAAGTTGTAGATTCAAAGTATTCTTCTCTACAAGAACTTGACTTTTTTAGTTTATTAAATATAGGGGACGTCATGCGATATCTGAAAATAATCTCAGCAATCATATTAATTATTCCGACACTTCTACTAACTTCGGGGGCATCGGCCCAAAGCCTATTCACTGTTCACGCCTCAATTTGTGAAGCCATCAATCCGGCGCAAAGCCAGCAAATGGAATGGCGCGAAACTGGCTTGGTAAACCGAGACCCCAGCAGGTCGCTATGGGTCATGTGCCCCATTCCGCTCGAAAATCTTTCGGGTGAATTTGAAGATAGTAGTATTTCCATGAGTGTTGGGAATAGTAATAGCTCGCCAATCGAAATAAGGTGTATCTTAAGAGCAGGGAGCATGGCTTCCGGGCGGCTTGAGACCTTTTCTAAAACGGTTGCAGTTGGCTCCAGAGATACTGCATCGTTTGTATGGGAAATCTTCGACAATTCCCTAGTCGCGCCAAGCATTGCGTGTAATCTTCCCCCTAATGGTCATGTAGTTGGGACGATCACACTTGTTTTACCGTAAACCAGCGTTATTACATTCTTGAAACTACTTGGCTTCTTAGTTGCGGCTTCCCTCCTTTTCAATTTCTATGTGCTTAGAATGATGGGCGAGCAGGAAGTAAATATGCCACCACCTGCAGTCGCTGAGTTTGACGCTGTTTTTCAGAAAAAAGCCTTGAATAGTCCCCAAGCTTTGTTCGACAGGGAAGATGCTTCCACCCTAAAAAAGCAGATGCAAGAGCTTGTTAAACGCTTTGAAAGCATAGAGGAGCGCCTTGATAGAGTCGAAATAGACAGGCAGCAAGCCCCAGAGATCGTCGATCAGTCAGCCTACATGGATAAAGTCACTGAGCCCCTCCGCCAACCAGAAAAACCAGTCTCAGACGAAGATTGGTTTTGGGGACAAGATAGTGTAGATGAGACATCACTTACTTTCGGTGAGATAGATGGCTTCACGGTTAATTCAGTGGTGTGCCGGTCTGAATGGTGTCGAGTTGAAATTGAAGATCTCAATGAGGACAGTGGCAGTCTGATTTCAGATTTAGAACTGCAAATTAGAATCGACAAAAGTTTAGGGCGCGATACGACAATGTCTTCAGGATTGCGAGATGGTCGGCGTCGAGTAATTTTTATTAAATAGTCCCTCCCACCTTCTACTCCGGTATACATATACGAGAATAAATTAGCCTACGCCCTTTGGTTATCGCTCAGGTAGGCTGAAGCGTAGTGAGCGGTGTTAGTAAAAAGACTACTACACTGGTTGTGGGTGATCAGGACGTTTCATTGTTGGCAGGACACACTAAATGCTTCGAGCACCGGAAGGTCCAGCAATTGGCCTCGCAAAGACTGGGAATTCGTATCCTGAACGCGAGTGAGGTCCTAGGCATGGCAGGCACTGTTGAACCTAATCAAAACAACGGACAACGTGGTTTTGGTGGTTTGTGTATGAACAGGCTGAAGCCATTCGGCTGGTAAGCCAAAAATATCCAACAAATTCACCCATTTAACCCCCCACACCCCTTGCATCCCCCAATCTCTTTGCATAGAATTGCCGGCCTTCGATTGAGGGGGTAGTTTGCCCTGATTTGAAGGTGGTTTTTGTATAAAGCTGGTGTAGCTCAGTAGGTAGAGCAGCTGATTTGTAATCAGCCGGTCGGGGGTTCAATTCCTCTCACCAGCTCCATTCAAAAACTAGTCGTACAGCCTGGCATAAAGGGAATTGCACTATCTTCCTGTTCCCGCCAGCCAGTCAGGCGCAAAGCTGGCGTAAGTTAATAATTTTATTGAAATAAGCTGTTGACAAAAGGCTTGACCGTCAGGACAATGTGCCGCCTTTCGGAGGGGTTCCCGAGTGGCCAAAGGGATCAGACTGTAAATCTGACGCGTAAGCTTCGGTGGTTCGAATCCACCCCCCTCCACCATTTTTTATAGAATGGCGTGAATAAAGCGGGTGTAGTTTAGTGGTAGAACCTCAGCCTTCCAAGCTGATGATGCGGGTTCGATTCCCGCCACCCGCTCCAGTATAGATAGTGCAAGTGTTTGATGTGCAAGTGTTTGTTATGTAAGTGCTCATATAGCTCAGTCGGTAGAGCACTTCCTTGGTAAGGAAGAGGTCACCGGTTCAAATCCGGTTATGAGCTCCATTGCTGCTCACTCTTGTCCGGATGATGATTTTTTAAGTAAAGCGGTTCAACTACATGGCTATGGCCTGTGTATAGGAGATGTCGAAATGGCAAAGGAAAAGTTCGAACGTAATAAGCCCCACGTCAATGTGGGCACCATTGGTCACGTTGACCACGGTAAAACAACACTGACAGCAGCGCTGACACGTGTATGCGCCGAGGTTTGGGGTGGTGAGTTTGTTGCCTTTGACGGCATCGACAATGCACCGGAAGAGCGCGAGCGCGGCATCACTATTGCCACCTCTCACGTTGAGTATGATTCCCCTGAACGTCACTACGCACACGTAGACTGCCCAGGGCACGCCGATTATGTGAAGAACATGATCACCGGTGCTGCCCAGATGGACGGTGCTATCCTTGTTTGTGGTGCTACCGATGGCCCTATGCCCCAGACTCGTGAGCACATCCTGCTTTCTAGGCAGGTTGGCGTACCTTACATCGTAGTGTTCCTGAACAAAGCTGACCTGCTGGCTGAAGATTGCGGCGGCGCAGACTCTGAAGAATACGAAGAGATGAAAGAGCTGGTCGAAATGGAGCTGCGTGAGCTGCTTGACCAGTATGACTTCCCCGGTGACGACACGCCCATCATCTGTGGTTCTGCCCTGATGGCATTGAACGGCGAAGACGAAGGCGAGCTGGGTACTACAGCAGTACGTACATTGGTTGAGACTCTGGACTCATACATTCCTGAGCCCGAGCGTGCCGTTGACGGTGCATTCCTGATGCCTGTTGAGGACGTGTTCTCAATCTCTGGTCGCGGTACGGTTGTAACC
>JADGEN010000118.1 GCA_016744355.1 Halieaceae bacterium
AAGTGTGACTGAGGTTGTTTTCTTGCGGTGTTCTGCCGGTTTATTTTTAGTTTTTTTGCTAGTGTCGTCACTGCCTGCCTGGGCTCTGCCTGAGGATGATATAGCTAAAGAGCGCGACAGCTATGACAAGGCCATTAACGCCGTGCGCAAAGGAGGGTGGCGAGACTACGAGCAGCAACGCTCTGCGCTGGACGGTTACCCACTAGCGGTCTACCTTGATTATCACAGGCTTACCGCACAGCCTTCACGGGTGAGGCCTGTGGATGCGACGCGCTTCATCGATCTCAGTCAGGACACGCCACTACCTCATCGATTTCTGAGCGTGTATTTGTCGCGGGCAGGCAAGGACCGACGCTGGAAAGATTTCCTGCAGGTTATGCCCGGCGAGCCCAATGATGTCACACTAAAGTGCTACTACTTCAGGGCTAAGCTGTCAGCGGGCGACAAATTGGCTGCATGGGAAGGTGCTGAGCGCCTTTGGGTGTATGGAGAGTCCCGGCCCAAGGCCTGCGACCCACTGTTTGCCTCCTGGTTGAAAGCGGGAGAGTTGAGCGATGCGGTTGTGTGGGCGCGATTGGTGGAGGCGTTTGAGGCGCGTAAAAAATCTCTTATGACCTATGTTGCGAAAAAGGGCAGCGCTGAATTAACACCCTGGTCGGATAAATTGCTGGCGGTGTACGTCAGTCCCGATCGGATGCGGGGGCAGACACTGCCTGAATCAAGTGCGTATTCGCCTGATATTGCCAGTTTGGGTGTGGCTTATCTGGCGCGCTATAACCCGAAGCAGGCGCTGCAGTATTGGCAGCATTATCAAACACAATTGAACTTTGATGCCGAGCAAACGCATCGTGCGGAATACGCTATCGCGTTACGGGGCTTGTATAATAAGGAGGAGGCACTGGTTTCGTGGCTAGCGCAGACCCTGAGTCGTCTGCAGGACGACAAATTAGTTGAGATCAGGCTGCGCTGGGCGCTGGCTGAGCAAGACTGGGTGGCGCTTGATAAAACCCTGCCACTATTGTCATCGCAGCGCGCCGAGGACTCAGTGTGGCGCTATTGGGGTGCGATTTCACAACAAAATCTGGGCCAGGGCGAGCAAGCTGAAAAGAGCCTTGCAGCACTGGCGCAAGAGCGCGGCTATTACAGTTTTCTGGCAGCAGACGCCTTGGGTTCATCCTACGCATTTAACAATGCGGCCGCCGAATCAGTGATAACGCCACTACAACCCGCCGCTGAATTTGATCAGCTCCCCGCAGTAAAGCGTATCGAAGAACTGGCTTTTCACGAAGAGGAGCATGCGGCGAATTCAGAATGGTTTAAGGTATTGCAGGACTCCGACACGCAGCGGCAGGTGAAGTTGGCTGACTATGCCTCAGATCGGGGTTGGTACCGCATGGCAATAGATGGGGCAAACAAAGCGAAGGCCTGGGATAGGCTGGATCTTCGTTTTCCACTGCTTTATCAAGATACATTCGATCACTACGCCGCTAAGACGCAAGTGCCCAGTACCGAACTGATGGCTATAGCGCGCCGCGAGAGTACTTTTTTCCCGGCAGCACGTTCTCCCGTGGGCGCGCGGGGCCTGATGCAGATTATGCCGGCCACTGGTAAACAAGTGGCGCGCAAGCTGGGAGTGCGTCACCAGAACGCTGACCTTTATAAAGTTGACCATAACGTCCTCCTTGGCAGCGCTTATTACAAGCAACTGCTGGACCGCTATAAGGGCAATCGGGTTTTTGCGATTGCAGCCTACAATGCCGGGCCCAGCCGGGTAGATGCGTGGCGAAACAAAGCCGGAAATATGTCGGTAGAGGTCTGGATAGCAACAATCCCATTCAGGGAGACGCGCAACTATGTGCAGGCAGTGTTGTCCTACAATGTAGTCTTTCATCACCTGCTGGGTGTAGAACGTAGTTTGCTGACACTTGCCGAACAACAGGCCAGTTATTAATCCTGCATTGGCAGATATTATTTCCTTTTTAGACGCTTGGAGTTGTACCGCTCTATGATGGACACCCGACCACTGTTGTTGGAATCAGACTTTCCACCGGTTAAACGCGCAGCGGTGACGGTGTTACAGGTAAACCTGGGGTACTTATGTAATCTCAGCTGTGTGCATTGTCACGTCAATGCAGGCCCCACACGCACCGAGTTAATGTCTCTGGAAAACATAGAGCAAGTGCTGGCCCTGTTGCAGCGCGGCGATATAAAAACACTTGATCTCACTGGCGGCGCACCCGAGATGAACCCGCACTTTCGCGCTCTGGTGACCCGCGCACGGGAAATGGGTGTACATGTTATCGATCGCTGTAATCTAACGATTTTATTTGAACCGGGGCAGGAGGATCTGGCAGATTTCCTGGCGCAGCAGGAGGTAGAAGTAGTCGCTTCATTGCCGTGCTACCTCGAAAGCAATGTTGAGGCGCAGCGCGGCAAGGGTGTATACAACGACAGTATTCGAGCGATTCATCTGCTCAATCGGTTGGGCTATGGGGTCGACCCCGGGCTGCCGCTTAACCTTGTCTACAACCCTATAGGTGCACAGTTGCCGCCAGCGCAGGAAGCCCTGGAGCGCGATTACAAGCGAGAGCTGGGCGCGCAATTTGATATCCGGTTTAACCAGTTGTTTACCATAACCAATATGCCGATCAAGCGTTTCGGTGCCGTGCTATTGGCTCAGGGGCAATACGATGACTATATGCATCTGCTGCGTGATAACTTTAGTGAAGACAATCTTGCTACGGTCATGTGTAAAAACCTACTGAGTATTGATTGGCAGGGTTTCGTCTACGACTGCGATTTTAACCAGATGCTGGAAATGCCGCTGCTTGGTAGTGATAGACAGCGCTCACACATTTCCGATGTGTTAGACCCGATACGGCTGGAGGGCACGTCAGTGCAAACCGGCGATCACTGTTATGGTTGCACGGCGGGGCAGGGCAGTAGCTGTGGTGGTGCGTTGTAGTAGTGACTTCGTTCAGCTTCGTCATTCCAGTTCTCAATGAAGCGGGGAATATTGAACCGCTTTTACAGTATTTATTTTCAAGCTTCCCTGGATGCCAATGCGTGGTAGTCGATGGCGGAAGTTCAGACACAACTTTTGTCGAGGCCACTGCCGGCGGCGCTGAAGTCATTTGCAGTGACTCAGGGCGCGCCGTTCAGATGAATGCGGGCGCTGATGTGGCAACAGGTGAGTATCTTTTTTTTCTCCACGCTGACTCCCGTCCTACGATTACCGCGGCGGAACTTCAGCATGAACTGAAAACGCAGCCGCAGTGGGGGTTTTTCCGGGTCCGGCTTAGTGGATCGCACTGGATGTTCAGAATTATAGAGCGAGCTATGAATCTGCGCTCCAAACTCTCTAGCGTGGCAACGGGCGATCAGATGCTGTTTGTAGCTAAAGACCTTTTTCAACACACTGGCGGATACTGCAGGATTCCACTAATGGAAGACGTGGAGTACAGCAAGCGCCTGCGCCGTATTTCCAGGCCATTGCTTGTAAGGCAAGTGGTTGAGACATCCTCCCGGCGCTGGGAGGAAAATGGCATTGTTATCACCGTGCTCCGCATGTGGTTGCTGCGCCTGGCTTATTTCCTCGGCGTGGCACCTGCGCGACTAAAAGCGTTTTACCGCAATGCCTGAAGTGCAGCCCTCGCGCAAAGATGCGCTGATCATTCAGTTTGCAAAGCTGCCGGTTCCGGGGCGGGTAAAAACGCGGATGCTGGGTAGCTTAAGCCCCGTTGAAGCCTGTGAACTACACTGCGATCTGGTGCTCTGGACCTGCCGTACATTAACGGGGGCGAACTTGGCCGATGTGGAACTGTGGGTCAGTGGCGGCAGTGAGCACGATAGCATCAGGGCATGCGAGGACCTGGGCGTAGCAGCAGTTCAACTCCAGAATGGTAGAGACCTGGGAGAACGTATGTTTCGCGCTATAAGCGACGGGCTGTTGCGCTATCGCAAGCTTGTGTTGGTCGGCAGTGATTGTCCCGCTATTGATGAGGCGTACCTTGCGGATGCTCTAAAGGCGCTGGAGGATAAATCGCTGGTGCTGGGCCCAGCAAGCGATGGTGGCTACGTATTGATTGGCGCCACCCACATTGAAGCGAGTCTGTTTCAGGGGGTTTCCTGGGGAAGTGGGGCAGTTTTGGATGAGACCCGAAAGCGCCTTGTGGCATTGGGACGGAGTTGGAGCGAATTGAATACACTACCTGATATCGACAGGCCAGAAGATTTGCCCTTGTGGGAGGCCATTAAAAACCCAGAGTAGTGCTGTTGGTGGGGCCTAAACCCCGGCAATGGTCAGGCTGTGGCCAGTTGGTCCTGGGCTATCTCATCAATCGCCATGTTGGCACGCTGATATAGCAGCCATGCGATAGCGGTGCAGTAACTCAAATTGGTTTGTAGTTCGCTGTCCGGGTCGCTTAGGAACGCCCGCTGGCTTGCCAGGCCCCGAATTCTGCTAGCCATCTCAGGTTTAAAGGCCAGATAGCGATCCCAGATATCCCGATGCTGTGCCGCGGTGATATGAAAGATACCTAAACTGTCTTTGGTTTCTGAGAAGAGCCCTAGATCCGGTGCTTCCACCGCAATATCCAGCAGAGCCGATTCGATGGTGGGCGTCCACGCGTCGAGATACTTGAGCGTGGGTTGGATAACCTGATCTCTCAGGTGTTCTGCGGTCACGTACATGGCCTACTACCTCGCAGGGATGTCTAATCCGTCAGACTACGTTTCGTTATTCTTAATGGCCTTAAGTGGTCTGGTTATCTTTAACAGGCTCGGGAGATGGATACCAAATGCCGTTAGTTCCTGACTCACAGTTAACTTTTTAACACATTGTTTTAATAAGTCCAATAAAAATAAAGGTTTACAGTACTTATTTCACAAATAATTTGGGAACCGGCTGTAACTTGCGATTTTTAATCGGTCCTGTCAACAAGGCGAATACCGTCTTTACTGATTTCGATGATGCGGTCCTTGTAAAGAGAGCCAATGGCTTTTTTGAACGCGCCTTTGCTTATAGAAAACATGCTGGCGATGGTCTGCGGGTCGGTTTTGTCATGTACCGGGGCAAAACCGCCGTTTTTCGTCAAGTAATTCTGGATTAGAAGGGTGTTTTTGTCGCGGGTTTGCTGGCCACCTTGCAGGCTCAGGTCTATCTTGCCATCTGCTCGAATACGGCGAACGAAGCCATCTATGCTCTGGCCAAAACTTAGCCGCTGATGCACTTCGTTCTTGTACAAAACTCCCCAGTGGCTGTGATTGATGATGGCTTTAAAACCCAGGTCGGTGCTGTTGGCAATAATGAGCTTGACCGCCTGCTGTGGTTTGAATTCGTGAGGTGCATCATCGTCGAGAAACTTGTCTATTTTTGAAGACGCGGTAATACGGCCATCTGCCTGGTTAAGATAGAGGTAGACCAGATACGAGCGGCCCTCTTCCATTGGGCGGTGTTGTTCAGAGAAGGGTACCAGCACGTCTTTGTCCAGTCCCCAGTCCAGGAACACGCCAACATCGGTCCTCGCCACCGCCTTTAGGTAGGCGAACTCGCCAACTTTGGCCAGGGGTTGTTGGGTGGTGGCCACGGGTCTGTCTTCAGAGTCCAGATACAGAAACACGTCTATTTTGTCGCCAATTGTAAGGCCAGTGGGAGCGAGTTTGTTGGGCAATAGCACGCTGCCCAGATTTCCCGCATTCAGGTATACGCCAAAGTCCATGCACTTAGTGACTTCCAGCGTGTAGCTTTGGCCAAGTTGGATGGGAGTGTCGATAATTTCAGTCATGGGTGCGCTAGCCTCCGGCCAGTTTCACTGTGTATCCGCGTTTTTCGAGTTCACTGCGCAGCGTTTCTCGCTGGTCGCCTTGAATTTCGATCGCGTTATCCTTGATCGCGCCGCCTACGCCACATTTTTGTTTGAGTGTTTTGGCCAACGCTTTTAGTTCAGTCCCGTCCAGCGGTAGGCCATCTACAATCGTAACGGCCTTGCCACCGCGCCCCTTGGTTTCCCGGCGCAACCTGACAATGCCGTCTCCCAGTGTTGCGGGTCTGTTCTTACCACACACACAATCACTCGCTGCGCGTAGACACTGGGGGCAACGCCGGCCCACATCTGTGGAGTAGACCAGCTGAGAATTTTTTTTCTGTTTGCTCATGGGGTTTCTAAAAATGTGGGTGATGAGTTTTTCTTTCAGGGTGCCAGAGTACCACTTTATGCCTGCAGATAATGCTACTCTGTGGGCCAATAAGTTGGTGGGGAAATTTTTGTGGCAGATTTAGATAAATTGGCTGGGGATTTAGTTGAGCTGCAGAGTCAGGTGGCGTTTCAAGAGGACATGATGTCCTCGCTGAACGAGGCCCTCACCGAGCAGCAAAGAGAGGTTCTCCTTTTGCGCCGACAGGTAGAGCTGCTCAAGCAGAGGCTGGAAGAGCAGGCCTTGAGTTCCGATCCTGCAGCACCTCCGGCCGGGCATGAGAGGCCGCCTCACTATTAGTGAACCCGTAAAACTCTGCGCGAGAGGTTCAGATAGTTGGGAACAGAGAAATTTTCTGGCACAAATGGGGCAAGCAGACTCAATATGCCTTTCGCCGCAACTCTGCGGTGGGTAGAATTGGTCCAGCTATGCAACACAGTAAGTCTGCTAAATCGCAAGCGACAACAAATTCAATGGGGAGCGCTCAATGTCGGAAAGTGCACGTAAGGATACGCCTGAACAGGCGGAATTTCGAAGCTATTGTCAGGGCTGGTTAAAAGATAACCTACCTGGAGAGCCACCGGTGAGGTTGCCTCTCACGCCGCTTGAAATTATGACGCAGGAGCAACTGTCCTACCTGCAAGCCTGGCAAAAGAGCGCTTACGATGCCGGCCTTGTCGGTTGTGACTACCCGGTAGAAGTTGGCGGTGGTGGGCGCAATGACTGCCAGCGTGTGGCCAATGAAGAAATGATCGCCGCGCGCACGCCATTTATGCCCAATGTTATCGGTCTGGGTATGGCGGCCCCCACCGTGTTTTACCACGGTCAGGATAAACTGAAGCAAGATGTACTGCCTCGCCTGTTTTCAGGGGAAGATATCTGGTGCCAGGGTTTCAGTGAACCTGAGGCGGGCTCCGACCTTGCCAGTGTGCAAACTTTCGCCGAGAAAAAAGGCGACAAGTGGGTTATTAATGGGCACAAGGTTTGGACCTCCCTGGCGCACTTTGCCGAGTGGATGATTATATTGCTGCGCACAGACAAGTCGCATAAGTATGACGGTCTGTCTTACTTTGTTGTGCCTATTCGTTCGGCGCTGGGCAAGGGCGTAACAGTGCGCCCCCTGATCAAAATAACGGGAGAGACTGGCTTTAACGAAGTTATTTTTGAAGACCTTGAAGTCGATGACAGTTTTCGATTGGATGAGCTGGGCAAGGGTTGGCAGGTTGCCATGACTACACTGTTGCACGAGCGCGGGGCAGGGGAGCTGCAAACACCACGTTCCGGTGGGCTTAAGAGTAAAGCGACTCATGCCACCAATACCGCCAACCTCATTGAGCTGGCACAGACGAGTTACAGAGGCGGTAAGCTGGCCTGCGACGACGCATTAACCCGTGACAAGATTATGCAGCAAGTGATACGTGAGGAGGGCCTGCGCCACAATCAACGTCGCTCCCGCGTACCGGCGCTGCAAGATCACCCCATGCGTCTGCCACTGCAGAACAAGCTTCTGGCCAGTGAAATCGCCCAGGATACCGCGGCTATAGCTGTTGAAGTAGAAGGCGCTAGCGCGTCTTTATATCTGGGCGATGACAATGCGCCTGCCGGTGGTGAGTGGCCTATGTCATATATGAATTCATATGGCATGACTATCGCGGCTGGTACCAGCGAAGTTCAACGTAACATTCTCGGCGAGCGTGTGCTCGGCATGCCGAAATCCAAATAAGGGGAGATTAAGATAATGGCACAACCTAATAATTTTGGATTCGGCGAAGAAGCAGCTCTGCTGAAAGAATCCGCACGAAAGTTTTTTGAAGAGAAAATGCCCACTAATAAACTGCACGCCATGGTGGCGGGCGATCCCACACCTGACCGTATGCCCGAGGCTCACTGGGATAAGGACAGCTGGCAGCAGATGGTCGAGCTGGGCTGGACCATGGTGGCAGTACCTGAAGCCGCCGGGGGTATTGGAATGCCGGTTGTCGCCGTAGCGGGGCTGGCTGAAGAGCTGGGGCGGGCGGCGTTTCCCTGTCCTTTGCTGTCGACTATTAACACGACCTATGTGCTCGCTGCTTGTGGCACCGGTGGAGAAAACGCCCTGGCAGAAATTGCTGAGGGCCAATCCGCTAGCCTTGCAATAACTAATCGTCAGGGTAGCTGGAGTTCGCAGGATACAGACGTAAGCTGCTCTGGCGGTAAACTGACTGGCACGGCCTGGTTTGTGC
>JADGEN010000119.1 GCA_016744355.1 Halieaceae bacterium
ATAAAACCGAAGGGGATTGCGGTCATTATCAGCAATGGCAGCCAATAGGATTTAAATGCAACCGCGATGACCGCGTACATCATAAACAGGGCTATAGCATAGAGTGCGATAATTTCATCGAAGAATTCTTCTTCATTCTCTTGTTCGCCCCCTTTCAGAACCAGCAGGCCGGGATATTTGTCCTTCAAAGTGGGGATGTAGTTATCCTGGAGGTCCTTGTTGATATCGCTCATCAAGTCGGAATCCAGGTCGGCAGTCACTCTCACCATGCGCTCACCGTCCCGTCGTTGAATACGTTCTACTCCGGAAGACACACCAATTTCTACCACTGACAATAGTGGTACTTCACGTTTGTCCGCTGTGCGTACGCGCAAGTTGCTCAGGCTACTGAGACTTTCACGTAGTTCAAGTGGATATTTCACCATGACTTTTACGTCCCCATTTTCCCGCGGTAGACGTTGCACCTCTTCTCCGTAGTAAGCTTGGCGGACTTGGCGGGAAACCTGTTCAAGGGTAATCCCGAGTTTTTCTGCGCCAGGTAGCAATTGCATGTGAATTTCGTCAGATTCACCTCGCAGGCTGTCGCGTACATAAAATGTGCCGTTGTAGCTGCGCAACTGGCTTTGTAGATCCAGGCTGGCTGTTCGCAGTAAATCCAGATCGCGATGGCGTAGTACATAGGTAATGCCCGGGCCGCCGTTGTTCAAAGTGTAGTTGACCTCGATCTCATCGGCATCGGGAATGTCTCCGACTAACTCGCGCAAGCGAGTAGCCGCTTCTTTGGCCGACAGGTCCCGTACTTCCGGAGGTGCCAGGCTAACGATGGCGAGAACACTATCCCGTCGCGAACGGGTATACCAGCCTTCAATAAGTTTTCCTGAGCCACCGTCTGTTTCTGCGCTATCTTCGATTTCTGCGATCAGTGCTCGCTCGGCAGTCTGTAGCTGGTCCAATATGGTCAGCGCGCGGGAGTAGGGAGTGCCATTGGGCATGCTCACGTTGATATAGATCTGCTCTGCCTCTACTTCTGGCATAAAAGAGAATTTCACCCAGCCAGAGCTGAATATTCCCAGACTGACAATAAAACTGGCGGCAAATATGCTGGCGGTCAGATAGCGGTGATCTGTTGCCCACACCAATACAGAACGATAACGGGTGTTGGCAAAATTTATGATGCTGTGCTCAAGGCGCTTTTGTTGTAACGCCAGGCCTTTCAGGTTCTTGCGTGGTTCAAGGTGACGCAAATGAGCAGGGAGAATGAAAAATGCTTCAATCAATGATATCGACAGGGCAACAGTAATCACGATGGAGAACTGTCGGGTCATCTGTGCGCCCTCGGAGCTCAGGAAAAACCAGGGCGCGAAAGCGATCATTGTTGTAATTACGGCAAAGATAACGGGTTTTGATACTGCCAGGGCACCCGCTACGCTAGCATCTATGCCGCCGCCCATTTTTTCTGTGTGGTCGTGGATGCTCTCTCCCACAACGATGGCGTCGTCTACAACGATGCCCAGGACCAGCAGGAAGGCGAAGGTAGACATAATGTTCAGTGAGACGTCATTGCTAGGAAGCAGCGAGAAAGTACCCAGAAATGCCACGCCGATACCGGCGGTTACCCAAAGCGCGACCTTGGGTCGAAGTGACAAAATAAGCACTAAAAATACTAATAGCAAACCCAGATAGGCTGAATTCGAAATGGTTGCCATGCGGCTTTTATAGATGTCTGCGGTATCACGCCATATGGTGAGGCTTACGCCTTGAGGAAGTTTTGGCCGCGCTGCCTTCGCCCATGCCTTAACCCCGTCACTGGCTTTAACAACCTGCATGTTGTCTGTGCTCATCAATTGGATCAGCACAGTGGGCTCACCATCCATGGTCGCCAAAATTTCATTTTCTTCATAGCCGTCGATCACTCGGGCTACATCGCCGACGCGAATGGCTGCACCACTGGATGTTTGGCGCACGATGATTTTTTCAAAATCTTCCTCGGAGTCAGCCATGTTTCTGGCGCGCAGCCGCACATCGCCGGTGGCCGTTCTAACTTGGCCCGAGGATAGGTTTATAGAGCTTGAACGAATGGCGTTGGCCACTTCACTGAAGCTGACACCGAATCGTCGCATGGAGGCCTCGGTTAATTCTATTGTGACTTCTTCATTGCGGGTACCGAACAAATTGACGATCGAAACATAGGGCAGGGCAGCCACTTCATTTCGCAAGTCTTCTGCCAGACGCGTTAACTCGCGCTCACCAACATCGCCGTGAACCGCGACACTCATCATTTCGTCGCGAAATATCCGGCGCCGTACCTGGGGCTTTTCGATATCCCGGGGTAGCGAGTTAACCGAGTCCACGGTGTTCTTTACATCGTTGAGGAAGGTGTTGATATCGACAAAGTTAAAAGTCGCGACATCCAGTCTTCCGTAGCCCTCAGCTGCAGTTGAACTGACCCGTTTTACATTGTCGAGGTTTGTAAGGGCCTCTTCGATTCGAATGATGACCTGTTCTTCTATTTCCTGAGGTGCTGCCCCGGGCCAGATGACTTCAATTTCTACTTCCTGGACCTTGAAGAGTGGAAAAGCTTCGCGCTCCATGGCCTGAAAACCCAGGAAGCCTGCGAGTAGAATCCCGACCATCAGCAAATTGGCAGCGACGGGGTTGTTAGCCCACCAGCGAATCAATCGTTCCATTTTACCAGCCCTTAGTTAGTTTTAGAGTTCTTAACTTCGGTTAACGCCATGCCCTGTATCGGGTTTCTAATCGGGGAAACAATAACGTTTTCACCCAGTGCTAGCCCGTCGGAAATGATGGCGCGCGTAGATGAGCTGTGAGCCACCGTTACTTTGCGTACGTCCAGTTGGCCATCTTTAATCAGGAAAACCAGCTCGCCAGCGCGTAGAGCGCTGCGGGGAATCGTGTATGCGTCGGACAGTTCACGCCCCGTTATCTCCGCCTCGACGAATAAGCCAACTGCCATTGGCATACCGTCACTGGAGGTGTTTTGTCCGTAGGGGTCAAGCACCATCGCGCTGGCATAGAGCATACGAGTGGTGGGGTCGATTGATGCATCCAGCCGGACCAGTTTGCCGTGCCACTGTTGTATTTTTCCAGCAACTTTCGCGCTGAAGTTAACATTCAATTCTTCACCTTCTGGCGCTGTATAGCCAATGGGTAATCCCAGTGCTGAAAGCTGGGTATCGTTTAGTGGCAGGCGAATCTCGACAACCTTGGTCGCGAAGGCGCGTCCAATTATGGTGCCCGGAGTGACGTACTGGCCAACGTCTACTCGCGTACTGATTAATCGACCCTTGAAAGGTAGGCTGACACTCGTGCGCTGTAAGTTCAAAAGGGACTGTTCGAGATTGGCCTGGGCCGCAACCAGACGTGACTGCGCCTGTGCCACCTGTGGCTTCTTTAATGCCAAAGGCGAGGGGTTGGGTATGCTGCGCAGCTGCTTGCGTGCCACGTCGGCGTCGGCCAGTGCCTGCTCCACTCCCACTTTTGCCTCAGCAACATTGGCTTTGGCCTGGCTGAAGGCAAGGCGATAGTCTTCTTCTTCTATCTTTAGCAGCGATGCACCGGGTTCGATCTCGCCACCTTCTGTAAATTGCGGCGACACCGAAATGATGCGTCCGCCCACTTGGGTTACCAGGTCGATCTGGGTGCGGGCCCGCACATCACCCTGGGTTGTCACTTTCAATCTCACGGGCTCTTGCTTGACGCTCTCGGTGTACACGCTGATGGGCCGCGGCCCCTCTTCGGATTTTTCCGGGGGCGGCTTGGAGGCATGGAGTAGAGCATAGGCCCCGATACCGCCGGCCAGCACAATTATTGGCATCAGTACGCGAGTTATTGTTTTTTTCATGCGCAGACTCTATTTTTACTTTATATTTAATCAGTGGATTTTCGCAGGAACGGCATGGGAAAAACATGAATTTATGACATTTGCAGGTGTGATAAGGCCCTTTTGCGGCAAAGCGGTTGGTCAGGGCGATGAATGGTTGCCGCAATAACTTCAGATACTAGAATAGGATCCGTAGGGAATGAGGCATTGACGCGGTCAATATGTCGTGTACAATGTGCCCAGCTAGGAAGTAGGTCTTATATTTATGCGTTCAATTCGATGTTCCCTCTGTTTGAGTTTCGTCCTGTTTTTCATAAGTAAATAGCACAGCATTCCAGCCCAACGACGTCTGTTCATTTCGAGCAGGGGTCTTAATTACTAAATGAAAGATAGGATATTATTATGTCTACAGTTACTGGTACGGTTAAGTGGTTTAACGAGTCAAAAGGTTTCGGCTTCATCGAGCAGGAATCTGGCCCAGACGTTTTTGCACATTTTTCTGCAATCTCTGGTTCAGGCTTTAAAACTCTTGCCGAAGGCCAAAAAGTTGAGTTCACTGTAACTCAAGGTCAAAAGGGTCCTCAGGCAGAGAACATAGTTGCCGTTTAAACCCCAGTTTGATTAAGCACTCTCCGGAGTGCTGACGAGAAGCGAGGCTAATTAGTCTCGCTTTTTTTTGTGTTTTTTTCAGGGGTGAGTGGCGACTGCTCAGGATTCCGGTAACGCCATTAATACTGCAATTGGTAGCTGTGTGGTTTGGCGGGAGGTACTCAAGGGCGTGGGGTTCCAACCGAGAGTGCCTCCCGCCAAACCGCGCAGCGGCACTCTACTCCAGTTTCAGTTGTTTCACGCTGTAAACTGTAAAGGTAAGTTGACCACAACTGAATGATTGATTTGCTGGCTCGGCAAAGCCGCCTTCAGTTATAATTCGCTGCAATGAATAGTCCTCAAGAAATCCTCCAAACCGTCTTTGGTTACCCATCATTTCGCCCGCCTCAGGATGCCATCATTGATACCCTCATAGAGGGTGGGGATGCTCTGGTTTTGATGCCAACCGGCGGAGGGAAATCACTGTGCTATCAGATACCGTCGCTGGCGCGTTCCGGCTGCGGCGTCGTAATTTCACCACTCATTGCGCTTATGCAAGATCAGGTTAGCGCCCTGCGGCAATTAGGTGTGCGAGCCAGTTTCCTGAATTCAACCTTGACTGCGAGTGCCGCGAAGGGCGTAGAAGACGCACTGCGAAGTGGCGAACTGGACTTACTGTATATTGCTCCCGAACGGCTCAATCAGGAGCGAACACTGGCGTTGTTAAAAGTATCTGGCATCGCTCTGTTTGCTATAGACGAGGCTCACTGTGTATCGCAGTGGGGCCATGACTTTCGCGCCGACTACCTGCGTTTGAGCATATTGCATGAGCATTTTCCCGACGTGCCGCGCATTGCCCTGACCGCCACCGCCGATGAGCGTACGCGACAGGAAATCATTACCCGGCTCAACCTGGAAGAGGCGAAGCAGTTCATCGCGGGCTTCGATCGACCCAACATAAGGTACCGCATAGCGCTCAAACATAATGCCAGACAACAGTTGTTGCGTTTTCTCAAGGAGGAGCATGCGTCAGACGCCGGGATTATCTATTGTTTGTCGCGCAGAAAAACAGAAGAAACAGCTTATTGGTTGCAGCAGCAGGGCTTTAACGCGCTGCCCTATCACGCTGGCCTCGATACCGGCACACGGGCCGATCACCAGGCCCGTTTTTTGCGCGAAGAGGGTGTCATTGTGGTTGCGACCATCGCCTTCGGTATGGGCATAGACAAGCCCGATGTGCGCTTTGTCGCTCACCTCGATCTGCCCAAAACGGTGGAATCGTATTACCAGGAAACGGGCAGGGCAGGTCGCGATGGAGAGCCCGCTAATGCCTGGATGGTCTATGGGCTGCAGGACGTCATTAAGCTGCGGCAGATGATGGAGGGCTCCGAGGGCTCCGAAGAGCACAAACGTGCTGAGCAGCACAGGCTGAATGCCATATTGGGGCTGTGCGAAATAACCAGTTGCCGACGCCAGGCCCTGTTGGCCTACTTTGGCGACGCACAAGAACAGGCCTGCGGTAACTGCGACAATTGCCTGGAACCCGTAGCCACCTGGGATGGCACCGAGGCGGCTCGGATGGCCTTAAGCGTTGTCTATCGTACCGGGCAGCGCTTTGGTGTGAATCACCTTGTTGACGTGCTGCGCGGCGCGCAAACCGACAAAATTGCCCAGTTCAATCATCAAGACCTTGTGACTTATGGCGTGGGTAAATCCCTGGACAACAACCAGTGGCGTTCGGTGTTCAGGCAGCTGGTGGCACGGGGCTTTCTCAGTGTCGATCTGGAGCGCTTCGGTGCACTGTGCCTGGAGGAGAAGTGTCGCCCGCTATTACGTGGCGAGCAAAGCATAGAAATGCGTCGTGATATCAAGCAGAGCAAAGCCAAAAAACAGACTAAAACCCAATTGCCCGTGGATATTGACGTGGCCCTGTGGGAGGCCCTGCGCGAGTGTAGGCGAGAGCTGGCCGATGAGCAGGGGGTGCCGCCCTATGTCATTTTCCACGATCGCACTTTGCAGGAGCTGTGTGTCACCTTGCCGCAAAGCCTGTCGCAATTTGCTGATATTGGTGGGGTAGGTGAGCGCAAACTGGAAAAATATGGCGCCATTTTTCTGGCAGTTATCAGCGAACATAGCTCTGCTTCGGCTATAATGCATTAGTGTTTCAGCTACTTACTAATGCGCAGGTATTCGCCCCCCGTTCTCTGGGGCGTAAAGCTGTGCTTGTTTGTGCGGGTAAGGTTGTTTACGTGGGCGATGATGAGCCCTCACTTGACGCATCTTTGCCCGTTGAGCGCACGGATCTTGAAGGTGCCTTTTTGGTGCCCGGCCTAATCGATGGGCATACGCACATTACCGGTGGCGGCGGTGAGTCGGGCCCCTCCAGTCGTGTGCCAGCGCCATTTTTGGGGCAGTTTACCCGCGCGGGAGTCACTTCTGTTATCGGTGTACTGGGCACCGACGATCTCACCCGCAATACTCAAACACTGCTTACCCAGGCTTACGCCCTGCGCGAAGAGGGTCTGTCTGCATGGTGTTTTACCGGCGGCTACCATCTGCCCCTCACCACTCTCACAGGCAGTGCACGCAGCGATATCGTCAACCTAGACCCGGTGATCGGTATCGGTGAGTTTGCCATTAGCGACCATCGTTCCAGTCAGCCCACCCTGCAGGATATCCTTACTCTGGCGGGCGAAGCACATGTGGCGGGCTTGATGACAGGCAAGGCGGGCATACTCCATTTACACCTTGGGGACGGCGAGCGGGGCCTGGCTCTGGTGCGCCGCGCCCTGGCCGAAAGCGAGCTGCCTTCCAGAGTGTTCCACCCAACGCATGTAAACCGTAATAAACCCCTGTTTGAAGAGGCCTGTGCGCTGGTGGCCGAACAGGGTTGTTGTATCGACCTTACCGCTTTTCCGCCAGCGCAGGATGACCCCGGCTGGAGTGCTGCAGAGGCAGTGTTGCGCTACCGACACGCGGGACTACCGCAACAGAACCTGACCATTAGCTCAGACGGTGGTGGTTGTCTGCCGGCATTCGATAATCAGGGCGAACTGTTAAGTATGGATATTGGCAGCTCGCGCACGCTGCTTGAGACCCTTAGAGCATTGACAGCTGAAGGGCTGAGCCTCGATGAGGTGTTGCCCTTTTTCACCAACAATGTCGCGAAACTGATGCGTCTGCACGGCAAGGGCTCCATTGCTCCCGGGCAGGACGCCGACTTACTGGTGTTGGATGAAAATCTGGAGTTGCGACATGTCATGGCCAACGGTCGTTGGCATTTAAAAAATGGCGAGCAGCAAAAATGGGGAAGCTACGAAATGGCCGACCTCAAATAAGCTGCTAGACTGAATTAATCGTATAGGAAACCTGAATGTGTCCATCACCTGTTAAGCCCGGTACTACCCGCGGCTCAATCATGCCCATTGGCGGTGCAGAAGATAAAGGGAAAAACCCCCGTATCCTCAGCCGATTTCTCGATTTGTGCGGCGGAGAAAATGCCCGCATTATGATTATTCCAACTGCATCCAGGTTGGAAGAGACAGGTCCTATGTACGCTGATCTATTTCTTGACCTTGGTGCCGAGCGTGCCCTGTTCACCGATATCAATGAGCGCAGTGACTGCGACGATGAATTGCTATTGGAAGAGCTGGACAATGCGACTGGCATCTTTGTGACCGGAGGCAATCAGCTTCGCCTGTCGGGCATACTCGGCGGTACGCCCGTGGGGCAGAAATTACGCCGTGCCAATGCAGAGGGCATCCCGATAGCAGGGACTTCGGCCGGCGCTGCCATGATGTCGCAGCATATGATTGCGGGAGGTGCCTCGGGTTCCTCCCCGCGAGAAGACGGGGTTAATCTTGCGCCAGGCATAGGTCTGACCAATATCGCCATTATCGA
>JADGEN010000011.1 GCA_016744355.1 Halieaceae bacterium
CACAAACACTATACTCCACAGCGTAAAGCGTTAGACTTTAACCTCGCGGGATAATCGGGAATGCGGCGCCATTATGCACTCCTGCACTCGATTAGGAAAATTTATGAAACTGTTAAAAGTCACTCTATTAATCAGCGCAATTGCTGTGCATGGCCAGGCATTTCCCGATGAAAGCATCGAGGAGAAATTGGACCTGATCAAATTGCCACCCGGCTTTTCGATCAGCGTATACGCACAGGGCGTAGAGAATTCGCGTCAACTGGCCATTGGTGACAAGGGCACTGTTTTTGCCGGCTCTACTAAAGCGGGAAAAGTGCACGCTGTAGTCGATAGCGACGGGGACCAAAGAGCTGAACGGGTATTGCTAATTGCCGACGAACTGAAATTGCCCTCTGGGGTCGAGTTTCGCGACGGTGCTTTGTATGTAGCCGCGCTAGACCGTCTGTTGCGCTTTGACAATATCGAAGCGCAGCTGGAACAGCCGCCACAACCCACCGTTTTGCACAATGACTGGCCTGACAAAACCCACCACGGCTGGAAATACTTGCGCTTCGGCCCCGACTCAAAACTCTATGTACCCATAGGAGCGCCCTGCAACATTTGCGATGAGCCCGATTTTGCGCAGATCAGGCGACTCAACGTGGAAAGCGGTGACGAAGAAGTCTTCGCCAGGGGCCTACGCAACAGCGTGGGCATGACCTTCCATCCAGATAGCGGCGAGTTGTGGGTCACTGACAACGGCCGGGATATGCTAGGTGACGACATACCAGCGGACGAGCTAAACCTGCAGCGGGCATGCACTTTGGATACCCCTGGTGTCATCAGGGCGACAGCCTGGATCCTGAGTTTGGCGAAGGGAAGTCCTGCTCTGACTATACGCCCCCCGTGCTCAAGCTAGGCGCACATGTGGCAGCCTTGGGTCTCACCTTTTACTCGGGAGACATGTTTCCCGCGGCGTATAAAAACCAACTATTTGTCGCCCAGCATGGCTCCTGGAATCGCAGTGAAAAAACAGGCTACAACATTCTTCTGGTTCACTTTGACGATGACGGCATTGTTACAAGCAGCGAGGTGTTCGCCAGCGGATGGTTACAGGATGATGAAGCCTGGGGGCGGCCAAATGATGTGGTGCAAATGTCCGATGGTTCACTGCTGGTGTCCGATGACAGAATAGGCGCCATCTACCGCATCAGCTACAACAAGCCTTAAACCGGAGACGTCCCTTGCCAGAGAATCCAGTGAAAAAATGGCCCATCCGCTGGGATCTACTTTTGCGTTACCGCTTCATCGAAACTATCGTTTTGTGGGAAGGCCGCCTCACCACTCGCCACCTGTGCGATACCTTTGGAATAGGGCGGCAACAGGCCAGCAAAGATATCAACAATTACAACCGTGATATTGGTCCCGACAATCTCGAATACGACAAATACCTCAAGGGGTATAAACCCACAGAATCCTTCAGTCCCAAGGTAACCGAAGGACTGGCCGACGAATACCTGCACCTGATGGCCAGAAACAATGAACTGTCCAACGTATTCGATTCATTATCACTCAATGTGGCAAATGTAGAAGTGCTATCGGTGCCGGTACGCGACGTACGCCCTGAAGTATTGCGCCCCATTATGCAGGCCGCGAGAATGCAGAAACGTCTCGATGTCGACTATGTCTCCATAGGCAATCCCGACCACGAGGGTCGTATTATCGTGCCCCATACATTGGTGCATACCGGCTTGCGCTGGCACGTGCGAGCCTGGTGCGAAAAAAATCAGGATTATCGGGACTTCGTACTGAGCCGCTTTCGGGATGTTCCCGACATCATGGGCGATTCAGAGCACGGCGTGGATGGCGACATTCAATGGAACACACTGGTTAGCATTCGCATTATACCGGACCCTCGACTGAGCCCGGACCAACAAGCGGTCATCGAGCGCGATTACGGCATGGAAAAAGGGGTGCTAGAAATAACTACGCGAGGAAAGCTGGTGCCCTATGCCCTCAAACAGCTACATATAGACCCTAAAGAGATGTTCGAAGATCCAACCGCACAGCAAATAGTTGTAGAAAACCTGGAGGAAATAAGCGCCTGGCTGTTTGCCTAGGCAACCACACTTTAAACCCTGCGCAACCACACCAGTGGTATCTTACGATCGGTTTTCTCTAAATACTCGCCCTGATGCTTATTGTTATTGACTATCTGCTTCCACAACGCCTCACGCTCCTCATCGGGGACCACTTCGGCAATCGCGTTAAACTGCTCCTGCCCCAAACGCACTGCGACCTCGGGGTTGGCGCGCATATTCAGATACCAAGCAGGGTTTTTGTCACTGCCGCTGTTCGATGCTGATACCACTACCGAGTCTTTGTAGGGATAACAGGCGATAGGAACAGTACGCTTCTTGCCGGTTTTGCGGCCAATAGTTTCGACCAGAACTACGTCTATCCAGCCCATTCGGGCTCCCATCTTTCCCCCACTTAACTTATACAAAGCCTTGTGAGCTACGCCAAAATAATTCCAGATAGACATCGTCGTACAAACCCGCGCTTGTTCAATTGAACACACAGCGTATCATCAAAGACAAAGTACATCGAAACTACGCAGGAGCAAACATGAACGACGACAAGCCTGGTCCAGAGGTCTATACCGCCGCTTACTCGGATGAAAGTTTCTGGAAAAAACTCGCCGGCTATGCCAGGTCTGCGGGCAAGGAAGTGGTAGAGAAAGCGTTGCTGCTCTACTACGCCGGACAAGAGGAAGATGCCCCGGCGTGGGCCAAAGCCACAATTATTGGCTCTTTGGGCTATTTCATCGCCCCACTGGACGCCATCGTCGACCTCACTCCCGTCGTAGGCTACGCCGATGATCTGGGGGTATTGGTACTCGCACTGGCTGCCGTTGCCACTTACGTTAATGACAATGTGCGTGAGAAAACGGCGCAAAAAATGCAGACCTGGTTTGGAGAATAACGCTCCTTTAAGACAACTAGCTACCAAGAGCGATGACAACGGCTCCCGCCGCCAACGCCCAAAACAAGCCCGGTACAAACGCTGCCAATAACCCCAGGCCCGCCACAACAGACAATGCTGTAATGAGCGATTCAACCGGCATCTTGGTTTCGGGTTTAACTCTACGGTTCAGTATCTGCCTGATAATGCTTCTTTCGACACTCTGTGATGTATTCATCGTCTGCTCCCTGGCACCTGGTATAGGACTTCATCATCACTCGCTGCCAACAACTCCACCACATGTACAGTTTTGGAACTGATTGAAAACACGACAGGTGCTGGTTTTGATTACGAATTGGGCATGACCGGATTGTTCTTCCATGAAAGCGAACAGGACACCGCGGCTCGCAAAAAAGCCATGCTCGAATCTGACAATGCTGCTGCGCATCTACTCCCGATGAGACCTGGGCGGTGGGCCTATGGGATGACGACTACGACTCTACACTCTTGAAGGACTAAACTATTTTGCGCTCACCGATACGATGCGCGCAGGAATCAGGTTGAGCGGTGAAACTGCCCGGCGCTACGGCTTACATATGGGTATGGATATAGCAAGGGTGCCTGAAGATACCATCTTCTATATTCAGGCCGGCTTTACGTGGTAGACATTGTGCGCTAGCTATTTATTGCGCTCTCAATAAGTGCCAGCGTAGTGCTAACGTCACTTTCTGACATGGTTGCGTGACCTAAATATATAACGCTACCGGACTTGTCCATCACCACAAGGAGGGCACCTTTTTCTGCAAGCTCCCACGCCTCCTGCCCCACACCTTCTTCATCCAAAACCAATGTCGATAGGGGGAACTCTTTTTTACTCGATTTTGCTCTGCTAGTCACCATGCCTGCAGTACCCCACATGGCAGCATCAAGATTAATAACCGTAGTGACGTGATAGCCGCCATCGGGGAACGTTGTAGTCAACACATCTGTAAGGGGTTTGAAACTATCACTGGCACTCTGTGTGCCTGCAAAGTACTGCAGGATGTGTACCTCCCCCAATATATCCTGATACTGCCATGGGCGGTAAGCAACCTCTTTATCTTCCAAAACAAGCTCCCCCTTGTCCGACACGGACAGCGGAGGCAGAGGGTTGTTTATGCTGGGTGACTCAGCCAAGGTAACCGTCGAAAATAATACTGAGAGGAAAAAATAGAGATAAAAACGGATCATGATATTTCCTGAGGATGGGAAAGAAGAGCAATAATCCTAGATTTGCTTTGGGCCGCTGTCAAATACTGATTACTCGAATGCCGTCCTCTGCGTTCTCTATAGAGAGAAACGTTTACGCAGAAAGCGGGCAATCCCGTCCTCATCGTGATGGCCGATTATTTCTGTTGCCGCGGCTTTAACTTCGTCCTTGGCATTATCCGGGGCATAGGACTCATCTGCAGCGGCGAACATACTCAAATCGTTGTCGCTATCGCCAAAGCAGATAACACGCTCCACACCCAGATCCATTTTTAACTGAGAGACAGCACCGCCCTTGCTACCCCGCGTGTGATGAATATCTATCCAACAAATATCAGCCTTGATAATTCCTGACCCCATATAGGCCACCAGGTGATCCTCTTTCGACCCTACCAGATCTCGTACACTTTCAATAACTACCTGTGGCCCCAGCGCACTTATATTCGTAATTTCGACATCCCCCGGCAATTCTGACAACGGTAAGGTCAACAACCCGCGCGTGTTACTTAGCTCGTACAGCCATTCCTTTTCCACTTCGCTTACCAGCGGTGGATGGTATACCGCATGGCTATTATCGCGCTCCAGAGTGTAAATAAAGGGAGCAACACCTTGGGCAATAAATGTGTTGAGCACTTTCTCAATCTCTGGCGCTGTTAACAAGTGCTTATGAGTGTAGTCCTTGTTCTGCGGATGCCAGACCATAGCGCCGTTCTTGTAGATTTGTGGCAGTGTAAAACCCTGCCCCTCGAGAATCCCCATCGAACCGTGTAATGCTCGCCCAGTCGCTACCGTGTAGGCAATATTACGACCTGCCAGTAAAGACAAAGTTTCCTGTGTATAAGGGGACAACGTTGAGTCTCGCGTCAGCAAAGTGCCATCTAGATCAAATACGATAAGTTCCATGAAATGCTCTACATGTCTGTTAATGATTAAACACAGATAATACAGAGAGCTGGAGTTTGTTAAAAGAGAGAACTATGCTGGGCGCACATCTCGCGGCGTTGGACGAAATCATGAAAGTCTATTTGAAGTATTTTCTGCTCTGCTCTCTTTTTCTTTGCGCAGCGGCAGGCTCCCAGGCCAATTCGGCCGCCAGTTCGCAAGCCAACTATGACTATTTTTCCGCCAATCGTATAATGATCCGCAATGGTGTGCAGGCAGTTTTGATGTGTAATGGCCTCTACACTTCTGCGCGCACATTAGAGCAGGTATTTGACCAGGAACTGGCCTTTTTAGCCGACAACAAAGTGGGGACAGCTACCGGCGGAGACTATGAAGCAAACGATGTACTCAAAGCAGTTGCTGTTGGCGGTGGAGAATCTGGCCCGATAATTCGAGCCGCCTTCCGTGAGGGCATTGGCTGCGTCGTGATGGGGCCACAACAGGATTTTTCCGATATTGCTACTCTCCCGGTCAACTCTCTTGCACCACTACACGGTGATACCAAAAACATTCCATGGCCCAATGGCGATCTGCTGGAGCGCACATCCGCGCCCATTGATATCGACATAGAGGCGCTACGGCTTGCTTCCGACTGGGCATTTGAACGCGAGTCGCCCGAACAGGTAACCCTGAGCCTGCTGGTGATACACCATGGAAAAATTATTCACGAGCGTTACGCTGCGGGCATCAACAAGCACACTCGAACCCGCACTTGGTCAACCGCTAAAAGTATCGCCGTTACCCTTATAGGCCAATTGGCTGATCAAAAACGCATGTCTCTGGATGAACCTCTCGCTCTGCCCTGGCTACCGAAAATGGCGTCTTCTGGGTCTGACCCCCGAGATAAAACTACACTGCGCCACCTACTTAACATGTCCAGCGGTCTATACCCCGTTGACAGTTTTGGAATGGAGTACGCTACCGGGTCGGGCCTCGCCTATTGGGCCGGAGCCAGTTCGGTTAAAGGCGCACTCTCACGCGGCGCCGTGCGCGAACCCGGCAGCTTCTGGGACTACGAAAATTACGACACACTACTTGCGGTCTACGCTATGAAGCTGGCCTTGAATAACGATAAAAGCTACCGGGAACTTCCGCGCAAAGCCTTACTAGACAAAATTGGCATGCGCAATACCCTGGTGAGCACCGACCGATTTGGTGATTTCATTTTTAGCAGCCAGGTCTACACCAACGCACGGGACCTCGCACGATTTGGCTTGCTCTACCTTAACGGAGGTGTCTGGGATGGCGAAGAAATCATCTCGCCACAGTGGATCGAGTTCGTGAGGAAACCAGCCCCCGCCACAGCCAAAACCGGCAACTTCTATGGGGGACAGTGGTGGCTGGTGCCAGATGACCGCAAAGACGTACCCCATGACGCCTACTCCACGGCGGGAAACCGTGGCCAATTTGTCATTGTTATTCCATCGCAGGACATGGTGATAGTGCGCAGGGGTCTGGACTATGGAAAGCAAGGATTTGACCGCTGGGACTTGACCCGGGAAGTCCTGAAAGCTGTGGTCCACTAAAGCTTACGACAGCACTGATTTGATGGCGTTACGTTTATCCAGTGCTAAAAACAGGGCCACAGAAATACCCGCCGAAGAAAATATCATACACATAACGATAATCTGGTAGCGCGCCGCTATCATGGGTGAAACACCGGATAAAATTTGTCCGGTCATCATACCCGGAAGAGATACCAGACCCACCGCAAACAGCGAGTTGACCACGGGGATCATCGCAGCCTGAAAGGCAATAACACGCGACTCATTCCAGTTGGTATTGTGTGCCAACTCGGCATTTAAGCGTTCGGCAGCCAGACTCACCGCTGTCATCGCATTAGCAAAAATCATGCCCGCCAAGGGCACCATGTATCGCGGTAAATACCAGGGTTGCAGCTCGAGAACCCACTGCGTGATAAGCCATAAGGTAAGCCCGCCTCCAAGCGCTATAGCGAGAAGCGCTCTGGTAAACAATGTCTTGCGCTGCTCCGGCACTGACCCAAGCGCTATCCAGCTGGATGCGAGCAACATTACGGATAACACCAGCACAATCAATCCGGCGTTCTCAGCACCGAAAATATAGGCCAACACATAACCAATAAGCAGTAACTGTATCAACATGCGCGCCACCGCATACAGAGCCCTTCCTACACCCAACGACCATTTAAAAAATATTAGCAATGTTATGGCAACAGGAATAAATGCGATCGCCAATTGCATGGGCGGTATATTGGTAACAACCTGATTCATAAAAACGTGTTACTCGCTTCATAGCGGGATTACACAGTCTAAGTGCATTAGATTCACCCGTCATGGATTTTTTGCGTTAGGCTAGCGCTATGAAAGAGACAATCTATGCGAACAGCGCACCTAACAGCTTTGTAAACGTAGGCGTTCTGGCAGTGGTCAGCGCGGTGGCGATGGCTGCATTCCCCTTGTTGGCCTTAATGGGGAGCATTCTCGGAGCCCTGCTCTCCCCTTCACCCGGATGGGCAACTTTACCCATTGCCTTAATGGTTATAGGTACAGCCGCGGGGATATTACCTGTGTCCAGGTGCATGGCCGAGCTGGGACGAAAACCTTCCTTTTTGCTTTTTATGGCTCTGGGTATTGTCGCCTGTTTAATGGCTGGACAATCTCTGTATCTGAAAAGTTTTAGCTTATTCTGTAGCGCCACTTTTTTACTGGGAGTCTGCAATGCAGCATTGCAACAAATGCGTTTCGCTGCGATGGAAAGTGTTGGTATAGAGCATGGCCCCACAGCAGTGTCGATAATTATGTGTGCGGGGATTTTTGCCGCCTTTGTGGGCCCGGAGCTAGCGGTTGCTGGCAGGCACATCAGTGCGGTGGAGTATCAGGGATCTTTCTGGTTTGCAGCAGCTTGTCTTGTGGTGGGCGCAGTCATTATGATGTTTTTCTATACGGAGGCACCACAACGCGCAGGAAAAATTGCGGGAACTCCCCGACCACTAGGCCAAATTTTGTCCAACCCCACATTGATTTTAGCTGTCGCCAGCGGCGCGACTGCCTATATAGTTATGTCGCTGGTGATGACCGCCACGCCCATCACCATGCACCTTCACCATGGTTATAGCATCGACGATACCAAGTGGGTGATACAGTCCCACGTAGCCGCGATGTTTTTACCGTCTCTGGCAACTATTTGGCTTTTCAGGTTATTCAGCATTCGAGGCTTGATGATTGCGGGGCTTGTTTGTTTCTGCGCTACCATCGGCATTGGGCTATATGACTCATCGGTAATGGGTTTCTGGGGCCAGTTGGTTATGTTGGGGATAGGATGGAATTTTCTATTTGTGTCCGGAACCGCGCTGCTGCCAAGCACACACCGCGAGGGAGAACATCTTCATGCTCAGGCATTTAATGATACTGTAATCTTTTCCACCCAGGCGGTGGCTGCATTATCGGCCGGCTGGGCAGTTTCAATTATAAGCTGGCAACAACTTCTATTGCTTTGCTTACTTCCAATGGTACTGATATCAAGCCTGCTAATTTTGCAACGCAAGAAGCTTTAAACCACACTTTTTTAATCTCGGCATAGCAACGAGTGGAATTAAAGTTTATCTTAGACTTACAATAATTATCGACAGGTATTGAAATGCGACGAATTGCTATGGCAGATGCTGGCTTTCTCATGATGGAGAAGCGCCAAACTCCTACGCATGTAGGGGGCATTAACCTCTTTACTTTGCCCAAAGGCGTAAATGAACAACGCTATCTGTCTGAACTGGTTGACGTCCTAAAAAATGCTGATGAGTACCGCCGCCCATTTGGCGAGTACGTAACAACGGGCGCCACCGGGGCGGTCGGACCACTGTATTGGGAAGAAGACAACTACCTCGACATTGAATACCATGTCAGGCACTCGGCACTGCCTAAACCGGGCCGTTATAGAGAATTGTTTGCTCTGGTATCGCGCCTACACAGTACTTTGTTGGACCGCAACCGACCTCTATGGGAAGTCCATTTAATTGAAGGCTTACAGGACCGCCAGTTTGCCCTGTATATGAAAATGCATCACGCCGCCATCGATGGCATAGGTGCCATGCACCTCACACAAGCCATGTGCTCCACATCAAAATCTGCGCGGGTAACCGATTCGCCACTTTCCCTGGCAGCTTACGAGCGCTACAAGGAAGCCAAATACGGTTCGGGTCCAAGAAATGTAATCCCCAAGGATAAAGAGTTAAGAAACGTTGCCAACGTATTTAAAGAACAGTTTGACTCTACTGCCAATCTGTTTGGCGCGTTCAAACGGGTGGGAGGCGCCTGGCTGGGCCGAGGGGGCAGCTTAGCAGTTCCGTGGCACAATGTTCCTCAAACTTCTTTGAACACAGACGTAAGCGGTGCTCGCCGCTTCGTCGCGCAGTCCTGGGAATTCGATCGTATTAAAGCCGTATGTAATGCGATCGATGGCACTGTCAATGATGTGGTACTGGCTATGTGTTCTGGCGCATTGCGCCGCTACTTGTTGGTGCAAAATGAACTACCAAGGCAGTCGCTAAAAGCTATGGTCCCGGTATCGTTACGCAAGGAAGGCGACCTGGACTCTGCGAACTCGGTTTGTTTTATCACTGCCGACCTGGCCACCAACGTTAAAAACCCGGAGAAGCGCCTTAAAGCAATTAAAGACTCCATGGTAGCCGGCAAAGACATGTTGAGCCACTTATCTGCCAGGGAAGCTGAAATCTATATGCAGTTGGCTCAACTGCCTGTGTTACTTACTTCTGCACTGGGCTTAGCCGGCAAATTCCCCGCTTTTAGCACTGTTATTTCAAATGTGCCCGGACCGCGCAAACCGCTTTACTGGAATGGTTCAAGCCTGGATGGCATCTATCCGGCTTCTATTGTCTTCGATGGTTTTGCAATGAATATCACCTTAGTGAGCTATAGTAATTCACTGGATTTCGGCATCATCGCCTGCCGTCGTTCATTACCACAGGTTCAACGCTTGATAGATCATCTTGAAGAGGCCCTGCAGGAACTCGAAGAAGTTTCCGGCTTAAGGACAGTAAAGCCGCCTAAAAGACGTACCGTAAAAACCAGAGTTGCAAGCAAAGCAAAGGTCAAAGCCAAAGTTGCCACTAAGAAGAAAGTGGCGCCCAAGGCTAAGCGCAAACCTGGCACAAAGGTTAAACCCAAGAACGCTTAACGAGCGAAGGCTTCGGTTACAGGTTTTTTGCGCCGAAAGTATCACACACAGATATATCGCCGGAGTCGAAGCCGGCGCGAAACCACCTTACCCGCTGGGCAGAACTACCATGGGTAAAACTGTCGGGGACAACTTCGCGTCCCGCCCCCTTTTGTAACCGGTCATCGCCAATCGCTGTGGCTGCCGTTAACGCCTCTTCCAGATCCCCTGGATCCAGTATATTCCGATCTACATTGGCTGCATGCCCCCATAGACCGGCAAAGCAATCTGCCTGCAACTCCTGCCGTACCGAGAGCGCATTGGACGCAGCCTCACTTTTGCCACGCTTTGCAGCGTGAACTTCCGCGCTGATACCTAACAGGGTCTGTACATGGTGGCCCACTTCATGGGCGATGACATAGGCCTGGGCAAAATCTCCAGGGGCGCTGTATCGGGTTTTTAAATCGTGAAAGAATGACAGGTCGATATACAGCTGTTGGTCACCTGGGCAATAGAACGGCCCCACTGCTGCGCTGGCCATTCCGCATGCAGATTTCACCTGACCAGAAAACAACACCAGGGTAGGCTCTTTGTATGTTTTTCCAAGTTGGGCAAATATTTCGTGCCAGGTATCCTCGGTGTCCGCCAAGACCACAGAGACAAATTGCGCCTGCTCTTTTTGCTCTGCACTCAACTCGGTCCCACCTGAGGCACTGTTACTGACGCCACCTCCGCCTAGCAGTAAAGGCAATACATCAACGCCAAGCATTTTCCCGCCAAACACCACAACCACACCTACCACTAGAACTATCCGCCCGACCTTGGTTTTAACCAGTGCAGGCAATAATCGTAAGGCCAGAGGTGCTGCAGCTGCACTACTGTATTGCGCACCCTGCCCTCTTCTGTCTTCTACGTTGCTACTTTGCCTACTGCCGCGCCATTTCATATACAATCCTCAAAAACTTCTCTGCTTAATGTAGCACCAGCTGCTAAACTGGCAAAGCCTGAAAAGTATTATATTTGACAACTAACAAAGGAAATTCGATAGATGAGCGAAGGCATTCTCATAGGAGGCAGCGACTCGGGTAAGGTTTTTCTCGACCCACGCTACGCCAACCGCCACGGTTTGATTGCTGGTGCAACCGGCACAGGAAAAACCGTTACCCTACAATGCCTGGCAGAAGGGTTTTCTGACTTGGGCATTCCCGTGTTTATGGCGGACATTAAGGGCGATATTTCGGGCATCAGTCAAACAGGTAAGCCGCACAAAAAAATTGACGAGCGCGTGCAGAAAATTGGCATAGAAAACTATAAACAAAATGGCTATCCGGTCGCGTTCTGGGATGTGTTCGGGAAAAAAGGCACACCTGTACGCTCAACTATTTCTGAAATGGGGCCGCAACTTATATCGAGGCTACTTGATTTAAACGAAACTCAAGAGAGTATTATTACGCTGGTTTTTGAGTTTACCGACAACGAGGGTATGCTACTTGTTGATCTTAACGATCTACGCACGACTCTTGAATATCTGGGCACCAATGGCAAAAATTTAGGTGTGGGTTTTAACGTATCCAAAGCATCGGTAAACGCCATATTGCGTCGTCTGTTAATGCTGGAGCGAGAAGGCGGCGACCAGTTTTTTGGCGAGCCAGCTCTGGAGCTGCAGGAATTCATGCAAACCAACAGAGATGGCCGGGGCATGATCAATATACTCGCAGCTGATACGCTAATTCGCAGCCCCAGGGTGTACTCTACGTTCCTACTCTGGCTATTGTCAGAGCTGTTCGAAAACCTCCCGGAGTTAGGCGACCCGGAACAACCCGTACTGGTATTCTTTTTCGATGAGGCTCACTTACTTTTCAGGGATGCACCCAAGGCACTACTGGAAAAAATAGAACAGGTGGTGCGTCTTATCAGGTCCAAGGGTGTGGGCGTGTATTTTATTAGCCAGAGCCCCGGGGACATGCCCGACAGTGTCCTGGCCCAACTGGGTAACCGCATACAACATGCCTTGCGCGCCTATACACCCAAAGAGCGAAAGGCACTCAAAGTTGCCGCACAATCATTCCGGGAAAACCCGGGGCTGGACACAGTCACGGCAATCAGTGAACTGGGTATTGGAGAAGCTCTGGTTTCTACCTTGCAAGATAAGGGTATTCCCATGCCGGTGCAGCGTACGCTGATACGACCTCCCCACTCGCGTATGGGCAAAGCTACCGTTGCAGAACGAAAAGCGATTATGGACACCGACCCAAACATGCGGCGCTACGGTAAACCCTACGACCCCCGCTCAGCCCATGAGGTTTTGCTGGAACGCACCGCGACAAAACTCAAACAACAGGAACAGGCCGATTTGGAAAAACGTGCCGTCGATGACAAGCCCAAAGCCCGCTCCAGTTCGCGCCAAAGTTCTTCAGAAGCCTTCGTCAAAAGTATGATGCGCAGCCTCGGTTCAGCTGCAGGGAGTAGTTTGGGTAAAAAGTTGTTCCGGGGCTTACTGGGTTCGCTGTTAAAATAAAGCGTCTCAACCGCGAGCACTTTCGTAACCGATTAAGTCTTTGAGCGCAGAATGTTCCACAAACTTACTAGCCCAGCCACCACCCCTCCCGCTACTACGCCGGCGAGCATTGAAAGCAATGTGGGCGCTATTACATGCAAAACACCGCCGCCGACTGCAACAGTGCTTAGCTGTGTTGCTATCTGTTCAATCAAATGCTGCGCAGGGTGATAGCCGTGCACCAATATGCCACCACCGACCATAAACATTGCAATTGTGCCAACAAAGGCCAAACCTTTCATTAGCAGGGGTGCAAAGCTGACCATACGAAGCCCTAACCAGCGTTTTGCGCCAAGCCAAAAACCTTCACCGCGTGCGTTAGCCAGATACAAGCCGGCATCGTCCAACTTTACGATTGCTGCCACCAGGCCGTAGACTCCCACCGTCATAGAAAAAGCGATGCCAGCAACCACGATCACTTGGCTTATAAAATCTGACTCGGCAACAATGCCCAGTGTTATGACAATAATTTCTCCGGAGAGAATCATGTCAGTGCGGACAGCACCTTTAATTCTCTCTTTCTCATAGTCGAGCATGCTGACGGAGGGGTCGGCAAAAGCTGCGGATAAATCTTCCAACTCCTCTTCGTCAGCTTTACTTTGGTGCAACAGACGGTGGGCGACACTTTCGAAGCCTTCGAAGCATAGGTAAAGGCCGCCCAGCATTAACAAGGGAGTGATCAACCAACCAGCAACTGCTGAAATCGCCAGCGCAGCGGGCACCAGAATGAGCTTATTTCGAAATGATCCTTTGGCTACAGCCCACACCACGGGTAGCTCGCGATCGGCGCTCACGCCGGTCACCTTTTCGGCGTTGACCGCGAGATCATCACCAAGCACCGCGGCCGTTTTTCTGGCCGCTACTTTCGTCATGGCTGCCACGTCATCGAGAACCGCGGCAATGTCATCTAGTAATAAAAGTAAACTTCCACCTGCCATGATCTAGCCCGCGTGGAAGAAGCAGAGTTTGTTGCCATCCAGGTCGCGGAAATAGGCACCATAAAACCCATCACCTCTGGCACCGGGGGCACCTTCATCTGTGCCACCCAGGGATAAGGCCTTCGCATATAAACTATCACACAGCTCCTTGGAACCGGGCGCTATGGCGACCATATTGCCATTACCCGGATTAGCTGGTTCTTTATTAAAGGGTGTGCAAAGTGACAGCAAGGGGCTGTCAGGGGCGTTGCCAAAGGCCACAAAACTGCCCATATCCATCACAACTGAAGCGCCAATATCTGTCAGCAGCTCGCTATAAAATGCCTTTGCCTTTTCCATGTCGGCGGTGCCAATCGTTACGTATCCAATCATTTGAATTCCCCTTTTGTGAGATTTAGATGCAGTGTACATCATTTGTATCAACTTGCGTTCAGGCGGCCTGCGTTCAGGCGGCCTGCGTCCAGGCGCCTTCCCTGAGGTGGGGACAACTCTAGAGATCAGGTGGGTCAAGGAGATAGTTTAAATGAAAAAAACCGGCATCCGTGAGGTAGCCGGCAAAAGTAGAAAACACCTACAGGGGATGTTGGGTAAAAGGGGCTAAAAAAGAGCCCGGTTAGCCCTCAATATCTGAGGCCGGGCTAAGGTAGGGACCTTATGCAGCTTTAGCTAAAAACACATCGGGATACGCTTTCGCTGTGGCTGCAAAACTGTAATCTTCCATGCCTAATTCTTTAAGTACTGACTCTACGTTGGTGGTGGCACTAGACTCGATACGCTGAGCTAATGCACTGAAAATGCCTTTTCGAGTGACGGTTTGCCAGGTACCTGTAGCGCGGGTTCGTTTTCCTTTGCGAAAACTCAGTGCCTCTTCATAGGCATAAATAGCGCGTACAGCGGCATGTTCGGCCTCTGACTCTGTTGTATGTTGCTCGGCGCGCAAATCAACTGCACGGCGGTAAGCTTGTGTTGCCAGATCAGGATGTCCGCGACTAATCGCATTCTGTGCGAACACATAGCAAAGTTTGGGGTCATTGATTCTCTTAACAAGGTCATGCATATCGTTTCTCCTACCGTTAACGACGTGTCATCGCTTTTGTTCCTCTCAATTACAGGAATAAGATTATGCTCTTTCTGGTATCGGCAACATGGCCGAGAGCGACAGCCGCATGGCCACAGATGCCAAAATGTGGGATTTGTATTTTTGCGAGGGGGTCAATCAGGTGTAAATTGAGTCAATGTCATTGTTTTAAATATAAAAAGACCCGCAAACCAAAGAGATAGCGGGTCAAATAGCCGAGTGCCTCGGGGCAGAAGCATCGACCATGGGACGTGTCAGCACGTGCGGAATCGCTACGTACTACTAGTAAAGTAGACGTATTTGATCAAATATCAACCAATTAAACGTAAAAAACCTGCCGGGGTCAGGGCTTCATTGCCAGAACATCAGTGCGAATATGCCGTAGAACGCCCTCGGCTGTATTGCCCAGTAGCTTGGCTTGAACGCCGCGCCTACCCACGGTACCCATGACCAATAATTGTGCTCTCTCTTTCGCGGCAACGCTATTGATCACCTTCTCTACGGGGCCCTTCTTAATCCTGAAAGTGCTCACGGGCAACTCGTGGGCTTCTGCGAGCTCTGTCACTACCGGCTTCAGTTCTGCCTTTATTTCTTTGACATAAGGTCCGGGATCAATTAGCCCCAGGTCCGTGAGTATCGCAGGCACTTCGATCGCAGAGATGATCACCAGAGGCGCATCCAGCGCAGCGGCGTAGGTCTTCGCTGTAGCGATTACAGAGTGGTTCAGAGCGATTTTCTCGGGTAGTTTGGTGCCCAAATCCACCGACGCCAAAATGGGTTTTGTGCGTTGCCATTTCTTGCTCGCCACAATCAAAACAGGCCTGGGACACTCCCGCAACAGCTGCCAGTCGGTGGATGTATAAGCAAATGTTTCCGAGCGATGTCCGGTTTTAACCAGCGCATCATAGGGGCGCGCGCAACGTTTAATTATCCATGGGACGATATCTTTTTCCCAAACAACCTGTAGAGACACTTTTTGGCCCCCGGTGCTGAACCGGTCAATCTGTGCCTGCACCTCATCGGTACGACGGGCAATCAGGTTCTTTTTAATTTCCTGGCGCTGACCGCCTTTCAGGCGAAGATTTTTTATGGACGTGTAGCAAAACGCGACAACATCCACACCACATCCTAATTTGCTGGCTAGCTGAAGCCCTCGCTGTACCGCAATGTCGCCCTTACTTACTCTGTCGGCAACAATAAGTAACTTCCCCATAATCTTCCCTCTCTTTTACCAAATGAAGACACCGGCTGTGCCCAGTCTTTACAACAGTATACGGGCACAGCGAGAATTGGAAAATACTATTGAGCCTGTGCGCGAAATAAGTTCAAACTCGCTGCTTTAGTGCGGGGCCGTAGTCTGCCTGAATTCTGTAGGCGCCTGCCCTGTCCAACGTTTAAAGGCGCGCGAAAATGTACTCGGCTCAGAAAAACCCAATAGATAAGATGTTTCCACTATTGAGCGAGTTGGCTGCAGTAAGTAGTTACGAGCCAGATTCATTCGAGTGTCTTGCAACAAATCCTTAAAACTGGTGCCCTCCTCCTTCAGTCTGCGCTGCAGAGTGCGATTGCTGACATGCAGTGAATCGGCTATCTGCTGTGCGGTTGGTGGTCCGTCGGGCAGTTTCTCGACAATTTTTTCGATAACATCCCGGGACGTCTTTAACACTGTGATTCTGTCAAGATAACCTTGTGTTTGCGCATCGTTAACTCTGGCCAAGGTCGGATCACCGGTTGCCAGAGGCACCGAGATGTCATTTAAGTAAAAGGTAAGACAGGTCTCTTCACAATCAAATTCTATGGTGCTGCTAAGCATGGTTTCAAAGTGCGCGGGATCAGCAGGCCTGGGCCGCTGCATCCCAATTTTAACTGGCGCTATAAACTCGCCCATAGTAAGTCGACACATTCTCATTATGATGCCGACCGTAAAGTCGGCCGCCGCGGGCGCGAAGTTCTCTATCTGGGCGGACCTTTGCATTATCAGGGAGACAAACTCCCCGTCTTCGCGCAGCTGCATACCCACACCAGTACTGAGCACGCTACTAAATCGCACTGTGCGCTTTAGTCCATCGTAGACGGTGTCACTTGCGAGCCACGCCAAGCCCAGGCCACTTAAAACCTGCGGCTGTAGATGCTCCGCAGCGAGCAGCCCGAAAGCCTCGTCAGAACTCAGTTCTACGCTACGTGCCAAAAGGTGATGAACAGAATCTATTGGCACTCGTCTGTCAGCGTTAATAACTGCAGACGGATCTATACCGACTTCCTCCACCAACGCCATAGCATCCAAACCCTGAGAGCGCAGAGCCTGCGCAATGGGCAGAATAAAAGTAGCGAGCATGGATTGCTCTGTATTCAAACTCATAAAAAAACCTGATTTAAGCGTAAAACCAATACCCAACTGCAATTGCGGCTGTTATTCCAGCGATATCAGCTGACAAGCCACATATGAGTGCATGCCGGGTATGACGAATACCTACCGCACCGAAATAAACGGCCAGTACGTAGAAGGTAGTCTCGGTGGAGCCTTGCATGGTGGCCGCCAACCGCCCTTGAAATGAGTCCACTCCAAAAGTATTCATGGTGTCGATCATCATCGCCCTCGCGCCAGAACCAGACAAAGGTTTCATCAAAGCCGTTGGCAAAGTGTCAACCCAGCGACTGTCCCAGGAAAACCAGTCCACACCACTACGAATTAATTCCATAAGTAAATCCAGCGCTGCGCTAGCGCGAAAAACACCAATGGCAACCAACATGGCCAGCAGGTAGGGAATAATATTTATGGCAGTTTCAAAACCCTGCTTTGCCCCCTCGATAAATGCATCGTATACATTTATATTTTTCCTTTGGGCGGCGAGTAAAAACAAGAGAATTAACGAAATAATCGACAGGTTACTAATAAGACTGGATTGCCTGTGCAGTTCCGTCGCTGTTAGCGTGGACAACCAACCCACCAAAGCCAGCATCAAAACAAAGCCGGACAGCAGATAAGCCATTACAAGTGTGTCGCGCAAATTTATGCGTTGAAACCACGCCGTTACTAATAGGCCCACAAAGGTGGAACAACAAGTCGCTATGAGGATTGGAATAAACACCGACGCTGGATCGGCTGCTCCCATTTGCGCCCGATATAACAATATAGTTACCGGGAATAAAGTTACCGAGGAAGTATTAAGAACAAGAAAAAGAATTTGCGCATTGCTGGCCACCTCGGGAGTGGGGTTCAGCGTTTGCAAATCTTTCATTGCCTTTATGCCAAGTGGGGTAGCGGCGTTGTCCAGACCCAGGATATTCGCCGACAAATTCAAGGTCATAGAGGAGACTGCCGGATGGTTGCGCGGCACCTCCGGCATTAAGCGAGTGAACAAAGGGGATAACATGCGCGCCAGTTTGTCTATCAAACCACTGGCTTCACCCACCGACACAATACCCAACCAGAACGCCATTAAGCCAATCAATCCGATGGCCAGTTCCACTGACAGGCCCGCCATATCGAATAAGGCGGTTACCATACGCGCGAACACTTCGTGATCGCCGTTACCCAGCCACTGGTAGGTGCCGCTGGCGAATGCGATCACAAAGAATCCCATCCAAATTCGGTGCAGCATTAGTCTCTGGGGCCTCTACACTGGAGACTACGCGGCAGGATAGAGTACGTTGCTCCAGCTTTTACTGACAAAAGGCTTCCAGTCATTTTCGCTCTGCGCCAAGCGCTCGGCGACCAGAAACCACACCGTGGGGTTTAGAGTCATACCGCAATGGCTGCCGCGAATTCTGATATTCTGAGTTTGTTTATGCCCCTTATGCTGTACTGCAGTTTGCCAGTTAACAACTCCATCGCCGTGAGAATAAACAGCCGTCGTTGGAACAGGCGGTGCTATGGGTAGAATATCCTGATCCAGAGGCAACTCATCCATCGGGTTCATAGCTGCGAAGAGCTTGCCGGGATATGAAGCTCCCAGCCGCCCCTCACCAAACGGACTACCTAGAGAAATAACCTGACGCACCTTGTCAGGCATCGAACGCGCCAGCTCCCGTGCATAAATCCCGCCCAAACTATGTCCTATCAGGGATACAGGGCCGCCGTGCTCGTCATACAAATCTTCAAGTCTGTCCAACATTGCCTCCAGCACACCTTCCCGCGGCCCCAGGTTTCTTCCCAGGCCCCAGCCATGCGCTGCATAATTGCGCTTGCCCAGGAAGCGCCTGAATGCACCGTTGTAGCCGTCGTCACCCATAAATCCCGGCAACACCATCACAGCATGGCCGTCGCCATCAGGCACGCTGGAAAGAGCTTTTCGACTCATACGCAGTGAAACCATATCGACAACAGCACGATGTACTTCGGTCAGTGCAAGCCAGGCACTTGGGGGAGGTATATAGGGACCAGCGGGTATTACGTTCACTTTTTCACCCACGCGCCGGCGGCGTCCTGATAATACTGTCCCACCTTAGTTGCGCTTACTGCTCGTTGGTAAAAACGGTTCGCTACCTGTTCTATCTGCACACTATTACTCTTGGCAGACTGAGAAAACTTGGCCTTGCGTTTGTTGTTAACGTCTTTCACCACCACCTTGACCTCTGCACTGGGGGGAGTGACAACATAGCCCACATAACCATCGTTACGCTCACCGACCAATCCATTGCTTTTGGCGTCGTGCAGGGAAATTGCAAAAGCACTGTTTGCCCCAAGGACGAGTAGAGCCAGGCCCATCAATATTTGTTTCATATAAAACCTCCTAGAAAAGATCACTGTCTTCGTCGAATATTTCATCCAGATCTTTATCGACCTTGATTCGAATTTCGTGTTCGATCTTAATATTCATGTTTATTTCAATCGGCTTGTCCGGAGGAGCCACTTGCACCGTGGGGGTACAGGCACCGAGCATTACAATTACCATCAGGCCTAGCAGTCCAGTTTTTGGCATATTTTCTCAATCCCTAGCTTAAAAACAATTAACTCACTCGCAGACTAACACTACTGCGCACTCAGGTAAAAGCGCGTACTAACCGCCTCCCATCTTCTTTTCGACAGACTCCGCAATTCTCCTTCCAGACTGCAAGCTCTTTAGCAACGCCGGTATATTATCCGTAACGTTGAGATTCAAATGAATCGGACGCCCCTGCTGTACATGCGGATTACTCCCTCGAAAAATCATCGCCAGCTGTAGCTCTCCATCGTCGAGATAGTCTGCCTCTAGCTGGAATACATCGTAGTGATAGTTTTCAAGGGCAGCCAATACCGGCGCAACCGTAGAGTTAATGTCCGTGCTCACTTCTGCCTTGTAGCGAAACACACCACCCGGCGCCTTCGCCGCAAGCATACCTCTTTTCATAGTGGCTCCGGCGCTACTTACATCCAGCGGCAACAGGCCACTAATGGAACCGGTTGCCGCTACTGCATCATAGCCGGTATGTTGCAGCAGCTGACTCAACTCTATACCGTCCACACCAACAAACAACTTGTTGTGGGCCTGATCGGCATGATAGACCGCCTCCTCTACCCACACACGGCCACCAAAGAGATTGGCCTGAATCCCATCCAGAGTGACTGATTGGTCGTGGGAATCAAATTGAATGCGTGCTTTTATTGCTTCAATGGGCACACCGATATCAACAGAATCGACAGAGATACTGGCTACCCGCGTTGTCACCAGGCGGTCAGGGGATTGATATTGTAGGGCTAGGTCGGCGGCGAGTCCCACAAAGCCGATATCCTGATACACCCCTGCGACTCCTTTCACAATCTGTTTGATGTTCGCTGTAGCTTCCAGCTCAGGCCCGGCACCCTGCCACTGCACAATGGCGTCCAATGCCACGCTGCCCGCCAACACATCCCATTCAAATGGCCAGCTTGAAAAATGCTTCGAAAGCCGCTTCTCGTCTGCATCAAAACTTAAATCTTTGGAATAGAGCCGCGCGACGCCGCGCTGCTCAGGAAATTTGTAATCCATCTCTATCTGCAAAAACGGCTGATACTCACCACTGCGTAGTGAGCCATCGACAGTAAACGTCTTATCTGTAACATGCACATCGGATTCAAACGCCACGGTGGGCAACCATAGTTCAGGAATCTGGATATCGAGTGCCTCAGAGCTAATCTGGAGAGAGGCTTCAAACGCACTACCCCCCTCCCCTGACACAGTCAACTTTTGGATCTGGAGCACAGTGGCCAGACTCAACTCCTGCATTTCTGCCCGCGGCACTATCAATCGCAACGCCTCAATTTCCAGCTTCATTGCACCGGATGCAAGGTCAAAGTTAAAACTCCCCATACTGTCCCCGACCAACGCTGGGCTGTTGAACACCAAATCGTCCTGTGCCAGCGACCCGGCCCTCAACCATTGACCGGGAATCATCTGAGCTTTGAGGGAATTATCATCGAGAAAAAACTGCGCTGAAAAGTTTAGCTGCGGATCTATCACCGCCGCTGCAGGCTCCAATGGTAGATCGAGACGCGATGCACTCATTGAGGCGTTCAGCCCACCTTGGCATTGTAGGAGACCGGCAATAGAACACCGCATGTCGGACAGATCAACCTTGCCCAGCATCGAATACGTAATTTCCTTAAAGTTCAAACTGGCGGCATCAACTGCTAATAAAAGCTCGGGCGACTGCGATGAATCCATTTGCAACGAAACACGCGCAGAATTAGCCATGACCAGTTCTAAACTACCGTCTAATTTCTCGCTGGCAATCCTCGCCGCGAGACGTGTTGTCGGCATGATCTCAACTGTCCCTCGTGCCGCATCCAACTTTCCCAGGTTATCTTGAAGCTCTCCAGAAAGCCGAAAGAAAATCTCGCCTGCAGCGTTTGAGAGAATATCTTGCGTGGGCAAAGCAGGTCTCAATATCGAGAACGCTGTACTGACGAGCAACTCTCCTTCTCCATCCACTACTAGCGTTTCCTGCTGCCTATTCAGGCTAAGGGCAAAACGTAGAGCAGCTTCACCGCCTTTGGACAAAATAGCGTCAAGAGAAAACATGTCCGCTTCCAAGCGCTGAAAATCCAACACAAACTCTTTGCTATGATCACGCCCTCGCACGGATATGTTGCGATCACTGACGCTTGCTTTCAGAGCCAGTGGTTGCTCAAACAACGGATGGGATAGCCCTGCCACTTCGAGTTTTTCCACTTCGACTGACTGCAGTGGAAGCACAGAAATCATCTCCAGCAATTCAAATAGTAGTACAGGAGACTCATTAGAATCAGCTTTTTCTTCTCGCCGTGGCAAGGCTACAACCACACGCTGTGCTACCAAGGATTTAGGCTGCAAGTCGAGCACGCTATATTCCAAACTGACTTCCTGCAGTGTTTGTGGTGTATCATCCGGCCCCACACCCAGCACCAGCTGATCGATGTGAAGGCCACTCCAACCCAACTGTAATGCCCCCAACTGCAATACTCGCACATCTGCACTCGCCAGAAGGATATTGACCGATCGGGTAATCAAGGTAGTTCTCAACAGGTAAGCGCCCATTAGCAGCACAGAGAGAATGACACTGGCAATTAAAAAGTACTTGAGAGGTTTTCGTTTGTTCATTGAGGTGGAGATTAATTCCGGGAGACTATACGCGTCATAATAGCGATCTTTGTTCAGCGCGGGAACGTATTATTGAGGCCAGTCATTGCCATGACGTACAAAGCTCCATAGTCTATTATGTCAATGCGATTGTATTAGCGGTGAACTGCAACTTTTACTCGCTTTTCGCTGTCACACAAACAGAGTAGAAAATTAACGTAACATTGCGACAAGGATGCTCAATCATGCACAGCGACCCCGAGAACAGAATGTCCCGCCGACAGGGGCGCAGCAAATCCTACTGGGGATGGGTCGCCACCGCCGCCATCCTGATAGTCGGTGTCTATTTTTTGAGCAGCGACCCAGCTCCAACTACGGAAGTACCATTGGCCAAGGCGCCGCCGATCCAGGCACCAACGCCAGAGCCTGAGCCCAAGTTGCTGCCCGCGCCCGATATCCCCCAGAAACCTGAACCGAATCCCATTGCTGTGACTGAGGAGCCACCGGAACCACCCGCGACACTGGAGACCAGCGACCAGGAGCTGCGCAAAGCCCTGTCCAACAACAACTCTTCTGTCTTGCTGGGCAGCGCTCTGAGCAACGAGGACCTGATTGAGCGCGGCGCGAGCATTGTGGACAGCCTCAGTCGTGGAGCGCTGCCATTCAAAGCCCTGCCAGTTTCCCCACCTGGCGAAAAATTCAGTGTTAGCACAATAGACGGTGAGGACTATATGAATACCCAGTCTTATCATCGCTATGACAGTTACGCCCAAACTATCAGCGAGCTCGACACGCAAACCCTTACCAACAATTTTAACCGCTTCAGGCCCTTATTGGAGCAGGCCTATGCTGGGTTAGGCTACCCTGGGCAGGACTTTGACAATGCATTGATTCGCGCACTTGACCGCGTTTTGGCCACACCACAGCTGCGTGAGCCAATTGCACTGAAGAAGAAAGAGTCTGTGTACCTTTATGCCGACGCTCGAATAGAGCAACTTACCCAGATGCAGAAACTACTTCTTCGCATGGGGCCTGACAACATCGTACTCATCCAGACCCAGGCAACAAGCTTGCGCGATGCGCTGCTGAACCCGCCGCCTAACTAGCCTCACGGGCTTAAAGATATAGCTAGTAAAGCCCGAAGCTCGCGCTAACACTTAAATACTCATTAAGCGACTGCCAGAGCTCCCAGGACACAAACCCGGTGGCTTCCAACCACTGCGGCATGTCCAAACAAATAGCAATGTGTAGCCCTACCGTCACACTTCTTCTCCTGCAAACTGAGACCCTGTATCGGGCTTGTTCGTCTATTATTTTTAAGTATGCCTCCCCCCCACCGCATTGCGGCAAATACCAGAAGGAGAAGTATTAGTTAGTGCTGTGTAGGTGTTAAAGCTACAGCTTCGAAAACTCTTTATTCAAATTGTATTGGCGTGACGTCACATAGGACTCCATGCCCTCTACCCTGCGCAGAGCCGCATCCAGGCGCTCCCTCGCACGCTTCAACCTGACACTGCCGCTCTCACTGTAGCGGAACACCTTCTTAGGGCGGTAATCATGGCGACGTTCGTCGTATTCCATTTCCACGTCTTCGTCGGTAAAGCGCTCATAATCATCGACACGCTCGTTCTGATCGGTTCGGCGGGCTGAGCGCGGGGACAAAAATATCCAGGCGCCTACATAGGCCCAAATGGCCAACGAACCGGTAAAAATACAGGCGCCGATAAAAATCATGCGCATCACCCAGGGGGCTATGTCAAAGTAATCGGCAAGGCCGGCGCACACACCGGCTATTTTTCCTTCCCGGGTATTGCGGTACAGGTTTTTACCCCACCCAGCGCGCTTACGCGAATTCATTTTGCGATAACTTCCCGCATAATCACTATCCGCTCTTTGGTGACGCCTTCTGTGTCTTCTAGACATAACTTACTCCTCGCCCCGCTCATCGCGGGCCATCTTCTGCTGCCACTGTGGGTGGTCAGCATCCAGAATTGATTCCAGTGTTTTAATTCTATCCGTCAACTTGTCCACGGTTTCAAGCATGTGCTCGACCGACTCTCGATCTTCTTCGCTCAGACTGCGCGACGACCGGCTGACGCTGCGGTAGTGCATTGTTATCCAAATAGGTGCCACAACGGTCAAAAATAAAATCGTCGGGACAAACATGAACTTAAAGAATTCCATTAACTCATTCCTTGGGCAGCTACAGGGCTTGCCAGTATGCTGCCATTAAAATAGATTCCAGCCAATCCGCTACTGTTGCTCACCAGGCGCAGTTTCTGCTGTGCCTTTCATTTCGGCTTTAAGTCGTGCCAATTCTTCGTTAATGCGGTCATCCTCTTCCAACGCGCTTATTTCAGCTGCAAGATCCGGGTGGACCTCACGCCCCATATCCATAACTTCCAACTGGCTCTCCAGATTGTCCATGCGACGGTCAAATTGGTCGAAACGCTCAAATGCGTTGTCCAGTGCCTCGCGGTGTATCTGACGCTTCACTTTAATGCGTGACTCGACAGTCTTGGTACGCATTAACATGGCCTTCTGTTTGGACTTGGCATCGGTTAGCTTTTGTTGCAGCTGGCTCACTTCCTCGTTGAGCTGTGCTACGTGCTCATCAGTGGCAGTTAATTCCGCCTCAACCACAGTGAGTTCCTCTTCAATAGCCCGCTTTTCCTGCAATGCGGCCCTTGCAAGATCTTCGCGGCCTTTGTCGATAGCCAGCTTAGCCTTGGCCTCCCAGCTATCTGCCTCGGCACGCACTTGCTCCATGCGGCGCGCAGCGGCCTTCCTATCGGCCAATACACGTGCAGACGAACTGCGTACTTCTACCAACGTGTCCTCCATTTCCTGGATGATCAAGCGAATCATCTTTTCTGGATCCTCCGCCTGGTCCAGCAATGAACTAATATTGGAATTGATTATGTCTGTCATACGGGAAAAAATACCCATGGTGCTTCTCCTGTTACTTTATGGACTTAAATGAATCGGTGTGAGTGTGAGCTGGATGCGCCAGCACATACAGTAATTCGATAACGGCAGCCATCTGTATGAAACTCCAGATGGCTGCTGCGGGACCAGCCAAGGCACTGACAGCACTGCACACGAGTGCAAGGGCACTATAAATCGTGATTCGCTGTTCTAAGGTATTCATACGCTGAACTCCCTGGCTAATAGTCAAAAATTTTCTTCTTACACAGGGTCTAATACACTTTTTGTGCCAATTTTCGTATCTTATTGTTATTAATAGATATTTTTGTACTACAGCAAGATACTCGAAAGTATTACTGCCAGAAATGGTTTTTTTAACCACTTATAATGGTTTTATTTACCGCATTTTTAGGTATATTTAACCGATGCATAAACCACAAGAAAGCATGATCGGCAGTTCCCCTGCACTTGCACATGCCCTGGACCGCGTATCTCAACTCGCTCCTATCAATCGCCCTGTTATTATTTTGGGCCAACGTGGTACCGGTAAAGAGCTTATAGCCGAACGACTACACTTCCTTTCGCCGCGCTGGGACGCCCCATTTCTCAAGGTAAATTGCGCGGCGATTGCCGAACAGCTTTTGGAATCGGAACTGTTTGGCCACGAACCGGGCGCGTTTACCGGCGCAACCCGAACTCACCATGGCCGTTTTGAGCGCGCCGACGGTGGAACTCTTTTCCTTGATGAACTGGGAACTATGTCCGTCGGGCTACAGGAAAAATTACTCAGACTGGTTGAATATGGTGAGTTTGAGCGCCTGGGCGGGCAAGAAACACTTCGTGTGGATGTGCGAATATTGGCGGCCACTAACGGCGATTTACAGGCTCTGGCGCGAGAGGACAAGTTCCGGGAAGATTTACTGGATAGGCTAAGCTTCGACGTTATACATCTGCCCGCCCTCTCCCAACGCCCTGAGGACATTCCAGAACTGGCACAACACTTTGCGCTTCAAATGTGTTCTGAGTTGGGCTGGGAATTGTTCCCCGGGTTTGCACCAAATGCCCTGGACACATTGAGATCCTATAGTTGGCCCGGCAATGTACGAGAACTGAAAAATGTGGTGGAGCGCTCGCTTTACCGCTGGGCGGATCCTGCAAATGCCGTTGGAGAAGTGGTACTAAACCCTTTTCAGTCGCCCTATGGCGAACAAAGCTACACAAAAGAAGTTAAGGATATTACTCCACACAGCAGTGTTGCTATAGATGCCGATTCAAGCCTTACAGCATCTTTTAGTGAGCGCGTCGAGACGCTGGAGAAGCGCTTACTTAACGAAGCACTGGCAAACAATGGGCACAATCAGAAACGCACGGCGCAGTCACTTGGCCTCAGCTATGACCAGCTTCGCGGTTTGGTCAGAAAATATAATCTAGCACGCGGGAAACTCAAGAACTGACAATTGAACCCGGAATGCAGATGTTTACCAATTTGATAAACTAGTGGGTTCAAATTGAAGCCGATGTCTGCTCATGCCCTTAGTTAATAAATACCCCAATACTCTGCCTGAAGTCATCGACAGCCTTGGCAGTGAGAATTTTTCCGCGGCTTTGCTGGAATTTATTCGCGACACCGCCAACTTCGACAGCGCCGTGCTTATGGCATACCCTGAAACCAGTGCACTGCAAGTGATACACAATGCGCTACACCCCGGTGATCAATCCGGCTTTGGCAGTAGCTATCAAGACCATTTGTGGCTTCTCTCCCCGCTTTACCTCAGCGCAAAATCAGGTGTACGTGGCTTTTTTCATATCCTGGACATTGCCCCTGAGAACTTTAAGTACAGTGAGTATTACAACCTCTACTACCACTCCAATGGCGTCAAAGACCAGGTGGGATACTTAGTCGAAAGTGGCGATGGCACTCCTGTCGCCATTTCCCTGGAGCGCACTTCCGCACTCAGGTCTTTCAGTAAGACGGATAAAAAACGTTTAAAGGGAGCTGCCGCAACAGTATCAGCACTTGTGAAACAACAGTGGCCTGCGGGAGTGTCGAACACCGCCAACAACAGCACTGAAGCTCTGGAGACAAACCTGCACCATCATGTAGAAAAATTGCTTTCGCAGTTCGGTAGTAGTTACCTCACACCCCGCGAGCGCGATGTTGTGCAGTTAGTTTTAAAGGGATATCCCTCCAAGGTCGCAGCCCAACGCCTGGGCATCAGCAGCCAAACCGAGCAAGTTCATCGCAAAAACATCTACCAGAAACTCGGGCTCTCTTCTCATGGCGAGCTTTTTTCGTTATTTTTTGACGCACTCGTACAGCCCTGCCCTACTGACGGTGACCCCCTCACCTACTTAACCCCAAAATAGCGACCTTTCACCCCTGGACCCAAGACAACAGCAACCTTTTCCCCAAGCCCTATACCTAAGTTCAGGTATAGCGTTGGCCAGTTAATATTTGTAAAATCCTCAACACTTCAATAACCGAACATTCCTGAGGATCACCAAATGTCTTTATCTCTGTCAGACCCTAACCTGCTCAAAAATCAGGCGTATATCAACGGACAATGGGTTGACGCGGACAGCGGCGAAACTTTTGCTGTAACTAACCCTGCCAATGGCGAACTCATTGTGAACGTTGCCAAGCTGGGAGCCAATGAAACTGCGCGAGCTATCGCTGCCGCTGATGTCGCCATGACAAGCTGGAAAGTCCTACCCGCCAAGGCTCGATCAAACATTCTGCGCAAATGGTATGACCTGATGATGGCCCACCAGGAAGACCTGGCCATCATCATGACCGCCGAACAAGGCAAGCCGTTGGCTGAATCACGCGGAGAAATAGCCTACGGTGCCGCGTTTATGGAGTGGTTTGGCGAGGAAGCCAAGCGCATCGATGGCGATGTTATCCCCGGCCCTTCCGCCGACAAACGTATCGTGTGTATAAAACAACCCGTGGGTGTGGTGGCAGCCATAACCCCCTGGAATTTTCCCAACGCCATGATTGCACGCAAAGCCGCCCCCGCTCTCGCTGCAGGCTGCACTATTGTCATTAAACCCGCATCCGAGACACCATTGTCCGCATTTGCAATGGCCGAGTTGGCCGAACGTGCGGGCGTGCCCGCAGGCGTCATTAACGTTGTTGCTGGTGCTTCTTCAGCCATTGGCGCTGAGATCACCTCTAACCCTACAGTGCGTAAAGTAACCTTCACAGGCTCTACTCCCGTGGGGAAGATGCTGGAGGCGCAATGTGCAGCCAGCATGAAGAAAACCTCAATGGAACTAGGAGGCAATGCGCCCTTTATCGTTTTTGACGATGCCGACCTGGACAGCGCAGTGCAGGGGGCAATCATCTCCAAGTATCGCAACGCCGGACAGACCTGCGTGTGCTCCAATCGCCTGTTTGTACAAGATGGTGTCTACGATGCATTTGTAGAAAAATTTGTCGCGGCGGCCGACGCGCTAAGCGTAGGTGACGGCTTCCACAAAGATATATCTGTGGGTCCATTGGTTAACATCGGAGCAGTGAGTGACGTAGACAAACTGGTAAAGGCCTCAGTAGACGCCGGTGCAAAAGTTGCACTAGGCGGAAATCCTCACGCGTTGGGGGGCTGTTTCTACGAGCCCACGGTTCTCACCGAGGTCACCTCGGAGATGGCGGTATTCCGCAATGAGATCTTTGGCCCGGTAGCGCCAATCGTTCGTTTCAGCACCGAAGCAGATGTCATCGAAATGGCCAACGATACTGAATTTGGCCTCGCCTCCTATTTCTACACCCGCGACATCGGTCGCGTATGGCGTGTCGCAGAAGCCCTGGAATACGGCATTGTAGGCATCAACGAGGGTATTATCTCCAACGAGATGGCCCCCTTTGGTGGCGTTAAGGAGTCCGGATCAGGCCGCGAAGGCTCCAAGTACGGCATTGACGATTATGTAGAAATTAAGTACATGCTAATGGGCGGTCTGGACCGCTAACAACAAGACAATCGTAGAGGACACGACAATGACAGACCTGAACTTCGAGTACTGGTGGCAGCCCTTCACCAACAACCGCGCTTTTGCTGATTATTCCCGCATGTTCACCCGTGCTGAAGGTAACTTTTTGTATACCGACGACGACCGAGCGGTATTGGACATCACCGCAGGACTATGGTGTTGCAACATTGGCCACGCACGCAAGTCAGTCGCCGACGCCGTACATGCGCAGCTGATGCAAATAGATTTCGCACCGCCCTTCCAGTTCGGTACGCCCCCGGCCTTCCAGTTTGCCGAACGATTGATGAAGCACACACCCGATGGAATTAACCGCATATTTTTCACTAACTCGGGCTCAGAAGCGGTCGATACTGCACTTAAAATTGCCCATCTGTACCAACAGACCCGGGGCAAAGGCAGCAAAACCCGCTTTATCTCACGCGAGCAGGGCTATCACGGCGTCAATATTGGCGGCACGTCTATGCAGGGCCTGCCCAGTAATCGCCAGGGATTCCCCGTTCTGGAGCAGCTCGATTGGTTGCCGGGTATGCTGGACATGGAAAGAAATGCCTTTACCCGCGGTTGCCCACAACACGGTACTGAGGAGATGGCCCAGGCCTTTGAAAAAATCATTGCGCTACGCGGCGCAGATGCAATTTGCGCCGTCATTATCGAGCCAATTTCGGGCGCTGGCGGCGTAGTCGTGCCACCGACAGGCTACCTGAAGCGTATACGTGAGCTGTGTGACGAACACGACATTTTGCTGATCTTCGATGAAGTGATCACCGGTTTCGGCCGTACAGGTTCAGCCTTCGCGGCAGGAGAGTTTGAGGTAACTCCCGACATGATGACCAGCGCTAAAGGCATCAATGGCGGCACAGTGCCCATGGGTGGTGTCTTCGTAAAAGACAGTATCCAACAGAGCATTTTCGACAACACCCCAACCACCGTACCCGAATTCTTTCACGGCAACACTTACTCCGGCACACCCGTCGCTGCAGCCGCAGGATTGGCCGCATTGGACATATACGAGGGTGAGGCTCTATTTACTCGCGCCAGTGGTGAAACAGGCCAGTATTGGGAAGACGCATTACATGGCCTGCGCGACCTGCCCCAGGTAGTTGATATTCGCAACTATGGTCTACTGGGCGCAGTAAGCTTTGACTGCGGCGACTTGCCCGCCAAAGCTGTGGGCGCAAAAATACACCAGCGCTGTTACGAGAACGGATTGTTGTGCCGCCCTGTAGGCGATCACATGGTGATGTCACCTCCCCTGAACATCAGTCATGAAGAAATCGATTTATTTATCGAAGTCTTTCGTAAAAGCGTGCTGGAGGTCCTGGCTTAATCTCGAGTAGAAGCATGCACTGCTAGTCGCGAGACAAGCAGTACATGCTTCGCGTTAAAGTGTCTTTACCTTTTTCTTTCCGCAGCGCGAGCAATGAGAGCTTGTGACCAACTCGCCCCGTTTTACATCAAACTGCGAGGATGTATCGACCACCCACTTGTGATGTCCGCGCCTACACAGGGTATTGCCTGCGTGTTTCTCTTTAACCGTTGGTTTTCGAAAGGGAATTACGTCTGCCATACTACAATCGCTCGTTGTTCTTAAGCTGCCTCGCTGGTGAGCCTCAACTGTAACGATAGGTAAACCCTATCACAACAATCCAGAAAAACTATTTTACCAATTGAGCTGTCACACCTACACTGTAGGGCATTCAACATCGAATCAACAAACCTCCAAGGAGTTAAGCATGACCAATGTTAACAATGTACCTGACGTAGAATTAATGACCCGTGTTCGAGATGAATCTGTAGAGGGCGAAAATCCTTTCCGTTGGGAAGTAAAGTCCACTAAAGACCTGTTCGCCGGTAAAAAAGTGATTGTCTTCTCCCTGCCCGGTGCTTTTACTCCCACCTGCTCGTCCAATCACCTGCCCCGCTATGAAGAGCTCTACGAGGAGTTCAAGGCACAGGGCGTAGACGAAATTATTTGCATCTCTGTTAACGATGCTTTCGTTATGTTCAAGTGGGGCCAGGAACAAGGCAACAAAAATATCTTCTTACTCCCCGACGGAAATGGCGAGTTCACCCGCAAAATGGGCATGTTGGTCGACAAGTCCAATATAGGTTTTGGCATGCGCTCCTGGCGCTACTCCATGCTGGTGAATGACGGTGCTATCGAGCAAATGTTTAGCGAAGATGGCTTTAGCGACAACTGTGGCAGCGATCCTTTTGAAGTCTCAGACGCTGACACCATGATGGCCTACCTCAAAGGCGAGAAGAGCGAAGGTGTCTCCGCTCCACGCAAAGCCTTTCAGGGCTAGTTAATGCAGTTGACGCCCTTCCACCTGGCCATTTCAGTGCGAGACATTGAAGAGGCCAGGGATTTTTACGGTGCCAAAATGGGCCTGCCCGAAGGGCGTAGTTCCGACGCTTGGATAGATTTCAACTTGTTTGGCCACCAACTGGTGGTCCACCTCAACCCCGCAATTGGTAAATCGGGGAGACTCGACAGCACCTCCAATCCTGTAGACGGACACGGTGTACCCATTCCTCACTTTGGCGTAGTGATGAACTTCGAAGACTGGCACGCACTTGCGCACAGGCTACGAACCTTTATCGAAGACTTCATCATCGAACCCTATATTCGCTTCGAAGGCGAACCCGGTGAACAGGGAACGCTTTTCTTTGCCGACCCATCGGGCAATGCGCTGGAATTCAAAGCCTTCAAAAACATCGAGAACGAACTGTTTGCCAAGTAATCCAAAAGTAAAACTGAGGACAATGCGCGAAGACGAGTTTCCCGCCTACCGCGCTTACTTTATCGCTGACTACGGCAGTGACATTTCTCGCAACTACGACAAACCACTACAGTATTCCTTAAAGCTCGCTGAAGAAGACATTGACACAAACCTTCCGCAGGGACCACTTACCCCCGGCAACAGGTTAATGTGCATAGACCTGCTTGACTCAAGCGCGAGTGTAGCTGAGGAGCTTCCCGTACTGGGATATCTCTGGTATGCAGTACACGAGAATCACGCTGAAGCTTTTATTTGTGATTTTTTTATCCATGAAAGCTATCGCGGCAGCGGCTACGGAAAATCCACGCTTGATGCGCTTGAGGCGTCTTTGCAGTCTTTGGGCATCGGGGAGATAAAACTTCGGGTGGCCCATGACAACAAACGAGCCCTGGGCCTTTACGAATCGATGGGCTACAAAACTACCGGCATTAACATGGCCAAAAACATTCAGGCTTAAGCCCAACAGTTTGGGCCAAGCACTATTTATTACCGCGTAACGCACCCGCCATTGCACCCAACACGACAAAAATAGCGATAACACCGGGCATGAATGCGAAGAAAACGACTAAATCGTGCACAGAAGACTGTGCACTGGGCATTAGTCCCCGCGCATCAAAAACTCCGCCGTACATCGAGGCGAAAATATTTGAATAACCCGTAATTATAATGCCGTAGCGAATAAGCTGTTCTGCGCGTCCAGTAGGCTGAACCAGAGAATAGGAGAGCGCCACCACCAGCATTAAAACGCCATTGGCAAAACCTTCGATGTGAGCCAGTCGCCATGCGGCCGCACGGGTCAGGGTTTGGCTGGGGTCGGACATCACGTTTCCCCAGATAAAGCCCGAAATCATGCCAAGGGCAAGTATCACAACAGCGTGAAAGGCTATTTGCCTGGCATAATTGTTAGTGCCCAAAGTGAGTACCTCTCATCCAATTTTTAAACAAAGACTTAAAGTAGCGTACGATCCAGCGCCTTACGCCATGAGGCGAGACGATTGATTCTGGTCCCTACCCTCATTTCAACTTTGAACTCACGCTCCACGCGCCAGATCTCGCGCAGTTCTGCCGGGCTTTGCCACAACCCTACTCCCAGGCCTGCGAGATAACAGGCTCCGGCTACGGTGGTTTCAACGAGATGTGGACGTATAAGCTTTCTGCCCAACACATCGGCCTGAATTTGCATAAGAAGATTATTAGCCGCTGCACCACCGTCGACGCGCAGGGGTTTCATGCGTTTACCCAAGTCTTTTTCCATGGCGGCCAAAATATCGGTATTCTGCAGGGCCATGGCATCCAGAGTAGCTCTTGCGATGTGTCCACGCTGTGTACCGCGAGTTAGCCCCGCAAGCACACCTCTTGCCTCGGGAGCCCAATGAGGAGCCCCCAAACCAGTCAGGGCGGGTACAAACTCTACGCCGTCATGATCGACTACGGTCGCGGCCAGAGCCTCAATATCCGGGGCATTTTTAATCAGCTTCAAACCGTCGCGTAACCATTGCACGGCGGCGCCACAAACAAAGGCACCACCCTCCAATGCATAGACAGTTTTACCCTTGTCTCCCAGCTGCCAGGCAACCGTGGTTAACAGGCCAGAATTTGAGTGCACAAGCTTGGAACCGGTGTTCATTAAAATAAAGGAGCCCGTGCCAAAGGTGCACTTGGCTTCCCCCGATAAAAAGCAAGCCTGGCCAAAAAGGGCTGACTGCTGATCTCCGGCCACACCGGCGATTGGAATACCGTCGGGCAATCCCTTGACTCCCCGGGTGTGAGCGATAACACCGCTGGACGGAGATATATCGGGCAGTATATCCACTGGTATTTCAAACAGATCCAGTAACTGCTTATCCCACTTACCCGTTTTTATATTCATCAAACTGGTTCGAGAAGCATTGGACACATCGCTGACGTGTGTTTCGCCCCCGCTGAGTTTCCAGATTAAATAGCTGTCTATAGTGCCCGCTGCTACGCGCCCACTTTTCAGAAGCTTTGAGATGCCCTTGGTGTTTTGCAGCAACCAGCGAAATTTGCTGGCTGAAAAATAGGGATCCAATACCAGACCCGATTTGCGCTTCACAAGCTTTTCGTGGCCTGCGGATTTTAGGGACTCACAAAAATCTGTTGTGCGTCTGCACTGCCAGACAATGGCGTTGTTTAAAGCCTCGCCGTCTTTCCTGTCCCATAACAGAGAGGTTTCACGTTGGTTGGTAATGCCGATGGCAATAATATCGCTTGGCTTGCAGATTTTTTTGCGAAATATGGCGCCAATGCATTTTTCCACAGAGGCCCAGATATCGGCGGGCCTGTGCTCCACCCAACCAGGCTTTGGATATATTTGTGGGAATTCAAAATTAACGCTACAGCGCAGTTTGCCTTTGTGATCCATGAGGGCGACGGTGCTACCCGTCGTCCCCTGGTCAATGGCGAGAATAAACTTTGCCATAGCGCGCGGGGGCCGCTCTAACTTTCGAAGCCGTCGACTGCCTTTATCTCAAGGTAGTCGGTGAAACCATGTGCGCCCCACTCCCGACCATTGCCCGACTGTTTAAAGCCGCCGAAAGGTACGCCAAAGCCGCCATCGGCGCCATTGATATGGATATTACCGGCGCGAATTCGAGAGGCAACCTCTCGTGTATGCTCCAGGTCATTGCCCTGCACGTAACCGGCGAGACCATAGGGCGTATCGTTGGCAACGCGAATGGCTTCTTCTTCGGTGTCGTAGGGAATCATGACAAGCACCGGGCCAAAGATTTCTTCGCGTGCAATGGTCATCTCGTTGTTTCCTTCAGAGAAGACTGTTGGCTTGATGAAATAGCCTTTATCTATACCGTCTGGTAAGCCCGTACCACCGACAACAACTTTGGCGCCTTCCTTGATACCAACTTCAATCAGCCCCTGAATTTTATTGAACTGAACCTCAGACACCACTGGCCCCATTGTAGTACTTTCGGAAGCAGGGTCGCCCACTACAACACTTTCGGTGACCTTGGCCGCTATGGCCTCGGCCTCAGCCAACTTGGCTGCAGGTACCAACATACGCGAAGGCGCATTACAGGACTGTCCGGTATTGTTATACATGTGCATGACGCCGCGAGTTACTGCAGCTTCCAGATCGACATCATCGAGAATGATATTAGGAGACTTGCCACCCAGTTCCTGAGTAACACGTTTCACGGTGGGCGCTGCATTTTGAGCCACAAGTGTACCCGCGCGCGTTGAACCAGTGAAAGACATCATATCCACGTCGGGGTGCTTGGAAAGCGCCGTACCCACAATCGGTCCGTCGCCATTGATCATATTAAACACGCCTGCTGGGACACCCGCTTCATGCATAACTTCTGCCCATAGGTAAGCAGACAGAGGAGCAACTTCACTGGGTTTGAGGACCATAGTGCAACCCACGGCGAGAGCCGGTGCTACCTTGCAGCCAATTTGATTGACAGGCCAGTTCCACGGTGTGATTAAACCGCAAACACCAATTGGTTCTTTGAAAATTCTGCTGGAGCCCATGTCTTCCTCAAAGGAAAATGTCTTAAGGATTTTCGCTGCCTCCTTCAAGTGGCCCAGGCCAGTGTAAGCCTGACCACCAGCCGCCAGCGTTTGGGGAGCCCCCATCTCTTCGCGAATAGCAGCTGCGATATCGTTGTAGCGCTTTTGGTAAACTTCGGCACAGGATTCGAGCAGCTCAATACGCTCTTGCACTGAGGTGCGACTAAAGGATTCAAACGCCGCCTTTGCTGCTGCGACGGCTCGATTCACGTCTTCTTCAGAACCCATAGAAATGTGCGCGCACACTTCCTCGTTAGCAGGGTTTATAACGTCGAATTGATTGGCAGTAGCGGGGTCTACCCACTCGCCATTAATGTAAAATTGCGTGTATTCGCGCATTGATATTCTCCGGTTGAATAGTTTGGGTAAACCCTAAGTGTAGCATTCAAATTGGGGCTCGGTACCACCCTTATTGTGTTAGCGGTAAAAAGATTCTTCAACAGTTGTCTGGCAATGTTTTCATGAGGCATATCATTGCCTAATGCGGGTGAATTATGGACAATGCCGTCTCGTAAAAATTGCACAATATTTACCCAACCATCAGGGAGCAACGACAATGGACAAAGAAGAATTAACACTGTTTCGCGACATGGCCAGACGGGCCTTTGAGCAGGAAATAGCGCCTCATTTTGAGCAATGGGAGGAGGACCACCTGGCGCCCAGGGATTGGTGGAACAAGCTGGGTGAAGCTGGACTGCTATGCCCCGATATGCCTGAGGAATATGGCGGCGCTGGCACCAGCCCCCACGTCACTCTGGCATTAATTGAAGAACTGTCGAACATGGGTTTTGGTGGTATTGCCACCGGCTGGGGCATTCACTGCAATATCGTGGCACCCTACATCGAGCACTTCGGCAGCGAAGCGCAGAAACAACAGTGGCTGACCAAGATGATCACCGGCGAAGCCGTAGGTGCCCTGGCCATGACTGAACCGGGCGCGGGCTCTGACGTCCAGGGCATACGCACCAGCGCCGTTAAAGACGGCGACGACTGGGTGTTGAATGGCTCCAAAATATTTATTACCAACGGTTACCACGCCGATGTAGTGATCGTGGCCGCCATTACCGATCCGGGCAAGGGTGCCAAAGGTACCTCGCTATTTTTGGTCGATACCAGTCTGCCGGGTTTTGAAAAAGGCAAAAAGCTCGAAAAAATTGGTCAGCACACTTCAGACACCGCCGAATTATTTTTCCAGGATGTGCGCCTACCCGAGTCTGCCCTGCTGGGTGAACTCAATAAAGGTTTTGTGATTATGATGACTGAACTGCCGCGCGAGCGTCTGGGCATTGCCGGTCAGGCGATTGGTGCTGCCGAAGGCGCCATGGCTATCACCGTCGACTATGTGCTTGAGCGCAAGGCTTTTGGCCAGACCATCGCCCAGTTCCAGAATACGCGATTCAAACTGGCGGAAGTCAAAACCGAAATCGCACTGTGCCGGGCACTGTATGAAAAATGTGCCGATGAATACAGTCGTGGAGAACTCAGCGCCGACGATGCTGCGATGTTGAAATACGCCGCCACCGAAATGCAATGTAAAACCATAGACGACTGCCTGCAGTTGTTTGGCGGATATGGCTACACTGCTGAATATCCCATCTCACGATTCTACACCGATGCCCGTATCCAGAGAATATACGGCGGTAGTTCAGAAATTATGCGGGAAGTTGTGGCGCGCTCGATACTAGGTCGATAAAGACTGCTGCATTAAACGAGACCTAGTAAAGACAGTAGGAAAAAGCCCGCGGTGACACTAAGTAGAGAGAGAAAGCTGGTCAGCACAATAATATTGGCGGCCAGTCCCTCATCACCGCGTCCCGCCACCACCATGACAAAACTTGCCGCTGCCACCGGTGACGACAGCAACAGGAAATAGACACCCAGCGTATCGCCCCTGACCCCCATCAACAAGGCAATGCATACTGCGATGACAGGCGAGACCAGCAGACGCCAAAGTGAAGCCTCCCATACCAACGCTCCCAAAGATCTCAGCCCGTCGAGGCGAATAGACCCTCCAATGCAAGTTAGTAGCAGCGGAATAAAATAGGTGGTTATGGCGCTACTGAGTGCACCCGAAAATGCCGGAAGAACAACGCCGGACACGGATACAATAACGCCGATAAGAATGCCCACAATCAATGGATTACGCGCAATCCCCATCATCATGGAAGCCACCGAATTTCTGTTACCAAGGGTTGAGTCCAGCACCCAAATTGCGAGGATATTAAATAGAATCGTCAATACTGCAATAGGCGGGGCTGCAAGCACCAGCCCTTTGTCACCATAAGCAGCAACACATAGGGCAACACCGATAACCGCCAGGTTAGAACGAAAGGCCCCCTGCACGAAGATACCTACCTCCCTGCGGGGAAACCCTCGCCAACGGCCGTAAACCCAGCTCAGACCGAACACCAAAAGTGATGAAATAATGGCTGCATAGAGATAGCTGGCATTACCCAGAGCCGCGTAATCAACACCTGCGGCACCCACCAAAAGGACGATTGGAAGTGCGACATTAAAAGAAAAACGCGACACAAGATTTATAAAGCGGGGACGTAATACCCCCACCCGACCAAGGACCGCGCCGAGAATGACCCAGGCAAAAATAGGCACTGAAATACGCAGTGCTGCGAGAAGTAAAGAGAGGGGGTCTTGAGTTTCCACGCCGGGCATTATACACACCCGGCGTGGATGACTGTGCTTTAAGCCACCCTCCAGCAATTTGAGGACAGGCTAAATCAGTTTAGCTAGCTTTGTTCCAGCGACTCTTTCAGCGCAGTCAGCAAACTGTCAATCTGGTCTTTTTCAATCACGAAAGGCAGGCCCAGTTGAATAGTGTCGCCACCGTAGCGAACATAAAAGCCCTTCTCCCACATACGCATGGCTATTTCATAAGGGCGCCGTGCGGGCTCTCCCGCGATGGCTTGAATACTCAAGGCGCCTGCAAAACCATAGTTTCGCACGTCCGCTACATGTGGCAAACCTTTCAAATGGTGCAACCCCTCCTCAAAGTACGGCGAGAGCTGCGCCACCCTGTCGGGTAACTTCTCGTTTTCAAGAATATCCAGAGCGGCCAGGCCAGCCGCACAGGCAACCGGGTGAGCGGAGTAAGTATAACCGTGTGGAAACTCCAGCATATACTCGGGGCCACCCTGGGCCATAAAGGTCTGGTAAATCTCGTTGCTGGCGATAACTGCTCCCATGGGTATGGCGCCGTTAGTGAGCTGTTTGGCAACATTCATAATATCGGGAGTAACACCGAAAACATCGGCGCCAGTCATTCCGCCGCAGCGCCCAAAAGCGGTAATCACTTCATCAAAAATCAACAGAATATCATTGGCGGTGCAGATGTCGCGCAATCGCTGCAAATAGCCAGCCGGAGGAGGAATCACGCCCGCTGACCCAGCTATGGGCTCAACAATAACCGCTGCAATATTGGATGCGTCGTGCAGTGCGATAAGCTCGTTTAACTCGTCAGCCAGATGCCAGCCGTGATCGGGCATTCCTTTGGTAAAAGCATTTTCGGGCAACAAGGTGTGTGACAGATGATCAGCATCAACGCCCTGACCAAACAGTTTGCGATTGGCAGCGATGCCGCCTACGGAAATGCCGCCAAAGTTTACGCCGTGATAACCTTTTACTCGCCCAATTAGTTTGGTCTTTGCAGGTTGACCCTTTAGGCGCCAGTAGGCCCGTGCCATTTTTAAAGAAGTATCTGCGCTCTCCGAGCCAGAACCCGTGAAAAATACGTAATCGAGACCGTCGGGGGTCAACGCTTTAATTCGATTGGCAAGCTCAAAAGATTTCGGTTGACCAAACTGAAAAGCGGGAATGTAGTCCAGCGTTTTCATCTGCTGGTAAACCGCATCCGCAATTTCCGGGCGGTTGTGACCCAAGCCTGAACACCACAGACCTGACAAACCATCCAGGATTTTGCGACCTTTATCGTCAATGTAATAAATACCCTCGGCGCCAACAATCATTCGTGGGTCTTTCTTGAACTGTCGGTTGCCGGTGTAAGGCATCCAATGGGCTTCTAACTGCTCTTGAGTCAGCTGGTCAAATTCAGGCATGGCGGTCATGGGCGTAGCTTCCACAGGGTGATTAAAGGCGCCATAGTAAGGTGAAATCTAAGTTGCATAAATCAATATCTATAAACATTAAGTTTCATTAAACTTCATCTAATGGTTTTCCTGCAGATAACGGTCAAGAGGCACTACATCATGGTCAAAAAAGCGCTTTTGGGAACGGTTACAGACAACGACCTGCGCCTTCTACGAGTTTTTCGAGCGGTTGTAGCCTGCGGTGGATTTGCTGCAGCTGAGTTGGAACTCAACATCAATCGCTCAACCATTTCAAGACACATAAAAGACCTCGAAACGCGTTTGGGGGTGACCCTGTGCCGTCGCGGTCGAGGGGGCTTCAGCCTAACTACCGAAGGTGAAAACGTACATCTCGGCTCACTTAAAATAATGGCGGCGATGGACGACTTCCAACAGGAAGTGAACGACTTACACCAACGCCTGACCGGCTCAATCTGTATCGCGATTTTCGACAAAACCGCAACCAACCGGCAGTGTAGAATACACACTGCTCTGGCTACCTTCGACAGAGAAGCACCACATGTACACCCCGAAATATATGTTGAGCCCATTAATGCTATCGAGAATGGCGTGATGGAGGGGCGTTTCCAGCTAGGGATTATCCCCAATCATCGACCATCGAGTAGCCTTGACTACTATCGACTATTTGACGAGCAAATGTATTTATATTGCTCAGACAGTCACCCTCTATTTGACATAAAGACTTCCGACATGTCGGTGACCGAAATCAATAAATGTAAGTACGTGGGCATAGGCTATCACTCACCCAACATGGAAGTGGGAAGGCAGTTGGGGCAACACCGGGACGCCACCGCTTACGACCAGGAAGCGGTAGCTCATTTGGTTTTATCCGGTGCCTATCTGGGCTACCTGCCAGAACATTACGCAGAGAGCTTTGTTAATAGCGGACGGATGCGAGCCCTATTGCCACAAGAGTTTCAGTACAACTGTGAATTCAGCGCTATTGTACGACATGCGCCTCAGGCCAATCGAGTGACACAAACCTTACTGCATGCGCTGGTAAGTGCACATGAAGGCTGATTTTATGACTGAACATGATACCTACGCCATTTAAGCGGCGACGATCCCGCCCATTTTGAAAATGCCCTGGTGAATGCCGCAGGCTCTGTATAGCCCAGTCGATAGCCCACTTCTGAAACCGCCAAAGCCGGGTTTCGTAGATAGTTTTTAGCGCGTTCGAACTGCACCTTGGCTAACAACTCGGTATACGAGGTTCCCTCCTTCCCCAGCTGCCGGGTCAAACTGCGCTCTGACATGGATAACTGGCTAGCCACTTCACCGCGTTTTAATGGCGGGGTGTAGGCCCATAGCCAACGGGTAACACGCTCTGCGATACTGATTTCCTCAGCCAGCATTAAGGATAGCTTTTGCGCGATTGAAACATAGGAGCGAAACACCAATGGATTCGCCCGCGGCAATGGCTCGTCATTAAAGAAAGCTGGAAACGCAACACTGGTCTCGGCGCAGGAGAACTCCACCGGGCACGGCAGTGTGTCCCGAACCCTACTCCAGTCAGGGGGTTCTGGAAATGAGAAGCGGATGTGTAAGGGTGGATCTTTTGAGTCGACAATGTCCTGAATATTCGACATGGACGTCATCAAGTCCAGCGCCAGGCAATACTCAACAAGTGCGTCAATATCCGAGCTGCTCGCATCGCGTATCTCTGGTCTTTGCATATTAAAAACAAACACAGCCGCGTCGGGCTTACGCTGTACCAGAAGGCGGGAATGGCCCCATGTCAGCTGGGGGAAATTAAAGCAGACTTCCAACGCTGCTACCGCATTGGCCGCATGGCGCATGGCCATCCCCAGTACACCCAGGTTTTCGATGCCCATTTTTTCGTTATTTTCGAACAGCACACACAGCGCCGATCGCTCACTATCCAGTCGGCGCACCAGCGCCATGCAAATCAACAGCTCCTGCTCAAGAGATATGGGGAAATCAGGCTCCTCCAGCGCTCGCGACGGTAAGCCAGCATCTGTGAAAAGCTGCAGCGCTTCCCGGTCACTCACATCCAGCAATACAAGTTGACCCAGCAAGCCCGTTATTGTGCGCCGCGTAGAGGCGAGGTTGCCGCTGGCAATTACGGTGGTTTGATCAGTCATAACTTATCAGTGTAACCGCTTCTGGCCTAAATTATCAAAAAATGGGCTCATTCAGCAATGTTCTGTGTACATCCTTCGCCTTAAGATAGCTTCATCAAAATTAAAACTGATAAAGAGGATTCCACATGAGTGAAGTCACTACCCTACATAAGCATTCCAGCGCAGCGTGTAAACACATTGATGTGCTGATTGTCGGTGCCGGTATCTCTGGCATTGGCGCCGCACACCACTTGAGCGAAAAATGCCCCGACAAGAGCTATCTCATCCTGGAGAACAAGGCTTCCTTTGGTGGCACCTGGCGTCAGCACACTTACCCGGGTATTCGTTCCGACAGTGACCTCTACACTTTCGGCTATGGTTTTAAGCCCTGGACCGGGAAGCCTATCGCATCAGCAGATTCCATTTTAAGTTACATGGGCGATGCGATAGAAGACGATCATATCGATAAACACATTCGCTACCAACATCAGGTATTGAATGCTTCCTGGTCCAGCGAAGACCAACTGTGGCTTGTTGAGGCGCGTGACATTGAGGGTGGCGAAGCCGTGCTATTCAGTTGTAAATTCCTGTGGATGTGCCAGGGCTATTACAAACACGCCAAGGGGTATACGCCCGAGTGGGACGGCATGGCCGACTTCAAGGGGCCCATTGTTCATCCGCAAACCTGGCCTGAAGATCTGGACTATAAAGGCAAGCGCGTAGTCGTCATCGGCTCCGGTGCGACTGCCGCAACTCTCATCCCAAACATGGCTGACGAGTGCTCCCATATCACCATGCTACAACGCTCCCCTACTTACTTCTGGACAGGAGAGAATCGCAATGAATTGGCAGACCAGCTTCGCGAACTTGATGTGCCTGAAGAGTGGGTGCATGAAATTGTGCGGCGCAGCATTCTCAAACTGGCCGAAGACGTCCAGTCGCTGTCTGTTTCAGATCCAGAAATTATAAAGGAAGAGCTGTTCAAAGTGATTCGGGAGGCTTTGGGCGATGACTTTGACATGATTCACTTCACGCCCAGCTACCGCCCCTGGCAACAAAGGCTGGCCTACGTGCCCGATGGTGATCTGTTCGAGGGCATTAAGTCGGGCAAGGTTTCAGTGGTGACTGACCACATCGACCGTTTCACCAAAGATGGCATTCTCACCAAATCCGGTGAGCTGCTTGAAGCAGATATCATTATCACCGCTACAGGATTTAACCTGTCTGTTATGGGTGACATGGACTTCGATGTGGACGGTGATCCGGTAGACTTTGCTAAAACATTCACCTACCGCGGCATAATGAACTCAGGTATTCCCAACATGTCCTTCATGTTTGGTTATCTGCGCACCAGCTGGACTATGCGCGTGGACCTTGTTTGTGATTATGTCTGTAAATTACTCAACCATATGGATGAGATTGGCGCGGGTGTCTGCACAGCGACTTTACGCGAGCAAGATCAGGACATGGATATAAGACCCTGGATTGAGGATGAAGAATTTAACGCGGGTTATCTAAAACGCAGCATGCACCTTATGCCAAAGCAAGGTAGTAACGAGGAATGGTCTTTCTGTCGGGATTACTACGTTGAAAAAGATTTGCTGCCAGCGTTGGATCTCGATGAAGATGTTTTGGTCTACGAGCCAGCGCCAAGCGACAAGCAGGTTAACTCTTCCCGTTAAAACACGGGAAGTTTTCCTCTACATCTTCAACAACATACTGCCAATAGCCATCCCGCAGCGTCGCCCGATGCTGCGGGCCTTCCTTTGACGCATCTCCGGCGTCATAACCAGCGTCGCCTTCAAGCATCAGAACCATCTCATTATTGGCCTTGCCCATAACAGGCAAAACTTCCGCTGGAACAGTTTCAGCTTCCCCCGTCATTACGTCTGCTACAGTTTGATAGCGCGACAAATAGACCAACGTGAGATAGGTGGGCGGAAACATACCCAAATCGCCGTGTTCATGGCCCTGCATTGCATCTCTAATCAATATCCATTGAGAGTCGTGAATCTCACTCCCGTCGATAACAACGTCTCCGTCGCAGGCAACAGGTGCTACGTAAAACCAGGTAGAAAAGCGTTTTGGCTCAACTACCGGAGTGGTCCAGTGACTTAGCTGCAGCATGTCTTCCACACACGGTTGCAGGCCAGACTCTTCCTGTGCTTCCCGCGCCGCCGCCAATCTAGACGCCGCTTTTTCTTCACCGCCAGCGGCTTCGAGATCTTGCGGGTCAATGGCACCACCGGGAAATACCCACAACCCCCCGGCAAACATCAGGGCCTTATTACGCTTCAGCAGCAAAGTTTCCACGCCCTGCGCTCCATCGCGCAAAAGTACTACCGTACTGGCGGGCCGGGGCTTAGCGACTGCTGCGCTCAAGGCTTGAACCAAATGGGAGACGTATAGCCTCGCTCCGTAGTGGTCATCGGTACATTGTCGGGAACCTCCAAGCCAAAACGCTGTGCGTCGTAGGCGGTCCAGCGGGGAGTGGGGATTTCTATCACTCTGGCGTAATAAAAGGCCTGCTCCTTTGCGTTAAAGTCAGGGTCTTGCCACACGGTTACCAACTCAGAAGCACCGATCGTATTGGTGAATGTTGCCGCAGCAACATTAACAGTGTCACCCACCGCGGGTAGCTTGCCTTTGCGGTTCAGCTTTCTGTCGCCACCCCAGGCCACATTGTAAACCTTCTCCTTCACACGACCCTTTTTGTCGTACCAACCCTTCACAATCTGTACGCGATCCAGGTTACCGCCTATAGGGTCACGCATAGCGGCAATGAGGAAACTGGGCGACTGCTTGTTGCTACGCTCACGCAGCTCCGCCCCCATGGGAACGCCCTTGGCATAGCCTACATCGGCTAAGTTCGGACTTCCTGCATCGGCCGAGGTAAACTCCCAACCGCCAAAAAAACGAATAGTCATTCGACTCCCCGTAGTTCCATAGGTCTCTTTGCGCTCCATTGCGTCCCACAAACTTTCGCGCGTATTTTCCTGGGCCCACACAGCTGCGTAACCTGAAGATACTTCCCGCCATGAATAGATGGTGCCATTTTCATTCGACATAAATTTGTGCATCAGGCGATCAGGCGAGGGCTCGGAACCCGAGTGCTTGCCAAAGAAATTGTCTTCTTGTGCAGTTGCCAAAGACGTGTGAGAGTCTGTACTGCCAATCACACCAAACTCAAAAGGGTTAACACCATGTTTGGCTTGATATTCAAGACCTCTCTTTAGTGCCTCACGGGCATACTCAAATTTGAGCATCTCATTAGTTTTCACTGTACTGTAATCAAGGTTGCCAAAATCCCAGGTTTCGTAATCGGCAAACTCATCATCTGGGGAGAGGAACGGATGAGCCTCACCATCACCTTTAATTTGTGTTATTTCATACAAAGGTTCCCAGCGCTTGCGTCGCTCTAGATAGTCTTTGTCATAAGCTTTTCCGTCCACTGTCACATCGGCAAACATCATGCCGTTACTGAGGTTACCGTTGTGGGGAATCGCCAGCACTTTGCCTCCAGTTTCGTTTTCATAACTGGCAAGAGAAGCCCACAGGTCTTCCGGATCGGCACTATCGGCCAACGTAAATGGAAGCTCGCCGCGGGCCTTGTCCTCATTGTCACGATAGATAACTACCCGATGTAGATTGTTTCCCTTGATAAGAGAAGTCCACTCGTAACCAATAAACGCCGTGAACTTGCCTGGCTCATTATATTTTTCAGCGGCATCGACAACGTCATTCCAAACCGGTGTCATCAGTTCCGGGTCGTTAGTTTTCCAATCCATTTTCCCCTGAGAAAACCGCCCTATAAGCTCCAGGGCTACGGCACCGCCCTCGCCATTGTTAAGCATTTTATGCCAGCGACGACCTGTCTCCACACCCATCATTTGGGGTGCGCCCTGCTCCAGCATGTCAAAAAACCCCATGCCATCTGAATGATCGGCTGCGACGAGAAAATCCAGGGGACGTGACAAACGAGCCTGCATGCCATGTGTAGTGGTAACTTCCCCACCTTTGGCAAAAATATAGGCTTCATCCAGGCCCAGGCGGTTACCGAAAGCGCCGGCATCCATGGATAGCTTGGTATGAAGGTGGGTGTCACCCCAATACAAGTTGCTCGCCTGGTTTTTACCTGCATAGGGGGAGTATTTTACAGCTGCCTCTGACGCCACACTCAGCGAACTAGCGCTAATAGTACCGGCGGCCAATGCTGCCACGAGACATTTCAGTTTCGTTTTCATTGTAATCTCTCCATAATTCAGAATTGTTTAGGTGCAGGCTGTTGCCATCGATAAGTCAAAACCAAAACGCCGTGCAGCCTCTATAGCCCCCTCGCGTGCGGTGGCGCTGCGAGTCAGTACCCATAAGTTGGCGCAGCGAGTACCAGAGCGACAAAAAGCAAACGCCGGTTTATTTGCATCGTCGAAGAGAGACTCCATTTGACCAAAACCGGCACCTGGAAAATTTCTGGCTGTAACAGGTAAATGGTAATACTCAAGCCCCGCCTGCTCAGCGGCAGCGAAGATCTCAGCGCTGGTGGGCTGCACCACCTCCTCATGGTCCGGTCTGTTATTTATCAAGACCTTAAATCCTGCCTCGGCAATTGCCGCTACATCGGCAACTGAAATCTGACCTGACACTGACAGAGTGTCGCTTAATTTTGCTGCTCTCATTTTTACCTTCAATTTATTTGAAAAAACCGAGCGAATCTATACCGTAACGCACAGACATATTCACCAAGCATTCGAATTAACTATAGAGGAGCCATTGCCAGATAGCCATAATGGTTAGTCAATCAGGTCAAACTCCCTCTTTAAAATTTCAATAATCTCGGCTTTGGGATTTTGCGATAGAGTGATTTTCTCACCGGTTATTTTTTCAGCAATGCCAAGGTAAGTTTCGGATACCTGCATCAGCATCTCTAGCGTCAGTGCATTATCACGGGCCAGCGCCAGCCGCTCATCCATACGCCCCTTGTTGAGTAGAATATCGGGATCTGGGAAATGATTTAGCAACACCTGGCGAAACCCTTCTTTGGAGTTCTCCACAACACGTCCGTCTCTAAAAGCTGGCCCGTCCCAAATACGCGATGAGTCCGGCGTTCCCACTTCATCCATATAGATCAGTTTCTCCTGACCTTGCTTGTCCTTCACATAGCCAAATTCAAACTTGGTGTCGACGAAGATCTGGTCAAGTTTTTCAAGCTCTGAACTAATCACATCGAAACCTTCTTTCAACAATTTCTCGTAGCGATTTATATCGTCGACGCTGCTGAAGTTGAAGGCTGCATAGTTATTATCGATGTCTGCGCGGGTGATATTGACGTCATCTACCTCAGGCACACCGGGAATCCCCTCGAGAATACCCTTGCTCGAAGGCGTAATTAATAGCTCGGGGAGCTTCTGGTCTTTATTGAGACCATCGGCAATCTTGATGCCGCAAAACTCGCGCTCGCCCTTCTCGTAGGAGCGCCACATAGACCCGGTGATGTACTGTCGGGCAATTGCTTCGATCATCACCGGCCTGGCTTTTTGCACTATCCACACAAAAGGGTGTGGTATTTCGAGAATATGGCTGTCAGCAAGCCCCTGCTCCCGAAACAAACGAAACCAATGGTTCGAAATGGCGTTTAAGGCCGCGCCCTTTCCCGGCACGCCATTCAATCCGCCTTCGGCGTGCCAAATACAATCAAACGCAGAAATTCTGTCGCTGATAACCATTATGGCCAACGGCGCATCGGCAGCCACATCGTAGCCACGCTGTTCAATCAGGCGAGCACTGTCGGCGGCAGTCAGCCAATAGACCGAGCGAACTTTACCACTGTGTACGGGTGCGTCGCTGCGGATAGGAAGATCATCATTTACGGCAAGTACGGAGTGTGCGAGTGTCATAGTTACTGGGGCTCTCAATGCCCTATTATCGAAAAAAGCGAATATTAGCAGAGCCCAGCATGATAAACTATGGTCACATCACACTACTGAATGGCCAGCATGAATACGCAGCAGACACCCTACCAGTTTCTCGGCGAAGACGGCATTAAGAACCTTTGCAATACCTTCTATGACCTAATGGACACGCGACCTGAGTTCAGTGCTCTGCGCGCCATGCATGCGAAAGATTTGTCGGCAATGAAAATAAAGCTGGCCGAGTATCTAACTGGCTGGATGGGCGGCCCACCACGCTATGCCGATAAATATGGCACCGTATGCATGACCAGCCCCCACGAGCATTATCACATCGGCCCCGAAGAGCGCGATCAGTGGTTACTGTGTATGGACAGGGCACTGGTAGAGATTGAAGCCAGTGAAGAGTTGACTCAAATGCTCAAGGTTCCTCTGTTCCGAATCGCCGATGCAGTTCGCAATCGAGAAGGGCCAAGCGCACAAAAAACCAACTCCGACATTCTGGCTTCTAACTAACTCACACATTTCAAAGGTGGCTGCACCAGTCGCTCCAGCTGCCGCTATATAAAATCGCGTCATCCCTACCCAGTCTGGACAGGGAAAACAAATTCACGCAAGCGGTCACTCCCGAGCCACAGTAGACAAGCAATTGATCCGCTTTAAGCGCATCCCCCCAATGCTGACGTTGTGCTTCCTCAGCCAAAAACCTTCCCATGCTATCGCTCACACCTTGCCATGGCCGATTAATCGCACCGGGAATGTGTCCCGCCACAGGATCGATAGGTTCTTCAAGCCCTTGATAACGCTTTACCTCACGGGAGTCGACCACCGTGCCACCGGTGCCTTGTGCAGCGCGCAGTTCCTGAATATCGCAAACACCACCGAACTTCGCCAATAACTCCACGCCCTCTTCTCCAACATACTCAGCAGGCACAGAGGTGTCAGTCTCCGGCACCCCGCCAATCTGCAGCCAGGATTGATAACCCCCGTTGAGTAAACTTGGCGGCCTAAACCCCAGAGACTTCATCATCCACCAAAGGCGCGCAGCGTACGCCAAGCGAGAATCGTCATAAGCTATCACCCGTGTCGTTGGGCCTACGCCCAATTTCGCCAGCACAGCAACAAACTCATTGGCTTCTGGCAGTGGATGCCGTCCTCCATGTTTCTCCACCGGCGAGGACATATCTTGCTCCAGATCCAGATAGTGCGCACCGGGAATATGGCCTGCTTGATACAAAGCGGCACCCTCCCCCGTATCTGCAAGAGAAAATCGACAGTCAATTATCACAGTGTCATCCCGGACGGTTATCTTATCGGGATCTATAAGTTGGGCTGTTGCAGACATTGGTAGCAGGCCTTTCTAGTTATTTAGCTGTCCAAATTGCTTTAAAAGCAACTCAGGCCAAGAGGATTTAGTTTATCTGAACCCCATAAAAAATATCAGGTCCCCATGTTTATAACCGACTACGCTAAGCCTATTAGTCCAGTGTCTGGCGAATCCAGTAGGCTTATACTCGTTATTCGGCCGAATCCGAGCCCCTTAGGTGTAGTTTCTGTGCGAAAGAGATAAAATTATGAGTTCGCTCTTTACTTTCAGCCCGGTATTTATCGACTAGGATTAAGCCATGACCATCTATAACGCCCCCACCAATGAGATAAACTTTGTACTGAACGAAGTACTTGATATGCAAGCTATCGCACAACTACCCGGCTTTGAAGACGCCACACCCGACATGGTAGATGCCATTGTGGGCGAAGCTGCGCGCTTTTTTGGCGAAGTACTCGCTCCCAGTAACCAAGCGGCGGATCAACAGGGTTCAAGCCTCGACGGAACCACCGTTATCACAGCCCCCGCACTCGATGGTATCTACCAGCAAATTGTTGACGCAGGATGGCCCAGCTTGGCAGGCGACCCAAGCTACGGCGGACAGGGACTGCCACAATTGCTGTCTTTTGCGGTGGACGAAATGAGCCAAAGTGCCAACATGGGTTTTAGCCTGTGCCCCCTGTTAACCCGAGGTGTAATCACTGCGCTGGCCAAACACGGCAGTGATGAGCAAAAATCACTTATCTTACCCAAACTTATCTCAGGTGAGTGGACCGGCACCATGAACTTGACCGAGCCACAGGCCGGCACCGATTTAGCCGCCGTTCGCGCCAAGGCTGAGCCCAATGGTGATCACTACCTGATTAGTGGCCAAAAAATATTCATCACCTGGGGTGACCACGAATACACAGATAACATTATTCACCTGGTCTTGGCGAGAACCCCTGGTGCACCCGAGGGCGTAAAAGGAATTTCACTGTTTATCGTTCCGAAGTTTATCGTCAATGAAGACCAGAGCTCAGGTGATCGCAATGATGTTTATTGCGTGGGTGTAGAACACAAGCTTGGCATTCACTCCAGCCCCACCTGCAGCCTCGCTTTTGGGGACAACGGTGGCGCCGTGGGCTACATGGTTGGCGACGAAGGCCAGGGTCTGGTGTATATGTTTTCCATGATGAACCACGCCCGCCTGTCTGTGGGACTACAAGGCGTTGCTGTCAGCGAACGCGCGTACCAGCAAGCTGCAAGCTTTGCCAAAGAGCGAATTCAGGGCTCGACACCTGGAAAACGCAGCGCCACTATTATCAACCACCCCGACGTGCGGCGCATGCTGATGCAAATGCGTTCTATGACAGAGGCCGCACGAGCCCTCACCTATTCATCGATGGCACATGAAGACACAGCCAACAAAACAGCTGACACTGAGCTATCAGCCTACCACCACCGCAGAGTGAACTTGCTTACGCCTCTGGTCAAAGGTTGGTGCACTGAAAGTGCGATGGAAATAACGTCTCTGGGTGTGCAAATTCACGGCGGAATGGGCTTTATAGAAGAAACCGGTGCTGCACAGCATATGCGAGATGCCCGTATTTTACCGATCTATGAAGGCACCAATGGCATACAGGCACTAGACCTTGTGGGGCGTAAAATTGGCGCCGATCAAGGCCGGTCGGCTAAAGAACTCATTCAACAATGGAGCGAAACGCTGGAGGAAGTGCGTGCAGCAGGAGCACAGCTGTCCCCCATTGCCGGGGCCTTACAGAAGGGCATTGAAGCCTGTGAAAGCTGCATTAACACCCTGCTCTCCAATGCTGCCGACGACTGGAGTGCGCCGGGATCTGCCGCCTACAACATTCTCATGCTGATGGGTACCACCGCAGCGGGAGCATTGATGGCAAAAAGCGCCGTAGCAGCGGCCCGCTTATTGACCAGTGGCGAAGGCAATTCTGACTTCAATAGCAACAAAATCACAACTGCCATTTTCTTCAGTCAACACGTCATGCCACGTATCGGCGCTTATCTAGCCGCGGCAAGTGCCGGATCAGAAGCGATTATGGCATTGGATGAATCTGCATTTTGATGGACGTTTTCACATAACAAAAAAAGGGCTCTCAGGAGCCCTTTTTTATGAAACTAAACCTGCAGTCTACTGAGGCTTTAACTGCAAAGCGGGAGACAATGGGTCGGAGCTGCGTCCCTGCAGTTGTAATATTCCGCGGCGCATGCTGTTGCCCCATGCCTTGAAAATCAGGTTCACTGCGGGATCTGCAGTTTCCAGATTGTTAAATGCCCAGATATTATCGGTTGACTTGGTATCCACGGAGCGAACCATAACCTCACCGGATTTGGCATTGATTAGAGCCAGGCTCACCGTGATAGCACCGCCAGTTTTCGATGAAGCTGTAGCAGCCGCTCGCCCCTCATTCGGGTGTATAGCGACAATTGTCGTGTGAACAGTCATGTCAGCTTCTTCGCGGGAATTGACAATATTATAAGCGGACTCAAAACTCAGCGCTTCACTAAACTCCTTGATCACCGCATTTTGCAGCACGCCCTCTTCAATATCGTTTACGCTCCAGCTATCGTCTGACTTTATACCTTCTGGCTGAATGATCTGCATATTGGAAGTTTTGACGGGTGCAATAAATACCTTACGGAAGGTACTACCGCCCTTTGAAGACTCCATGTTGACATAGAGTTGATCAGCCTTAGCGTTTCTGGCAACCATAAAGTCAGCGTCACCCTGCTCCGGCGTTGCCGCGCGAGTGTCCGGCGTGTTCTGGGCACAACCGCCCAACACAAATGTTGAGGCCAGCAGAGCTGGGAGCAATTTTTTTAACATGTGAAGCACCTTTTATCCTTGAGAGTTATTGAGCTACAGCCGATATGCTATACAATCCCGCTTCAATATGTAAGAGGATAAAGCCGCATGGCACACAGCACCACAACAGCTCGGTTAATTTTACTTGCCACTTTGGTGTCGCCGCTCACCCACGCGGGTACCGATGAAGCTCTATCAGAGCAAATTTTAGTAACCGCGACCCGGATTGGAACCACTGGGGAGAGCCTTCCGCTGGCCTGGTCAGCGATCAGTGAAGAGGCTCTGGAACTGACTGGCCATGTTCACATCAATGAAGTCATGCAGCAGATTCCCGGAGCGTGGATCAGTCGGGGAAATGGCCAGGAAAGCCTGACAGCTCTTAGGTCGCCGGTACTCACCGGGGCTGGCGGCTGCGGCGCATTTTACATAGCCAGCGACGGAATCAGCCTACGCGCTCCCGGGTTTTGCAACGTCAATCAGTTGTTTGATGCCAATTCAGAACAGGCCGGGCGTATCGAAGTTATCAAGGGGCCAGGTACTGCTCTGTATGGGTCCAACGCTATGCACGGTGTGATCAATATTTTAAGTGCCGCGCCCACTGAAGAAAAAGACCACCGCATAGCGCTGGAAGCCGGACCCGACGATTTTTATCGGGGTAAATATCGCTACAGTAATACTTCGGGCGCCCATGGTATAAGTTTGCGCGCAAACGCCACGACTGACGGCGGCTACAAGGACGATTCCGGTTACGATCAACAGAAGCTGACACTACGACACGACTACACTGCCAACGCATTCAAAGTCACGACAGTGCTTGATCTATCAAACCTGGATCAGGATACCGCCGGCTTTATAAAAGGAGAAGAAGCCTATAAAGACAACGACATAAAAGACAGCAACCCCAACCCCGACGCCTATCGCGAGGCAGAATCGTTAATGCTGTATAGCCGACTAGACTTCACATTAAACGACAATAATCTGCTCTCTGTTACTCCCTATGTACGCAACAATGATATGGAGTTTCTACAGCATTATTTACCCTGGCAATCAGTGGAAGAGAACGGGCATTCCAGCCTCGGACTACGCACAACCCTCTACACCACCGGCGATTCGATTTCATGGGTCAATGGCCTGGATCTGGAATATACCGATGGCCGATTAAAAGAAACACAGGGCGATGATTTCAGCCCCAGCAAACCCGCAGGAGTGCACTATAACTATCAGGTAGACGCCACAGTAGTCGCCGCCTATAGCCAACTCAGCGGTAATCTTGGGGACCACTGGGAATACACTGCCGGTGCTCGCCTGGAATACACTCAGTACGAATACGATAACCGCACTACCGATGGCTCCGCGTGTGCCCCCGAAGTAGCTGACTGCCGTTTTTTCCGCCCTGCTGATCGCGACGATGATTTTTCAAACTGGTCTCTCAACGCGGGTATCAGCTATGAATACATGGAACAACAGTATGTCTTTGCAAGGCTCGCGCGTGGTTTTCGCGCGCCTCAGGCCACCGAATTATATCGATTACAGGCAGGTCAGATAGTGGCAGACCTGGATTCCGAACAATTGGACAGTGTTGAGTTTGGTCTGCGCGGTACTGCCATGCAAAGCCTGTCCTATGACTTCTCACTGTACTGGATGGACAAAGACGAAGTCATCTTCCAGGATTCCGACCGCCACAACATCAGCGGCGCCAAAACCAGCCACAAAGGCATAGATATCAACCTCGACTATCAAATTAGCGAAAATTGGAGCGCTAGACTAGACGGCACTTATGCTGAGCACAAATACGATAGTCGCATTCAGCTTTTGGGCGCCAGGGATGACATTAAGGGCAATTACATTGACACGGCCCCCAAGCGCTTTGGAAGTGCTGCAGTCCACTGGGATATGACGGAAACCACCGGGCGCCCTGGCCGCGCTGAATTAGAGTGGGTTTATATGGACTCGTACTACCTCGAACCCGATAACCAACACGAGTACGACGGCCACTCTCTAGTGAATCTTCGCATGACCAGCGAGTTAGGCAAGGGGTTCTCGGGCAGCATTCGACTCACGAATTTGCTGGATGAAGATTACGCGGAGCGTGCGGACTTTGGCTTTGGTGATTACCGGTATTTTGTCGGGCAGCCCAGAGGCGCGTACTTTGAGCTTGCGTATCAGCTGTAGGCGCTACTAGCGAATAGCACCTATACCAACGGCTTCCCTGACCTTTTGCATCAATGCAGTGCTATGTTCTCTGGCTCTCTCAGCACCCTTCATTAAAACGCTTTCTATATAGGCAGGATCGTCCATAAGTTCCAGATAGCGCACTCTGGCGTCAGACAGTTCGCCATTAATTAGTTCAAACAATTGCTTTTTCGCCTCACCCCAGGCAATGCCATTGGCAAATTCATCGCGCATGCGCTGTATTTCTTCAGGGTTGGCAAATGCAGACCACAACTGGAAAACGGTGGAATCATCCGCGTCTTTAGGTTCACCCGGTTCCAGCAGATTGGTTTTTATCTTATTGATAGCTTTTCGCAGTTTTTTCTCTGTGTCGAAAAGGGGGATGGTATTGTTATAGCTTTTGCTCATTTTGCGCCCATCCAGACCTTGCAGCACTGCGACATCGTCTCCCACCACAGCTTCTGGCAGAGTGAATACATCGGCAAAATTATGGTTGAAACGCTGAGCGATATCACGCGCCATTTCTACGTGCTGTATCTGGTCTTTTCCCACTGGGATTTTGTGTGCCTTAAACATCAGGATGTCTGCCGCCATAAGCACAGGATAGCTGAACAACCCCATAGTTACGGCAAAATCAGGGTCATCACCCGCCTCTTCATTGGATTGTACTGCTGCTTTGTAGGCATGAGCCCGGTTCATCAGACCCTTGGCTGCGTTACAGTTTAGTACCCATGTCAGTTCGGTTATTTCTGGAATATCCGACTGGCGATAGAAAACGGTTTCCTGTGGGTCCAGGCCAAGGGCCAACCAGGTGGCGGCAATTTCTTTGCTCGATTGACGCACCAAATCCGGATCCTGGCATTTAATCAACGCATGATAGTCTGCAAGAAATAAAAATGAGTCAACCGAGTCGCTACGTGAGGCTTCTATCGCAGGGCGAATCGCACCGACGTAATTACCCAGATGTGGCGTACCCGTGGTGGTGATGCCGGTTAGTACTCGCTCTTTAGTCATAATGCTCAATTACCTTTGCATTCCCAGTGGGAGAAAAGGCGCTAATCATACTGGCATTGAGTGGCGCTGGCTATCGGCCTCGCCTGCATGTACCGAAGACTAGCCCCCTTGTGCAGTCGAACAAAACAGCGCTTCGTAGTCTGACACCAGTTCGAGGCTGGTAAACTGGTTGATATCGGGCTGGTTTTCGCCGTCTATGGCAATCAATCGGGCATGATTGCAAAGCAGAGCAACTGCCGATTCAGCCTCGGACGGCAGATCGTCAATGCGTGACGTATAGCAATAAGCTTTGGGGATTATTTCGGGGTATACCAACCGGTTGGGCACGATGGGAATACACCCTGCCGCAATCGCTTCCAGAATAGCCAACCCTTGAAACTCGTGTAAGGCAGTAGAAAGTACGATGTCTGCACCGGCCAACGCTGCGAGAAAGTTCGAGCGAGACTCAATGTAGCCAAATTGCACCAGGCGATGTGCAAACTGCGTTTCAATCTGCTCAAATTCCTGCGGCGAACTTCGAAACTGCTGCCCGATAACGGCCAACTCGTAGTCTAGCTCCGTTAGCTCGAGTTGCTGTAATATTCGCAATAATCTGTCGCCGCCCTTGTCATATTCGAACCTGCCCGCCCACACCAATCGCAGTGCGCGTTTAGGATAAAGGGCAAGGCTATCTCCCCAAATAGAATTCCTCTCTGCATTAGACACCACACTCTTCAGCGGCACAGGTATTACAGTCGATTTGTCGCGCAGTTGTGAAACAACGCCCGCGGGAACCTTATCGGGTAGCCGCGTCAGCAGCGCCTCGCATCCATTGTGGAAGCTGTTGAGATTGTAGTGGGAATTAAATACCAGCCGATCCGCTGCCAGCGCAGAATACAAACTTACCATCTGCGCCTCGAGTAAATTATTACTGGATTGCGAGCGTCCCTGCGCATCTGTCTTTCGCTCAACGATGGGGTATTCAAATTGGTTCTCATGAAAGTATAGGATTGTAGGCACCACGGCCAGGCGCGGCACCAGACCACGCAAAGTGGCAAGGTCGACCATGGAGGTGGCTAGCACCAGGTCGTAACCAGCCTCCAGAGTTTCGCGTTCTTCTAACGACCAGTAAAGTGGGTTGCCCCGCACGCGCCAGCTGAAATGCCTTGGAGGTAAACTGAGCACACTCCATTGCCACCGGGGGAACATGGCAAGTAATCCCTCCTGCCAGTAAACATGGCTCTGGGCGGCATAGGCAGAGAGTAGTAAAACCTTCACCCGGTTGCTTACTGTGCGCCTAGAGCTCCCTGATAGTTGAAATACCTTTGCAGTACTTTACTGAGGTTGTATGCATCGGAGGCGCCACCGAGTTCTCGAATGGAGTGCATGCCAAAAGTGGGCACACCTATATCGAGGGTCTTCACCCCAATCCCTCCCGCTGTAATAGGCCCAATAGTGCTGCCACAGGCCATGTCGGTGCGCACCACAAATGACTGAACAGGAACGTTCTCTTTAGCAGCTAACAGCCTGAAGAAACCTGCGGTTTCACTATTGGTGGCGTAGCGCTGATTGTTATTAATTTTAATTACCGGACCGGCATTAATGAGCGGCCCGTGATTCGCGTCATGCCTGTCGGCAAAATTGGGGTGAATACCGTGTGCATTATCGGCCGAAATCATCATGGAGTTATCAATTAACGCTGCGTATTCATGCTCGCCCACTACCAGTCTTTTTAGTACTGACTCCAACAGAGGGCCCTGTGCGCCTGCGGTACTAAGACTGCCCACTTCTTCGTGGTCGTTACATACCAACAGCGTACTGCTGTTGCCATCACTTTGGAGTAAAGCCTGCAAACCGGTAAAGCAACTGAGCAAGTTATCCAACCTGGCGGAGGCAATAAACTCTTCGTGTAAGCCGATCAGCGAAGCAGCCTGGGTATCGTAAAACGACAATTCATAATCGAGGATGCGCGCCACGTCGCTCTCGGGATGCTCATCCAACAAGCGAGCCTTTATAAGCTCGCGAAATTCTGGTTTGCCCTTGCCATCGAGCTGACAAACCACGGGTAAAATATCTGTCTGAGGATTAATTGAGCGCTTTTTGTTCGCCTCGCGATCAAGGTGAATTGCCAAACTGGGAACCGTAGCAATAGCGCGTCGATAATCGATCAGGGCGGTGGCGAGTGTACCCTGATTGGTTTCAAAGCTCACCCTCCCCGCCAGAGAAAGATCGCGGTCAAACCACGGGTTTAACAGTGCGCCACCGTAAACTTCGACGCCCAATCGAAAATATCCCTGCTCGTACTTTTCAGGCGTAGGCTTAACCATCAGACAAGGGCTATCTGTGTGCGCCCCCACCATTCTCATGCCCTGTTCCGGGCCACACTTGGCACCAGCAACAAAGGCCAGCAGCGAGCTGCCATTGCGCTGCAGGTAATACTTTCCGCCTGCTTTAATATCCCAGCTCTGACTGTCATCCAGCGCCACAAAGCCGGCTTCGGCCAGTTGCCTGCACATAATCTGGACTGCGTGGAACGGTGTGGTCGCGTGTTGCAGAAACTGACATAACTGCTGGTTAAATTGTTGCTGGCTCATATCTGTCATTCCAAAAATCCATAGTCTTGAGATCGTAACCAGAGGTGATCTACCCCGGTCACACAAATAAAGCGGTGCTTACTCAGTAAAAAATCAAGAAATAGAGCACTGCTGCGAGAACTATCCGGTAATACACAAAAGGCATCAAACCGACTCTATCCAACAGGCGAATAAACGCCGCAATACAAAAATAAGCCGTGATACCCGATACTGCTATCGCAACAACTAGTTGACCCCAATTTAAACCACTGCCGCCCTCAAGCAGGTCTAGAACAAGCAGGCCCCCGGCACTCGCAATCACCGGGATCGACAGCAAAAATGAAAAACGTGCCGAAGACTGGCGGTCCATACCCAGAAGTAGCGCTGCCGTAATAGTGACACCGGATCGAGAAACCCCCGGAATAAGCGCCAGAGTCTGTGACAAGCCGATTATGACGGCTATCGCTAAGGTCAAAGCGACTGTGGGCGAGCCCAATCGCGCTCGTTTGTCTGCCAGCCCCAATAACAAACCAAATATGAGAGTCGTTGTGGCGATGACAGGTAAATTGCGCAACTCACTACCTATAAAATCATTAGCCAGCACGCCGATCGCAGCAACGGGCAGCGTCGCTGCAGCCAAGTACCAGACCAGCTGGCTGTTGTCGTCGCTGGGGCCGCCCACCAGTGACCCAAACCAGCTGCCGGCCATCGCCTGTAAATCTTTCCGGTAGAAAAAAAGTACTGCTGATAAGGTTCCAACATGCACAGCAATATCAAACGCCAGCCCCTGATCGGGCCAACCCAGCAATATAGGTGACATTGCCAGATGCGCTGAACTCGATATGGGCAGAAACTCGGTTAAGCCCTGCACAACTGCCAGAATAATGGCCTGATACCATTCGATCATTGAGACTTGCCCTGCTCGGAAATCTTTTTCCAGCTTACTTCTTCTCGTACATACAGGGGTGCGACATCTACAGCGTGCTCAACATACCCACGCTCATACTGCGCAATGGCCAGAGGAATCAAGTCGCGAGCGCAGGGCAAAAGTTGTTCGTCCGTGACCTTCAGCGCTGACACCAGCTGAGAGGGCATAGAGTCTAGATATCGCAAGCCTCCGCCTACCGCGTGTAGATGAGAAATATGCTGTTTGATAACAATACTCTGAGGCGAACTGACCAGCGGTTCTTGTATGGCTGTTGCCAACTGTTCCTCGAATTTATACAACGCCCAATACACTTCGCTAATTCGAGCATCGAGCATGCTCAACACAGTATCACCTGAGCCAACCAAGCCAGTACGCAAGGCCGTTTGGCTCTGGCAGGCAAGAGTAGAAACCGGAACTGCAGGCAAATCATTGGCAAATGCAAGGCCCTGCACCGCACTGGCAGCAATACGCAATCCGGTAAAAGAGCCCGGACCGTTAGCATACGCCACAGCATCTATGCCCTGCTCACGCAGATTCCCATCCGGCAGCAGTTCTCGCAACATGGAAAATAACCTTTGACTGTGCTGCCTCGGTGTATTTTCATGCAGCTCACTTATTTGCCCATCCATGTACAGGGCTACAGAACATGCATCGGTAGATGTATCGATTGCTAAAATATTAGTCATGCGAAGATAACTGCCCTGCAAAAATTCTCGCCATAGTAGATTGAAATTTCCTGACGTGGGATTATCACACACCAGCTATCCGGTAAGAACCTTTATGCGAGTAAATCTACCAGCCCAGACACCTACACTTGTAGCGCAGGTGAGCAAGCTATGACCGAAGTCAACGAAGTAACGGGGCTTATTCTAGCGGGCGGTGCAGGCCGACGCGTGGGTGGGCAAGACAAGGGCCTGGTACTGTGGCAGGGAAAGCCGCTGATCTCTCACGTGGCGGCACGATTGCAGGCACAGACAAGCACCTTGATTATCAGTTGTAACCGAAACATAGAGCAGTATAAAAGTTTGGGGTTTCCCATCGTTGAAGATCAACGCAGCGGTTTTGAAGGCCCCCTGGCAGGGATCGAAGCGGCTAAGTCCAGGATAACAACGTCCTACGTCGCAGTAGTAGCCTGCGACACACCACTGCTCCCTGACGACCTCGTTCAGCGTCTGTTGGCTCCATTGTGCGCAGATACGGAAGATGCTCCCGTTGTTAGCTTTGCTCACGACGGGCAACGGAATCAGTATCTATGTGCGGTGATCAAGACCGAGTGCCTCACCGATCTAAGCGATTTTTTACAGCAGGGGCATCGCGCGGTGAAACACTGGTATCGTCAAAACCCGCATGTTTCAGTCGACTTCTCAGACGAATATGATTCCTTTCAAAACCATAACTATCTCAACTCAATACCTGGGCAATAAAAAAACCCGCCGGCTTTCGCTAGACGGGTTTTCTATATAACGAGTTTTCTACTTGGCCTTTGCTTTAGCCTTTGGCTTTGCTTTGGCCTTTGGCTTTGCTTTGGCCTTTGGCTTTGCTTTGGCCTTTGGCTTTGCTTTGGCCTTTGGCTTTGCTCTCTTTTTTAGAGCGGCTCTAATTTTCGCCTCAGCTTTCCTTTCTGCGGCTCTCAATTTCTTTTCGGCAGCTTTCGCCTTTGCCTCTAGCTTCCTCTCTGCTTTTACTAAACTGGCATACAGCTTCTTTTCCAGCGCCGCGAGTTTTTTCCTATCTGCTGCGATTCTCGCTTTAACCCAACGCTCCGCGTGCTTGGCCATTACGCTGGCCTCATCTATCTTAGCTTTTACTTCCAACTCAAGCTTATGGGCCTGAACTCGCTCTTTTGCAGCCAATCGAGCTGCTTTGGCATTCGCATCAGCAGTAGCATCGGATAATTTTTTCTTGGCAACCGCTGCGCGTTCGCGCATAGCTTTTACTCGGGCAGATGCTTTAGCCGAGGCTGCTGCCGCAGATTTGGCAGCGCGCTTATCAGCTGCTGACAGACTCTTTTTTGCTTTCACTCGAGCTGATTCAACTTTTTTACGTGCAGCAGCTACCGCTTTCTTTTCAGCTTCCAAGCCCTTCTGCAATTTCGCCAAGGCTTCCTCGGCTCGTTTTACAGCTGGAGCTACCGCTTTCTTTACAGCAGCCTTCTTCGGTTTAGCAGTCGTTTTTTTCTTAGCAGTAGCCATAACGGCGTTTCTCCATATTTATTATTCGGATGTACATTGGAAAAATAGCAATAAACTCAACGAGGTACAATAGTCTTGCGTATAAAAAAAGGGCTCTCGCCCTTTCGCCTTTCATGTCTTTTTAGCCTTCAAGGCTTGCAAACACCTTATCTCGAATTTCGTCCATGCCTCCAACACCGATAACTTTATGATATTCCGGCGCAGAGTCACCCGACATATTCTGATAAAAATCTACCAGTGGACTGGTTTGCTCGTGATAAACCGACAGGCGGTTACGTACAGTTTCTTCTTTATCGTCATCACGCTGAATCAGAGGCTCACCGGTTTCGTCATCCAAACCTTCACTCGTAGGAGGATTGTGTTCGGTGTGGTAAATGCGTCCTGAACCGGGGTGCACCCTGCGTCCACTTAGCCGAGAAATAATTTCATTATCGTCAACCGCAACTTCCACCACATGATCTATCTTAACC